>JANNOS010000146.1:0-34469 GCA_031399315.1 Methylophilaceae bacterium | reverse complement strand
CGCTGGGTAGAGGTTTTTACGCAATCCGTACAACTACACGCTACACCACTCAGCGTGGCAGATGGCTTTAGCAAACAACTTAACGCGCAACCACGTGCTTGGATATTTACCTCGGCTACATTGGCGGTAAAAAGTGATTTTAGCCATTACATTGCGCAAATGGGCTTACACGCTGCCGATACTGGCTTTTGGGAGAGCCCGTTTGATTACGAAACCCAAGCGCTGTTATATGCGCCGCAAAATATGCCAGACCCCAACTCATCTGCCTATGCCGCGGCAGTGGCTGCGGTTAGCTTGCCTGTGATTCAAGCCAGCCGTGGCCGCGCCTTTGTGCTGTGCACTAGCTTACGCGCCATGCGCGAGGTGCATTCGCTGCTTAAAGAAGAATTTTCAAGCAAGGGCATGGAATACCCGCTGTTATTGCAAGGCGAAAGCACGCGTACAGAGCTGCTAGACCGCTTTCGTGCGCATGGCAACGCCGTACTTGTTGGCTCACAGAGCTTTTGGGAAGGCGTAGATGTGCGCGGTGAGGCGCTGAGTGTGGTGATTATCGACAAACTTCCGTTCGCCCCGCCCGATGACCCTGTTCTTTCTGCGCGGATTGATAAAATGAATGAGGAAGGCAAAAACGCGTTTATGGAATATCAATTACCGTATTCGGTGATTACGTTAAAACAAGGCGCAGGGCGGTTAATTCGCGATGAAACTGATAGGGGCGTACTGGTGATTTGTGACCCGCGTTTGATCACCAAACCTTATGGCAAGCGTATCTGGCAAAGCTTGCCACCGTTTAAACGCACCAAAGAGTTGGCGGATGTAGAAGCGTTCTTTTTTGAGGTTTCTTGAAGGTCACTGTCGATAAGAGTAATAATAAAACTTATGGACTTCTATAATAATTTGTATGTTCTTGGAGAAAGAGCATGAGCGAAGAAATCAGGAGGGTCGTTGATCAAGTCTTTAGGTTTGTGTATGTTACTCGAAATGTTGCATACCATCGGTCCTTGGAGCCTTTCAAAGATGACTTCAATCAGAACTATTGGATACTAGTCTTTAACAACTTCTTCGATATTGCTGTCTTGGAGTGGTGCAAGGTATTCGGCTCAAGAGCTCAAGGCACTCATTGGTCTAATCATGTTAAGAATCAAGAAACTTTTCGTAAAGGCTTGCTTGACAAGGTTGGGATGTCAGAAGCCGAATGGCATGCCTATTGGGAAAGTATTAAAAATTATCGGGACGAATTGCTTGCTCATCATGAGAGCTCATCAAAAGTAAGTAGTTACCCTGATTTGGGTCATGCACTTACTGCGTGCTACTACTGTTATGAGATCCTAATTAAGGAATTGAGAGCATTGAAGGTTTATGACTATCCCGATAATCTAGAAGAATACTTTAAGAAATCTTTAGTTCAAGCAGAGAGTTTCTCAGCTATTGCCTATCAAGCGACCAAGGCACTTAAGGAAGAGCTTTATTAGCTTAGGAGATTGCTATTCTCATCCCAGAAAATGAATACGAACTCACTGCCATCCGCGCGCAGGGGGCGGGTGGGCAGAACGTGAATAAGGTCTCGAGTGCGATTCATTTGCGCTTTGATGTTCACGCTTCATCGTTAAGCGATTGGCTTAAAAATAAACTAATGCATAGCAAAGATAACCGCATCACTGATGAAGGTGTGTTGATTCTTAAAGCGCAGCAATATCGCACGCAAGAGGCGAATAAAAAAGACGCGATTAAGCGTTTGCATGAGATTGTAAATGCCGCAAACCAAGTCAAACCAACGCGTTATGCGACGCGGCCTAGTTATGGTTCTAAGCAGCGGCGGTTAGAAGGCAAAACAATCCGCGGGCAGGTTAAGCAATTACGTGGCAAAATAGCGACAGATTAATTTTGCTGTCATTGTGGGCTTGATCCGCAATCTCGCTCATTTATATAAGATGCTGAATCAAGTTCAGCATGACAACTTAGCCGGTTAAGTAATTGCGCGGTAAAATAGCGAGTGAATAATATTAAGCAAATCCTTCTTCATTCGTCATACTCGCGAAAGCGGGTATCCATTGGCTTTTAAGGCTTGATAGAGAGTAAAATGGATTCCCGCCTGCGCGGGAATGATGGAATTAATATAAATCGTATAATGCCGTTTTAATTAGCGTAATTTATGAAACTCCTAGCACTCGATACTTCTACCGAATTTTTGTCGCTCGCTCTTCAGCTTGGCGATAAGACTTACGTGCATTATCAACACGCGGGTAACGCTTCGTCGGAATTGATTTTGCCGCAAATTCAGGCACTGTTAGAAGAAGCCAAAGTTAAGTTAAGCGATTTAGATGGCATTGCCTTTGGCGCAGGGCCAGGCGCGTTTACGGGCGTGCGCATTGCCTGCGGCGTGGCGCAAGGTTTAGGGTTTGGTGCAAATTTGCCTGTGGTTGGCGTGAATACTTTGCTGGCGGCAGCGCAAGCCAGCGGTGCAGATAAAGTGATTGTTTGCCTAGATGCGCGCATGGGTGAGGTTTACCATGCGGCTTTTGAAAAAATAAATGGCGAATGGCTTGAGCAAAGCGCTACAAAAGTATGCAAGCCAGAAGCCGCGGCTCAATTACACAGCGCGCTTGATGGCAGCTGGGTTGGCGTAGGCAGTGGTTGGGCGGCTTATGGCGAAATATTAAGTGGTATTTACGCGCAAAACTTAACTAAAATAGTTTCTGAAGATTTACATTATAAAGCCACGCCAACGGCAGAGGCTATATTAAAGCTCGCAACACCTACATTTTTGGCAGGCTTAGCCAAACCGGCCAGTGAAGCCGCGCCAATTTATGTGCGTAACCGCGTTGCCTTAACCAGCGCTGAGCGCGAGGCAGGACAACGCCTATGATGGGCAGTTTAAATATCAAATACCTACCGTTCGTGGTGAGCTTGTCGAACCACAAAATAACTACACCCTTCGACAAGCTCAGGGCGAACGGGTAGTTTAAAATGAGTGCGCAATTACAGCCTAATTTAAGTTTACGACCTATGCAAATCGGCGATTTAGATACGATTATGCAAATTGAACCTGAAATATATAGCCACCCTTGGACGCGCGGCAATTTTAGTGACTCATTGAATAGTGGCTACAGCGCTTGGGTACTAGAGGATAGGGTAAAAGTAGAGAAAACTGAAATGATAGGTTATGCACTTATGATGATGGTGATGGATGAAGCGCATTTGTTGAATTTGAGCGTCGCCAAACACCGCCAAAAACAAGGGCTGGGACGCTATTTATTAGAGCATATGATGACGACTGCTAAACGCCACAAGGCTGCTAATATGTTTTTAGAAGTGCGTACCAGTAATATTTCTGCCATCGCTTTATATGAAAATATGGGCTTTTGCGAAATGGCTGTGCGGCGCGGCTATTACCCTACACAAAATGGCCGTGAAGATGCGATATTAATGGGTTTGGCGTTATGAAAGTAGCATGATGGATATGACACGTGAAGACGTTTTGCGCGAACTGGAATTGTTTCCAGTGTGGAAATTGCGCGCACCATTGAAGCCTGAAGTAACAATATCTCAAGCGCCAGCAATAGAAGCACCAGCCGTTGAAGTGGAAATCGCCGCCGTTTTGGCGGAGGCTGTGCGCTACACATGCACCATTTCGGATGATAAAACATGGGCTTTTGTATGGCCTGCGAGCCTTATTTTACCTGCCTCGCAGAGCACCCTATTTAGTAATATTTTAGTGGCTTTAAAAATCAGTAAAACCAATGAGTCAGAAATTGAAAGCCTTGCCAATGTAGAAGCTAGTGTCATTATCGTCATGGGCGAAATCGCGGCGCAGCAAGTGTTAAATACGACAGAGCCGATTGAAACTTTGCGCGAAAAAACACATCAATTAATGAGCGCACCTTTAATTGTGACTTACCATCCGAGCGATATGCTGCAAGATTTGCAACTTAAGGCCAAAACGTGGGAAGATTTGTGCTTAGCTAAACGTATAGTGCAAGGCATATAGCGCGCACTTGAATTTACAAGATGTAGCCCCATTTTAATGATTAGGTTTTAATCAAGTAAAACAACAAATTAAGGAGAAAGCAATGCGTACTTTTTGGACAAAATTATTACCGATTGTGATGCTATTAAGCTTGTCTAGCTGCGGCTACAACCAATTTCAGAGCTTAGACGAAGAAGCCAAAGCCAGTTGGTCAGAAGTGTTGAATCAATATCAACGCCGTGCTGATTTAGTGCCTAATTTGGTTGAGACTGTAAAAGGTTATGCAGAGCATGAAGAAAAAGTATTAACCGATGTGGCGAATGCGCGTAGCAAAGTAGGCAGTATGCAAGTGACGCCAGAATTGTTGAACGACCCAGAAGCATTTGCGAAGTTTCAAGCCGCACAAGGCCAATTAACTGGCGCATTATCCCGCTTGATGGCGGTGGCAGAAAACTACCCAAACTTGAAGGCCGACCAAGGCTTTAGAGATTTACAAGCGCAGCTAGAAGGCACTGAAAACCGTGTCACCGTGGCGCGTAATCGTTACATTGAGACCATTAAAGATTACAACATCGCTGTGCGTACTTTCCCGAATAACTTAACGGCCATGATGTTTGGTTACAAAGCAAAACCAAGCTTTACGGTTGAAAATGAAAAAGAGATTTCTAGCGCGCCAAAGGTTGAGTTTGGCGATAAGAAATAAGCTGTTAAAGCTTAAACATAGCACTTGTTACAGTACATGTCTTTTAACTCCGTCATTCCCACGCAGGCGGGAATCCATTTTAAAATGGAACGAAAACTCAAAGTCCAATGGATTCCCGCCTGCGTGGGAATGACGGAACTCAAGGTGTCTAAATTATTTAAAACGAGCTTACGCGCATTCGTTTTGCTATTTTTAGCATCGTGCTTATTGCTTAGCCAATTTGCATATGCAGCGCTACTGCCTGTTCCCGCCCTTAAAACCCGCGTTACCGATTTAACACAAACGCTCTCGCCAGCCGAACGCACCGCACTAGAGGATAAATTAGCTGCTTTTGAAACAAAAAAAGGCAGCCAAATTGCAGTGTTGATAGTGCCAACGACACAACCAGAAGATATCGCGCAATATTCCATTCGCGTAGTAGAACAGTGGAAAATAGGGCGCGAAAAAACGGATGACGGTGTATTGGTATTAGTGGCGAAAGATGATCGAAAATTGCGTATTGAAGTGGGTTACGGTTTAGAAGGCGCAATTCCAGATTTGTATGCTAAACGTATTATTTCAGAAGTAATAGGCCCAAAATTCAAACAAGGTGATTTTTATGGCGGGCTAGATGCAGGCGTGGATAAGTTGATTGCTTTGGTAGATGGCGAAGCGCTACCAGCGCCTACTAGCGAAGGTTCTGGCGGCATAGATATTGGTAATATATTACCCATGCTACTGTTCGGTGGTTTAATTACGGGGCTAATTTTACGCAGTATCTTCGGTACTTTTTTAGGCAGCGCTTTCAATGGCGGCCTAATTGGTGGCGCTGTTATGCTGCTTGGTTTGGCGCTTGGGGCTGCTGCTGTGTTTGGCTTAATTGCTTTCTTTTTTACCATGATGATGGGTAGCCGCGGACTTGGTGGTTACAGCGGTGGTATGGGCGGTGGCGGTTTCGGTTCTGGTGGTGGCAGTTCAGGCGGTTGGAGCGGCGGTGGCGGGGGTGATTTTGGTGGTGGCGGGGCTTCAGGTGATTGGTAGAATATAAACGATGAAAAAACTCCATCCCATCATTCGATTTTTTGCGCACCTTGTCAGTAATCCATGGCAGGTTAGCCGCCATTTTTCAGTCATTTCGTTACACGAGATTGAAAAAGCCATTGCTGCGAGCGAGAAAAAACACTCAGGCGAGATACGCTTTGTGGTGGAAGCAGGCTTGCATCCTATAGAAATTTTGTACAAAAAAACACCTAAAAAGCGCGCCATTGAGCTTTTTGGACGCTTAAATATTTGGGATACTGAGTACAATAACGGCGTGCTGATTTACTTACTATTAGCAGATCGCGATGTTGAAATTATTGGTGATCGAGGGATACACAAGCATCTGGGCGACGATGGGTGGGAAGTGATTTGTCGCGAAATGGAAGCGTTGTTTAGAAAAGGCGAGTTTGAAGCTGGCGTGATATATGGGATTGATAAAATTAGCACAGTTTTAAAAAAGCATTATCCACAAAAAGGCGCTAGCCGTAATGAACTCTCTAACAAGCCGCTTATTCTTTAGCACCATTTTATTTAGCTTAAACTTTTCCGCGTACGCTGCGCTAAGCGATATCACGCGGATTTTTCGGCAAACACCTAGCTTAAGTCAATTTGAGGTCTGCCATAGCGGCGGCTGTGCTGAGTCAAATCAACTTTCCATCAGTGATGCAGAATGGCGCGGCGTGGTTCAACTATTTAGTCCTAAAGCTACTAATGCGGCTGATGAGCGTGCGCAATTGAGTCGCGCAATTGGCGAGATAGAACGGATGGTTGGCGCAAAAAATGGCACTTCAACCGATTTGGCAGGCACGTTTGATAGCGGTAACACGCCTGGCCAGTTAGATTGTAACGATGAGGCGATTAACACCACTACCTATATGCGTTTGTTAAAAGCCAATGGTTTGGTGCAGTTGCATGAGATTGAAGATACGCGTACGCGTAACTTCTTTTTTACGGGCTGGCCGCACAGCACGGCGGTGATACGTGATATTAAAACTGGCGAAAGATACGCAGTCGATAGCTGGTTTTACGATAACGGCCATGCGGCCACCATCGTGCCGTTTGCAACATGGAAAGCAAACTACCAACCCGAAGACAGCCCAGTAGGTAAGGTAAGAACTGTACAGCCAGTAAATTCGCAAGCCAGCAACGTGCAAGGCAAGTAATACTTAGCGCAGGCGACTTGCAGAAATAAGCATTTTGTTTATTGTCGGTAGACTTATCTTACCGAAGTGCGTTTTTAACTATAAGCCCTATAATAGGTTAAAACCATGCGTAGTCTTAATAGCAAAAAAATTTCTCTATACGCCCTGATTATTTGTATGTTTGCTAGCCTAAATACGCTGGCAGAGTTCGGTGATTTGCGAGAGCGTTGGCGTGGTAAACAAGAAGAAAATCAACAAACAAATCAGGCGCTCAAGGCAGGGGATTATACTTTTACCTTAAAGCATCAAGATATAAAACGCATGTACATGGTGCATGTGCCAAAAAGTTATCAAGCCGCTAAACCTATGCCTATGGTGTTATCACTGCATGGCGGCGGCGGCAATATGCGTTACCAAGCTACCGACGAATACTATGGCATTATCTCAAAATCAGAAAGTGCGGGCTTTATTGCGGTGTTTCCTAATGGGTACAGCCGTTTTGCCAAAGGCGGCCTTGCCACGTGGAATGCAGGCATTTGCTGCGGCAAAGCGCGTGATAAAAATATCGATGATGTGGGTTTTATAAAAAGTGTAGTGAATGACATGAAAGCCCGTGCCAATGTTGATGCTAACCGTATTTATGCCAACGGCATGTCTAACGGCGGCATGATGTCGTATCGGCTGGCCTGTGAAATGGCAGATACGTTTACAGCAATAGCCGCGGTGGCAGGCACCGATGGCACCGCGCAATGCGCGCCAAGTAAGCCTGTCTCAGTGCTGCACATACACGCAATAGACGATGAACGCGTGTTATTTCACGGCGGCTCTGGAAGCGACTCTAATACACATGCAGATTTCGAATCTGTACCTAATACCGTTGCAAAATGGGTAAAGTTGAATGGTTGTAGCGCAAGCCCAGAGCGTGTTCTGCAAGTTTCAGGTGCATATTGCGATATTTACAAGCAGTGCCAAAATGGCGCGCAAGTAAAAATATGCATCACAGAAACTGGAGGTCACTCATGGCCAGGCGGTAAAAAAGTACGTGGCAATAAGACAGGCTCAACTGCTATTAATGCCACCGATTTGATTTGGGATTTTTACGAAGCTAATCGCTAACAATACAAATTAATATGGTGGAATTTTAGCCGCTATACATTGAATGGGCGCATATCACAATTTTTGCAACACCTAAACTTTTTGCAACACCAAGACTTTGCTGACTTAAACTGCATTTACCTATAAAATTCGCTTTTCGTTAAATCATCTTCAATTAGATAGTCAAATAACATGCGCGCCTCACAATTTTTTATTTCCACCCAAAAAGAAGCACCGATTGATGCGGAGCTAATTTCGCACAAACTCATGATACGCGCTGGTCTGATTAAAAAACTCGGTAATGGTTTATATAGTTGGATGCCGCTTGGACTAAGGGTTCTGCGCAAGGTGGAAAATATTGTGCGCGATGAGATGAATAAATCTGGCGCGTTAGAGCTTTTGATGCCTGCCGTGCAACCAAAAGAGTTGTGGGATGAAACAGGCCGCTGGGCAGTGTTTGGTCCACAAATGCTAAAAATTAAAGACCGGCATGAGCGCGATTATTGTTTTGGCCCAACGCACGAAGAGGTGATTACCGATATTGTGCGGCGCGAGATTAATAGTTATAAGCAATTGCCGATTAATTTGTATCAAATTCAAACTAAATTTCGTGATGAAATTCGTCCGCGTTTTGGTGTGATGCGCGCACGTGAGTTCTTAATGAAGGATGCTTATTCTTTCCATACCAATTTCGATTCGCTGCAACAAACTTACGCGCAAATGTACCAAGCTTATTGCAATGTGTTTACGCGGCTTGGTCTGAAATTTCGCGCAGTCAAGGCGGACAGTGGCGCAATTGGTGGCGATGGCTCACAAGAGTTTCATGTGCTAGCAGATAGCGGTGAAGATGCACTTGCGTATTGTGAAAACTCAGATTATGCAGCCAATGTCGAGCTTGCAGAGGCATTGCCAGCAATCAATAGCAGAGCGGTTCCCAGCCATGTGATGCAGGAAGTAGAAACTCCAAAACAAACCACGTGCGAGGCGGTTGCGGAGTTGTTAGGAATCCCGCTAGAGCATAATGTAAAAGCACTTGCCTTAATGGCGACTGAAAACGATAAGCTCAAGTTCTACTTGCTTTTGCTACGCGCTGATCACAGCTTAAATGAAATAAAAGTGAATAAAATAACAGGCTTGGCAGAGTTTAGATTCGCTACAGGCGACGAAGTGCGCGAAAACTTAAATGGCTGCCCACCAGGCTTTATTGGCCCCGTTGGTGTGGGTGCACATGTGACAGTGATTGCTGATAGAACCGTTGCCAATATGAGCGATTTTGTGTGTGGTGCAAATAAACCAAAATATCACCTAAGTGGCGTTAATTTTGGTCGCGATTTGCCCGAGCCTAGTTTGGTGGCAGATATCCGTAATGTGGTCGAGAGCGACGTCAGCCCAGATGGTAAAGGCAAATTAAGCTTGTGCCGCGGTATAGAGGTCGGGCATATTTTTCAGTTACGTAGCAAGTATGCACAGGCGATGAATGCAATCTACTTAGATGAAAATGGTCAATCGCAAGTAATGGAAATGGGTTGTTATGGCATTGGCGTTTCACGCATCGTAGGTGCCGCAATTGAGCAGGGAAGTGACGAAAAGGGCATTATTTTCCCACTTAGCATGGCGCCATTTGAGTTGGTGATTTGCCCGATTGGCTTGGATAAGAGTGAATTGGTAAAAAATACCGCAGAAAAACTTTATGAAGATTGTAAAAAAGCTGGGCTGGATGTGCTGCTAGATGACCGCGGAGAGCGGCCTGGCGTCATGTTTGCTGAAAGTGACTTGATGGGTATTCCACATCGCATTGTGGTAGGGGAGCGTGGGCTGGCTGAAGGCAAACTAGAATATAAAGCGAGAACAGCGCCAGAGGCACAGAACTTGCTTATGAATGAAGTAATTAGTTTTATACAGTCTAAAATCAATGGTTAAACATTACTTAAGTCATATTTTCTGGCAAAAAATTTGCCTAATTGCTTTGATTTGTGCCGCACCTATTTGTCAGGCAGGTAATCAAAAGGAAGAGCAATTATCAAATAGTGTTAAAGCGCTGATGCAGAAATCCATTAGTGATTTGGGCGCGCCTAAACTTATGTTTGCGAGCAACGTTGATGGCCAAGTTTGGCTTACAGAAATGTCTGAGCGCTTAAAAAAACGTCTACCAGATCAAACCTATCGCGAAGAATTTTTAAGATCCGTGCATTATGAGGCAACGCGCGCGGGTTTAGACCCGCAAATGGTATTAGGATTAATCCAAGTAGAAAGCGGTTTTAAAAAATACGCAGTTTCAAGTGTGGGCGCGCGTGGTTATATGCAGGTGATGCCATTTTGGGTGAAAAGTATTGGTGCAACAGACCATAATTTGTTTCATCTAAAACTCAATCTACGTTATGGCTGCACGATTTTAAGGCACTATATTGACATAGAAAGAGGCGATTTATATCGCGCACTAGGGCGTTATAATGGCAGTTTGGGTAAGCCACAATATCCTAACCTAGTGCTTGGCGCATGGCGTAAAAACTGGGATTACGTAGCAAAAATCAATCAAGCTTCGCTAAATTAATCTAGCATTAACCCAGCATTAATTCAGCACACAAATCTAACTCTCCAAAAACCTCAAAATAGCCGCACCAAAAAAGCGCTTGTCAAACGCACCAAATTGAAGCTAGACTGCGCGTAAGTCTAGCGGATTGAATTTGGTGTAGTGCACTGTTTCATCGTAAAGCTTCGCCAAACTAAATTTACTGGCTGTAATTCTCAACAACATTATTTCTATAAGAGTTTTACCTTTTAATTTAGGGAGAAAAGTATGTCGAAGTTAACTGCATTAGCTTTAAGTATTGCTGTATTAGGTGGAATTTGGGCATTTTTAGCGTTAAATCCACTTGCTGGCGTAGCTTTAGTATGGGTTGGTTTTATTGCTTGGGGCTGTTATTTTCATTCAGGTGCGGATAACGCGGCACTACAAAAAACAATCGCAGGGATGAGTTATGGCGCAGTAGTTGCGGGTGTAGCTTTGTACTTGGTCAGTTCGGGTATGTTGGGCGGCTTAGGTGCTCTAGCAGCTCCAGTTATCATTGCGGTGACTGTGTTCTTCTTAGTAATCGTGGCGGGTCAAAGCTTGCTATCAGTCGTACCAGCTAACGTATATGGTTATGCGGCAACAGCGGGTTTAGCACTCACTGCAGGTACTGCTGGAAATGCAACCATGATGGATTTGTCAAATCCAGTGTTGTTAGTGATTGTTTCAACCGTATTAGGCGCTGTACTCGGTATGGTTTCAGGTAAAGTTGCAGGCATGCTAGGCAAGTAACTTAGGACAAGTAATTTGCTTTAATCTAAAAAAAACCGCTGCTAATTTAATGATTGGCCGCGGTTTTTTAATTTTAAAGCTTACTTATTTAATCACTTTAAATCCGTAATAAGTACCAAATTCACCTTCGCTGTCATGAAACACAAACAGCATGTCATTTGCGTAACCAATGCCGTTGAAGTGATTTTGTGAGCGTAGTTTTAAATCTTTAGGTAGTTCACTTTTTGCAATAAATTTACCCGTTAAATTAAACACCAGCGCCGCCTTGTGGTCAATATCAAGTAATATAAATTCTTCACCTTTAATGCCAGTATAAGCCACAAAAAGATCGCTTACGTCATCAGTGGCTGCGCCAGCCTTAGCTAAATCGAGCGTGATTTCGCCCACTTTTTCACGTAGTTTCGGGTCAACAATAAACACTTTGTCACTACGCCCTTGTTTGGCGAAATAGCGTTTGTTGTCGGCATCGTAAGTAGGCATGGTGCCTGAGTGGCCAAAGGCGGGGTTGAATTGAGAAATCTCATCCGATGTTTCTAGCACTTCACCCGTTTCAGATAAATTAATCGAGTAAATACCCGTGTTCGGTGAAAACCCAACATCGCTAGAAATATTATAGGTAATGGTTTCTAATTTAGCCGTATTGGTGTTGTAGTAGATTGATCGATTGTCAAAACCTGGTTTGGCAGAGTTAACGTATTTCCCTGTTTCATCGTATGCATGAATGAGCGATTTAGAAAAGGGCGCTTCAAGCTCTGACCCCATCGGCGCTAGACCACCATCCGCAATGTAATAGCGCTTTAATCCAGGGATATAGGCCACTGTCATTGGGCGTGTGGTAGATTTTTTTGCAAGCGAAATTTTAATGCCTAACTCAGCTTGTGGTAGCACTTCTGCATGCAATGCAATACTAGTCAATGACACAATACTGGTCAATGACATAAGTGCGGCGATTAAAAGTGGTTGATGTATATTTTTGGCAAAGTTCATTGATTAAGTTTTTCCCTAAGGTTGAGTCATGTAACGTATCGCTAGACTATATAGTTTGCGGAAAGTTTACTGTGCGTTCCATTATGGTCAAGTCAATTGTTATTAAGATTAATCTTTTCTTGCAGTGTTTTTTCGTTCTAATAACATAGCATCGCCATAGCTAAAAAATCGATATTGTTGTTTCACCGCATGTGCGTAAGCATTTTTAATTTCATCAAAACCAGCAAAGGCGGACACTAGCATGAGTAAAGTGCTTTTGGGTAAATGAAAATTAGTGATGAGTTTATCAACAATTTTAAAATCATAGCCTGGTGTGATAAAAATATCTGTCTCATTTTGTCCGTGTTTCATTTTCCCAGATTCCAACTTACTAGGTTGCGCGGCGCTTTCTAATGTACGTAAACTGGTTGTGCCAACTGCGATAATTTTACCATCTTGCGCTTTGGTGGATTCAATCATGGCGATAGTTTCAGGCGGAATATGATAAATCTCGCTGTGCATTGTATGGTCTTCAATATTATCTACGCGCACTGGTTGAAACGTTCCTGCGCCGACATGTAAGGTGACGTAAGCGATATTGACGCCTTTTTCTTTTAACTTGGATAACATGGTTTCATCAAAGTGCAGACCTGCAGTAGGCGCCGCCACTGCGCCCGCATGCTTAGCGTAGATTGTTTGGTAGCGCGTTTCATCCTCTGCTTCTGCAGCGTGTGTGATATAGGGTGGCAAAGGCAGTGCGCCATAGCGCTCTAATAAATCTAGCACAGGCGTATCACTTAAAAATTCAACATGAAATAAATCATCATTGCGGCCAATCACTTTTGCCTTAAAAGCATTGGATAGCGTGAGGGTTGTGCCAACTTTAGGTGCGCGTGAGGCGCGAATATGTGCCAGCACCGTTTGTGTGTCTAGTACGCGTTCAATCAGCATTTCAATCGCACCGCCAGAAGCTTTGCTGCCAAATAAACGCGCCTTAATCACGCGCGTATCATTAAAAACAAGCAAATCCCCAGCATTTAAATGCTGGGGTAAATCTATGAAAAATTGATCAGTAGGTTGCCCTATTTTTTCATTTAAATACAGTAACCTACTGGCATTGCGCGCCTTGGTAGGATGCTGTGCGATGAGGGCGTCAGGTAAATAAAAGTCGAAATCTTGGGTTCTCATCTAGAAAAACATTGTTATAATGGCGGAGTTGTAATTATACCTCAAGCCGGGATGGCGGAATTGGTAGACGCACGGGACTCAAAATCCCGCGTTGGCGACAACGTGGGGGTTCGATTCCCCCTCCCGGCACCAAATAATTAGCATAAGATTAAGAAAAAAATGTTACAAAAATGTAACTTTTTGCTTGAGGCGGTTGATTTTTTATGCTAATTTCTCATTGTTTTTAACTGCGACGTAATTAGTTGCACTTAAAAAGCGAATTCAGACAAATTAAAATAAGTGCGCATCAAGGATTTAAAAGCACTAAAAGTTAGCAATAGCGCCAAATACTCAAGGGGTTCATGTGGTTCACTGGCACTGTTGTGGTTACTAAAATTATTCACATTTTTAAGGTAGATTGAGTTATGAATAAGAAAGCTATTCACTTTCTAGGCGCGGCGTTATTATTAATTGGTAGCAGTGCTGAAGCGGCTTATGAGCTTAATCTAAAAGCACCAGTTACTGAAATTGCAGGGCAGATTTATGATTTGCATATGCTTATTGTTTATATCTGTTTGGGTATATTTGTGGTGGTATTTGGCATTATGTTTTACTCACTATACAAACACCGCAAATCAGTTGGGCATCAACCAGCTCAGTTTCATGAGCATCACACATTAGAAATTGTATGGACAATTATTCCAGCATTGATTTTGTTAGCTATCGCTTTCCCTGCTACTAAAACGATTTTTGCGATGAAGGATACCAGTGAGGCTGACATGACAGTAAAAGTCACTGGCTATCAATGGAAGTGGGAATACGATTACCTTGATAAAAATGTGAAATTCATTAGTACGCTAGCAACAACGCAAGACCAGATTGATAACAAATCTGAAAAAGGTGAAAATTATCTGCTAGAAGTGGATAACCCAATGGTTGTGCCTGTAGGCAAAAAAGTGCGTGTTGTATTAACGGCTGCCGACGTGATTCACGCATGGTGGGTGCCGGAATTCGGTGTGAAGCAAGATGCGATTCCTGGCTTTATTAAAGAAGTTTGGTTTAAAGTAGAAAAAGAAGGTACTTATCGCGGTCAGTGCGCTGAATTGTGCGGTAAAGATCACGGATTTATGCCTATCGTGGTTGAGGCAGTGTCTGAAGAAAAATATAACGAGTGGCTAGCGTCTAAAAAAGAGGCAGCGGCAGCGGCAAATGCGGGCGCTGACAAATAGTGGACCAAAGATGATTTGGTTGCCAACGGTAAAGCTGTTTATGAGAAAAGTTGTGCAATGTGCCATCAGGTAAGTGGCGCTGGTTTGCCTCCAGCATTCCCAGCTATAACGGGTAGCAAAATCGCAACAGGTGCAATTTGGGGGGCGGATGGCAGATATGCTAAAGACAGCCACCTTGACCGTGTGCTTAATGGTAAAGGCGTAATGCAGCCATGGAAAACGCTATTAAACGATGTGGAAATTGCATCTGTGATTACTTATCAGCGCAATGGTTTAGGCAACACTGCTACGGTTGACGCTGTTGTGCAACCGTCGCAAGTTAAAGCGGCGCGATAGTTTTTAAATTTAATTATTAGATAATTAGCTGTAGTTTTTAGGAGAATTTGATGAGTACGACAACTGCAACACATCACGACGATCATGGCCATGGCCATGGTCATCCTACTGGACTTATGCGTTGGGTAAAATCTACCAACCATAAAGATATCGGCACCATGTACCTGTGGTTTAGTTTTACCATGTTTATGTTTGCGGGTGCGCTTGCAATGGGTATTCGTGCAGAGCTGTTTCAGCCAGGCCTACAATTTGTTCAGCCAGAAGTGTTTAATCAGCTAACCACTTTGCACGGGTTGATTATGATTTTCGGTGCGATTATGCCCGCGTTTGTTGGATTTGCTAACTGGCAAGTTCCATTGATGATTGGTGCACCAGATATGGCTTTCCCAAGACTTAATAACCAGAGCTTTTGGTTGTTGATTCCAGCGGCAATTTTGCTTATCGCTTCGTTTTTTGTGCCAGGCGGTGCAGCAGCAGGCGGCTGGACAATGTACCCACCACTTTCAGTGCAAGGTGGCATATCAGTTGATATGACTATATTTGCAATACATATATTGGGCGTGTCTTCTATTGTTGGATCTATTAACATCATTACCACTATTTTAAATATGCGTGCGCCAGGCATGACGTTAATGAAAATGCCAATGTTTGTTTGGACATGGCTAATTACAGCGTATTTACTAATTGCTGCTATGCCAGTGTTAGCTGGTGCAGTGACCATGCTGATTACTGATCGTCACTTTGGCACGCATTTCTTTAATGCTGCTGGCGGTGGTGATCCTGTTTTATTCCAACACGTGTTTTGGTTCTTTGGTCATCCAGAAGTTTATATTATGATTTTGCCAGCTTTCGGCATCCTCTCTACCATTATTCCAACCTTTGCACGTAAACCATTGTTTGGTTATGCGTCTATGGTATATGCAACTGCTGCGATTGCTGTGTTGTCGTTCGTAGTTTGGGCGCACCACATGTTTACAACTGGTATGCCAGTTGCAGGCCAGTTGTTCTTTATGTATAGCACGATGTTGATTTCAGTGCCAACTGGTGTGAAAGTGTTTAACTGGTTAGCAACGATGTGGAGAGGTTCTATGACCTTTGAAACACCGATGTTGTTTTCTGTAGCCGTCGTGTTCTTGTTCACTATCGGTGGTTTCAGTGGTTTGGTTTGTGCGATTCTTCCGGTAGATATTCAATTGCAAGATACTTACTATGTAGTAGCGCACTTCCATTACGTATTGTTCTCTGGTGCTGCAATGTCGATTATGGGTGGCGTTTACTACTGGCTACCAAAATGGACAGGTCATATGTATGACGAAAAATTAGGTAAATGGCACTTTTGGACAACGACGATTGCCTTTAATGTCACGTTCTTCCCGATGCACTTCACAGGTTTAGCTGGTATGCCACGTCGAATCCCAGACTATTCACAACAGTTTGCTGAGTTCAACATGATTTCTTCACTCGGTGCATTTGCGTTAGGTATTAGCCAATTGCTGTTCCTGTATGTAGTGATTAAATGTATTCGTGGTGGTAAAAAAGCAAGCAATCAAGTGTGGGAAGGCGCGCATGGCCTTGAGTGGACAGTGCCTTCACCAGCACCATTCCATACATTTGAAACGCCGCCGCAAGTTAAGTAACTGTGTGATATAGAAAATATTTAGGGAGCAAACATGAGTCAGAATACAAAAAGTTATTACTTGCCAAGCCCATCATTTTGGCCGCTAATTTCGTCAATAACACTGTTCTTAATGGCGGGCGGCTTTATTATGATGATCAATAAAATTGCGATGGGTAAGCCAATATTGATTGCAGGTTTTATATCTTTTGCCTATTTGTTGTATGGTTGGTTTAGTGAGGTAATTGGCGAGAGCGTTGGTAAGTTTTACAACAAGCAAGTTGATATGTCATTTCGTTGGGGTATGGGTTGGTTCATATTCTCAGAAGTGATGTTCTTCTTTGGATTCTTTGGTGCTTTGTTTTATGCACGCAATGTGTCCATACATTGGATAGCTGATGCCAAAATGCTTTGGCCAGACTTTGTGGCTGCATGGCCAACAGCAGGGCCAGCTGCTAAAGAGGCGCTTGAAGTAATTCCTGCGTGGGGGCTACCAGCGATCAATACTTTGATTTTGCTGATTTCAGGTGCGACTTTAACATGGGCACATTGGGGTATGATGAAAAATAATCGTAAGCAAATTACGATTGGTTTGATTTTAACCATAGCGCTAGGTGTAACATTCTTGTACTTACAGGCGCATGAATATGCAGAAGCTGCATTTACAATCAAATCTGGTATTTATGGCGCTACGTTTTACATGCTGACTGGTTTTCATGGTCTGCACGTGACGATGGGTACAATTATGTTAATAATTATTTTGTTCCGCGTTTTGAAAGGGCATTTTGATTCACACGACCATTTTGGTTTTGAAGCGGTAGCTTGGTATTGGCACTTTGTGGACGTAGTATGGCTGTTCTTGTTCATATTCGTGTATTGGCTATAATTATAGTTAATTAAGCGTTAAGCATTACCAAACGCCGCAGGGTTTACCTTGTGGCGTTTATTTTTGTGTAATAACTAAATTGAGAATTATTTTACGTTAAAGTATAGTCATAGCCCAATATGGAGTCATGATGGTAGCGCTCAATGTAGACAGTACTTATAGCGTGATTTTCAAGCCGAATAGCTCATTAACTGCAAGCGGTAAGTTGAAAGCTATTTTATTGCTAAGCGTAATTCCATGTCTAATTGGCATTGGCTTTAGTATTATTGGTGCTTGGCTGGTAATACCATTTGTGGGGTTAGAAATCACCGCATTGGCGTATGCGTTTTATTTTGTAAATGCCCATGAAAGTGATTATGAGCGCATCACCATTGATGGTGATAAGTTAGTAGTAGAATGGTGTAATCAAAAGCGAATAATTCAGCATGTTTTAAATCCATATTGGACTAAATTAGTGCGACATGAGTCCTTAAATGGCGGGCTAAATTTAGGATTTGTCTCACATGGTAAGGAAGTCGAAATAGGGCGTTATTTGACAAGCAAGCAACGCCAAACATTAGCAGAGCAGCTACAAAAAAGAATAGGAAGCACTCTGTGAATTAAAGTTGAATATAAATCAACACCCAGTTAATTTATATCTAGTTAAACGAGAAGAAAGTAGAAATTTATGGAACAGGATAAACAAAAGCAGCGTTGCAAAAACCTTTTGGTGGGTTGGACGATTGGTATATTGGCGGTGATTTTATACACATTCACTATTTTTTATAGGTAAGTTTTTATCATTAAGTGAATAGGTTGTAAATTAATGAAACTAGGTGATGAAGACTTCGCAAATGAAAAATCTAAGCTAAATAAAAGCTTAGCACTAAAGCTGAGTTTGATAGTACTTGCTGGCTTGGTTTTTGGTTTTGCGCTTGCGCCACTATATGACGTTTTGTGTAAAGAGTTTGGTTTAAATGGTAAGGCTGACAATAGTGCGACTGCATTTGATAAGTCACAAAAAATTGATAAAAGCCGTTTTGTGACAGTGATTTTCACAGGTAATACGATGCCAGGTTTAGGTTGGAGTTTTCACCCCAAACAAACAAGTATGCGGGTACACCCTGGAGAGATAACCATGACCAGCTATACAGCAAAAAACAATGCTGCCGAGAGCGAATTAGGTGTCGCAGTACCAAGTGTTACGCCAGAGTTGGCTGCACTATACTTTAAAAAAATAGAATGCTTTTGTTTTAAACAACAGACATTAAAGCCTGGTGAGAGTAAGGAAATGCCTGTGATGTTTTATGTTAAGCCTGATTTGCCAGTGGATGTTAGTACAGTGACTTTATCTTATGCTTTTTATAATGGCTCACAGCGTGCAAATGCTGCAGCGCTAAAGCAAGCAAGTGCAGAGCAAGTAGATGCTGAGCAAAAAGGTTCAGCACATTTGAATTAAGTGCTTAGTTATTAAATTAAGCACTTAGTGATGTTTAGGGTGATGTTTAGGTTTTTCAAAATGGTGTTTGATTGGGAACCCCAACAACACCAAAATAAAAGCCCAACATTAACAATATAAACAGTGTTAATGAGATTGATATACGCCAAGTCAATGCCTTAACAGTGCGATCGCTATTGTCACCTTTGAGCAGATAGAACAAAGCAGAAAATAGACTCGCAAAAATAGCGAGCAGCATCAAGATGATAATAATTTTTAGTAGCATGATAAATAAGCAAAGATAAAGAAATCCATTATGCGGCTAATCCAAGTACATTGCAAACGACACATTGCAAACGAAAGTTGATTCTTTGAAATATACGTTTCGCCCAAAATTTTGGATGACGATAGCAACCATACTCGTCATGGGGCTTTGTATTAAAGCTGGTTTATGGCAGTACAACAAGGCTGAGGCAAAAAAGCTGTTGCAAATACAATTAAACGCGCGCCTAAATGAGCCTTCTGTTGCGCTTCCTGATAAAATAGCGGACCTTAAAAAGGATGATTTGGATGTATGGCGCTATAAGCGGGTAAAGCTTTATGGCACATACGACGCATGCTTTCAAGTGTTGCTGGATAATCAGGTTGAAAATACGGTTGCAGGCTATCATGTGTTAACGCCATTGCAGCTAGAAGGCCGTGGGGATTACGTTTTAGTAAACAGGGGTTGGATTGCTGGTAAGCCTGACAGAACAGTCCCCAAAGTCATTACCCCGCAGGGCAGTCAAATAATAGAAGGTGATATTGCATTACCATCAACTAAGTTTTTTACGTTAGAGGCTTCACCATTAAAGCAGGGCAGTTGGCAGCAAGTTTGGCAAAATTTGGATATGCAGCTTTATGCTAAATCGGTACCATTTGCGGTACAACCTTTTGTGGTGCGGTTGGATGCAAAAAGTAAAGCAGGTGGCTATGTAAGAAACTGGCCACCGCCAGGTGGGCGGGTGTCTATGCATTTGGGCTATGCATATCAGTGGTTTGGTTTTGCATTGACCTTGTTAATTATATTTATCGTGTTGAATATTAAGCAAAAAATATAAAACAAAAGCATGTAAAGCAAAAGAATCTAAAGAAAGTGGAGCGTTAGAAAGATATGTCAGATTTAAGTGCTACAGAAGGGTCACAAAAAGTCGGCGGTAGAAAAATACTGCTGATGTTGGCTGTTATTTTTGTGTTGCCATTTACGGTGGCTGCAACACTACACTTGTTGAATCTAAAGCCTAGCGGCCATAGTTATGGCAATTTAGTTCAGCCTCCCAAAGTGATAAAGTTCCCAACTTTGCATGATGCAAAAGGCAAGGAATTTAAGTCTGAACAATGGCTAAAAAAATGGAGTGTAGTCACCGTTGACACTGCTGGATGTGCAGAGAAATGCCAAGCAGAGGTGCATTTACTAAAACAAGTAAATACCTCATTGAATAAAGATGCGCATCGCGTGCAACGCGTGCTAATTATGCCAACGGAGATTAATTTAGAAACAGTCAAAAACTTACAAAAACAGTATCCAGATTTGTTGATATTAGTAGGTGCAGATGCAGAAACAGTTAAATTTTCTAGTGAGTTTAATATTACCAACGGGCATATTTATCTAATTGATCCATTAGGTAACTTAATGATGAGTTACCCAAAAAATTTGGACCCAAAAGGTCTGCGCAGCGATTTAACGCGCTTATTGAAAAACTCTTGGGCAGGTTAAGAAATATGCGTGTGTTTAATAAATTAGTGTTGGTATCAACCCTATTAACTTTGTGTGTCGTTGTTTTGGGCGCCTATGTGCGCTTATCTGATGCAGGTCTAGGCTGCCCAGACTGGCCAGGTTGTTATGGCACGCTAACTGTGCCACAAAGTGAGGCTGCGCTGCAGCATGCGCAAACAATCTACCCAGATTCACCAGTGGAGCACGCTAAAGCATGGAAAGAAATGATACACCGTTACTTTGCAGGGGCTTTAGGTCTGCTGGTATTGGCAATTTTTGTATTGGGTTGGCGTGCACGTAAACAGATTAAAGTTTCAGTTTGGTTGCCAACATTCTTACTGGTTTTAATCATGTTTCAAGCCGCACTTGGTATGTGGACAGTTACTTTATTGCTTAAGCCTGCAGTAGTTACGGCGCATCTACTTGGTGGCATGTCTACACTTGCAATATTAACTTGGATTGCTCACCGTCAATTGGGCGTAGTCTCAGCAGGGTTTGAGCAAGCAGGCGCTTTACGTTTTTGGATGCGTGGGGCATTGGTGATATTGTTTTTACAGATTTTTCTGGGTGGCTGGACAAGCACGAATTACGCTGCGCTTGCCTGTACGGATTTTCCAACTTGTCATGGTGTATGGATGCCAGAAATGGATTTTTCTAATGCTTTTCATATGATACGTGAGTTAGGTGTTGATGCCGCAGGCAAAACGCTAGAGTTGGCCGCATATACCGCCATACAATGGGCTCATCGTGTAGGCGCGCTAGTAACTTTTGTTTATTTAGGCTTACTTGGCTTGCGATTGTTAAAACAGCCACAATTAAAAAAACTTGGCTTAATTTTGCTTGGTTTGCTTATTGTGCAAATTGGCTTAGGCATTGCTAATTTATTGTTGCACCTTCCACTTGTGCTGGCAGTAGGGCATAATATGGGCGCAGCTTTGCTATTAATTACTGTGGTTGTGCTCAATTCAAAAATAACTAGCCATGCCTACTGAGTTGAACAACTAAAGTTAGAGAGAATTTTATGAGTGCTGTTACTGGAATGAATTTACCCAACGCAAGGTCAAGTTTTCAAAATTTTTTAGCACTGTGCAAGCCGCGCGTGACTATGTTAATCGTATTTACTGCGATGATAGGCATGTTTCTCGCAACACCCAATATGGTGCCGTTAGACATTTTGTTAGCGGCAACCATCGGCATTGGTATGGCGTCTGGTGCGGCAGCGGCATTTAACTGTTTGGTAGAACAAACCATAGATGCAAAAATGGCACGTACACGCGGCCGGCCATTACCAACAGGTCAAGTCACTTCAAAACAAACTTTTATATTTGCCAGCATTATGGCGAGCATTGGTTTGTCAATTTTATATATATATGTAAATCCGCTCACAATGTGGTTAACACTTGCAACGTTCGTAGGTTATGCCATTATTTATACGGTTTTTCTAAAGCCAGCCACACCGCTTAATATTGTGATTGGCGGCTTATCAGGTGCAATGCCGCCTGCACTTGGTTGGGCAGCTGTTACGGGCACAGTGTCGCCAGAAGCTTGGATTTTAGTGCTGATTATTTTTGCGTGGACACCGCCGCATTTCTGGGCACTTGCGCTTTACCGTCGTGAAGAATATGCGAAATCTGGTTTACCTATGTTGCCAGTAACGCATGGTGAGGCATATACGCGATTACAGATTTTACTTTACACTATTATTCTCACAGCAGTGACCTTGTTGCCTTTTGCGATGCGCACAAGTGGTTTTATTTATTTGGCCTCTGTGCTGGTGCTTGATGCCATTTTTATGGCTTATGCAGTAGGCTTGTATCGCAAGTATTCTGATGCACTTGCAAAAAGCATGTTTAAATTTTCTATATTATATTTAACACTGTTGTTTGCAGCACTGTTGGTTGATCATTATTGGTTATTTAGACTTTAACTGGCGCGCCCGGCGGGAGTCGAACCCACGACCTTTGGCTTCGGAAACCAACACTCTATCCAGCTGAGCTACGGGCGCCTTACGATTACTTAAGCTACACGATTGCTTAAGGTAAACCACTTGAGATGTTCTCAAACGATGGCGCATTATAGCAAAGTAGCCTCTATATAAGATATCTAGGATTTAAGTTATTATTTAGCATGAAATGTTTTTATTCAATAATATATAAGGAGATGTAGCATGAGTAAGCAAGATGATGGACATAAAGCCCCAAGTACTTTGCAACCGATGGTGATTATATTTGGTCTACTGTTAGCTGTTGCTTTGGTGTATTCACTGATAAAAGCAACCCCTGCTGGCGAAGAAGTAGTGCCAGTAGTCGAAAAAGTTGAAGAAAATATTGAGCCTGTGGCGGCTGTTGAAGTTGCTGCGCCAGCAAGTGAAACCGTAGCAAAAACTGGAGAAGAAGTGGTTAAGGGATGTGCAATGTGTCACGAGGCAGGCTTGATGAATGCACCAAAATTAGGTGATAAAGCCCAGTGGGAGCCGCGTATTGCGCAGGGTTACGAAACGCTCGTAAAACATGCTGTAGAGGGCATTCGTACTATGCCAGCTAAGGGTGGCAATCCTGATTTAACAGAAGGTGAGATTGCAAGTGCGGTTGCCATAATGGCAAACCAAGCAGGTGCAAGTTTTGACACAGCAACATTGGCAAAATAATAATTCAATCATTTTAGAAAGCCGCTTAGATTATGTTTAAGCGGCTTTTTTATTTATATAATTTATACTTATGACTACATACGCAATAGGTGATATTCAAGGTTGCTACCACGCTTTTAAGGCTTTATTGGCAAAGCTAGAGTTTGATGTAAAGCATGATAAGTTGTGGTTGGTTGGCGATATTATCAATCGTGGAAGCGGCTCACTAGAAGTCTTACGCTGGTGTTATCAACAACAAGAATCACTCAATGTTGTATTAGGAAACCACGATTTGCACGCGCTCGCGGTGATACATAATATCAAACCAGCGCATAAACACGATACGTTGCAGACCAGTATTGACGCGCCTGACAGCGATGCCATTTTTACATGGTTACGACACCAACCCTTAATGCATGCGCAACAAATTAATGGACATGGCTATGCGATGGTACATGCGGGGTTATTTCCGCAATGGACAGTAGATGATGCGCTTGACTATGCGCGAGAAATTGAAGCTGCGCTGCAAGCCGATAATTACAAAACTTTTTTAGCGCACATGTATGGTAATACGCCAACCAGTTGGCATGAAGATTTAACAGGTTTTGATAGGTTACGGGTGATTACCAACGCCATGACGCGCATGCGTGTTTGCTCGCCAGCAGGTGAAATGGAGTTTAACTTTAAAGGGGAGTTACAAAATATTCCACAGGGCTATATGCCTTGGTTTGATGTGCCAGAGCGAAAATCTCAAACTTCTGAAATCATATGTGGGCATTGGTCTGCATTAGGTTTGCGTCAACGTAATAATATTCATGCACTAGACACAGGGTGCTTGTGGGGTGGAAAATTAACGGCGATGTGTTTAGAAACGCACGTCATTACACAGGTCAATTCGGATGAGAGGGATCAACCAAGGGCTTTAATTTAGCTGTAATTGCCTCAAAAGCAGCTTTGGTTGCAGATTGCCTGCTGTGTCCTTGACAGCTGATAGGTGATAGAAAGTGTAGTTGTACGATGGGGTGTTTCAGATTTAATATTCGCGACATCGATTCTGCCATGGTTGTTTCCCCTGCGTAGGCCATCTGTGTGTTGGGCTTTCCATTCGTCATTGGATAGTAAATAGCAACAGGCCAAATGTTGGCGTTAGCGTTAATTGCGGCTTGTACAATACTGCTCTTAAAGGGCAGTATGTGTGAGCCCTCTGTGGTTGTACCTTCTGGGAAAAGACACACATTATCCCCTTCAAGCAGGCTGTCAGTTGTGATATCAATAATGCGCGTGGCATCTTTGCGTATACTACGATTAATAAATAAAGTACCAGACTTACTGACTAAGTAACCAAATACTGGCCAGCTTTCTACCTCAATTTTAGCAATAAACCTGAGCGGGATGATGCTGTTGATGCTGTGTATGTCCATCCACGAGATATGGTTGCCAACAAACATGGTCTTTGCAGTGGACGCATCAGGTAATTTTCCATAAGTAATTATTTTGATGTTAAAACATTTAAGCAGGCTTTTGCACCACCAGCAGGTGATAGCAAGACGCATTGCTTTGCTGGCAAATGGCAATACTAAGGCCGTAATAGCAATGCCAGCAAGTATGTGAATTACAATACGGACTACGCGGTAAATCCGCGTGAGATATGGCGTTTGTTGCAAATTTATTTTAAGAAATGTGCTGCATACTTACCGTTTATTTTAGATAAAGGTAACATTACCAGCATATCGGCCGTGTTGAAAGAGGCATCCCATGCAGGTTCGCCGCAAATGTAGGCGCCTAGCCGCATATAGCCCTTAATCAGAGGCGGACAGGCTACTTGCATGTCCTTGTTAAGTGTGTTCATTGGCAGCGGCGTATGCGGAAACACGCGGTATTCTGGAGGAGATAAGTAATCATCTTTAAGGCGATGGTACAGGCTTGCTGCCATATGGCCGCCATCACTCATAGGCACGCTAGCGCAACCTATCATGTATTCGTAATTGTGCATTTGCATGTATTTAGCAAGACCAGCCCATAGCATAGTAATTGTGCCGCCATTGCGGTAATTTTGGTGCACACAGGCACGCCCAAGCTCAACCGTACTATGAAATAAATGAGATAAGCGGGTTAAGTCAAACTCTCCTGCAGAGTAATATCCACCAGCTTGAAGCGCTTGATGCGGTGTTAAAATTCGATATGTACCAATGACTTGATTGGTCTCGGTTTCTCGCACTAGAAGATGATCACAAAAAGCATCAAATCCATCGATATCTAGACCAGCAGTGCCAGATAACTCTGCGCCCATTTCTTCGGCAAATACTTTGTAACGAAGGCGCTGCGCCTCGGCAATTTCTGATGCGTCGTGTGCAATACTTACGCTAAGCCCTTTTTGTTGGCTACTTGCGGGTAAGTTTAACTGCAGCGCAGTAAATGGCTGCAACAATGATGGCTGAATCTGTGACAGCTTGTTTTGCATAACATCTCTCCTTTAATTTTGAGAGATGATATGAAATCAGCGTGAATAAATGATGAAAGTTATATGACTAATTGATGACAATAATATATTTAGCGTTAATAACTAGTGCGTTACTCTGGAAGTATCGGCATTTTCTACAATGCGCACTTTATCCCCAGGTTGGAATTCCTCATCAGCTTCTTGTACGATGGCAATTAATGCACCGCCGTCTAATTTTACTGTGATTTCAAGTGCATCTTTACGTGTTACGCCTTCTTCAACGGCAGAACCTGCAATACCGCCTGCAACCGCACCAATGACTGCTGCGATTGCGCTGCCACGGCCTCCTCCTATTGAGCTACCTGCAATGCCACCAATGGCGCCGCCTGCAACAGTGCCAATTGGTGTTTTAGTGCCCTCTAGTTTTACTGTACGTACACTTTCTACTACGCCCGTTTTAACGGTTTGTACTTTGCGTGCATCATCGCGCTTATAAACACTGCCAGAGTTAGAGCTGGCGCAAGCCGCTAAAAATACTGATATGAATACTACTAATAACAGTTTTGAGTTTTTCACACTATTGCTCCTAAATAAAAGCTTATTAAGCCAGTTTTTCTTCCATAGACACTTGTTGGACAAGCGCATGCGTATAAATGTTCTCAATCTCAGCGCGCGTAGGTTTATGGTTTTGCCCACCGCGGCTGGCAATTTTAATCGCGCCCATTGTGCTTGCCAATCTCCCGCAAGTCGGCCAATCCCAGCCATTGGCTATGCCGTACACTAATCCTGCTCTATAGGCATCGCCACAACCCGTTGGGTCTATAATCTTGTCAGCTTTAACGCATGGAACTTCGATGCGTTGACCATCAGCATAAATGTGCGAGCCAAGTCCACCCAATGTGACGACTAGGGCTTTCACTTTGGACGCAAGTTGTTCTAAATTTAAGCCTGTTTTGTCTTGAATTACTTGTGACTCATAATCGTTCACGGCCAAATAAGTTGCCATTTCAATAAAATGCAAAAGCTCTTCACCATTAAACATTGGCAAACCTTGGCCAGGGTCGAATAAGAAGGGTATGCCTGCTTCAAAACATTCCTTAGCATGTTGAAACATGCCATCACGACCATCTGGGGCGATAATCGCTAAGCTAACATTTTTAGCATCATTCACGCTGTTTTGATGCGATTCTACCATCGCACCTGGATGAAATGCGGTGATTTGATTATCGTCCAAATCAGTTGTAATAAAGGCCTGTGCAGTGAAGCTATCCGTGATTTGTTTAATATGTGTAGTATCTAGATGGTTAGTATTCAGCCAATTGCTGTAAGTAGAAAAATCTTCGCCCACGGTTGCCATAATAAGGGGTTTGCCTTCTAGAAGCTGCAGATTGTATGCGATATTGCCTGCCGTCCCGCCAAACTCGCGTCGCATTTCAGGTACATAAAAAGCTACACTGAGCTTATGAATTTGATCAGGCAAAATATGATTTTTGAATTGATCTTGAAACACCATGATGGTGTCAAAGGCAAGTGAGCCACAGATAAGAGTTTGCATAGAAATCGCGTTTAATATTAAAACGCTATTATCTTGTAGTGAATGTAATTAGCGCAAGCTAAGTTGTAGAAAATTTAGTTTTTTATGATTTAGTTTCTTATGGCGCCATCAATGAGTATTTTTGCGGCTTTCTTTGCGTACTTAATTGCGCCAGAACCACGCTTCATTTGCTCTGCTTGTACGGCACCTTCAAATAACAGTGAAAGCTGCAACGCTAAGCCGTCTGTATCTTTAATATTGGCTTCATTAGCGAGCTTGCCAATAAGTTGCCTAAACTCACGAGATTGTTTTGATGACAGTTGGTGGATAGGATTTTCTTCATTCGGAAACTCAGCAGACGCTTTAATGAAACCTACGCCAATAAACTCAGGCGAATTGACCCATTCTTCTATGTAGTCAAAAAGCTGTTGAATTTTATCGGCAGGCTTTTTGCTGTTTGAATTGAGCTTGTCATTCAGCCAGTTTTCAAAAGCTTGTTGGCTGGTTTGCAACACTTCTAGAATTAACGCTTCTTTGGTGCGGAAATATTTGTACAGCGTCATTTTGGTGGTACCAGCCACCGCCACAATATTATCCACGCCAGTCGAGTTAATGCCCTGTGTTTGAAACAGATTGGTGGCTGTCGTTAGTATTTTTTCGCGTAGCACAGACATGGATAAATTATACTAGACTGTATAGTGTGATTGCAATATTATTTTTTTAAGCTGAAAATTCAACCTTTTGAGTTTGCCATCAGCATCGGCGTGTAGTTGCAACGCGTTCTTTTAATCAGGTCTAACGCAATTATTTGTTCGTGTGGGTCAGTAGAAACATGCCCATTGACTACCATGTTAATGTAGATTGCTTTTTGGCTATCAGGTAATTGAATTGCTTCGATAAGTTGGCAATTACCATGCCGCATCAGTTCTAATTGAGCGACCAAAGCGGCTGTTTGCTCTGGGTTAGCAGACTCGGGGCTAGTATTAAGTGCAGAAACCCCCATAGGCGCTGCCGTTTGTATAACGGGTTGCGAAAGTGCTACTCGTTTTGGATTGGTTTCTGTATTAAACATAAATAAAGCACCAGCACCAATAATAACAGCAAAAAAACTGGCCGCTATTGCATAGGCAAAAGACTTTTTAATATGAAACTCTTTTTTAGTTTGTGCCGCAATTAAGGCGCTGGCAGCAGTTTTAGCAAGGCTTAAGCTTTTATGGTTATTGGCATGTAGTTTTTCTTGCGCTGCTGCAACTGCCATAAAGTAAAGTTGATTTGCCAGTATTTCTGGCATCGCCGCACCTGCTTTGGCGGCTTCTAATGCTAAAAAATCTTGTAAAAGATGTGTATTCGTTTGCGATGTATTAACAGTGTTAATCTGTACATTTATAATTGGCGCAACCATATTTGGTGCGTCTAGCCAATCTTCTAAAATATCAAATAGCTTGAGCAGGCGCGCATGCGGTTTCTGACTCGATTTTTCGAGCATTTTTATTAGCCATGTTGAGTTTAGAATATCCATAGCAAAAATATAGTCCTAAAACGGCTTTACTACAACTAAAATTACGACAGCAAATAATACTAGTACAGGGATTTCATTAAACCAGCGATACCAAGTATGGCTATGCGTATTTTTACCTGCTTTAAAGTCACGCATGAGTTTTCCGCAAAATAAATGATACAAAATTAAGCCAATAACCAATACCAGCTTGGCATGCAGCCATCCGCCAGTAATGCCGAATCCAAGCCATAACCATAGCCCAAAAATGAGTGCTAGTGTGGCCAGTGGCAACATAAATTTATAAAGCTTATGCTCCATTAATTCTAAACGCTCAAGTGTGGCTTTATCTGTGACCATGGCGTGGTTTACAAATAGGCGAGGTAAGTAAAATAGCCCTGCAAACCAGCTAGTAACAAAAATGATGTGCAGTGCTTTAATCCACAACATCAGATAAGGGCTTTGTCTAATAGTTGATTTAAATTGGTAAAGTCAAGCGCACCAGTTTTATAAAAAAGCTGCTTACCATTTTTGTCAAAAAGATACGCTGTAGGCGTCACCTGAACGCTACCAAAGGTTTTAGTGATATCACCAAAACCATCATGCATGACAGGGAAAGGCAATTTCTTATGTGCTGCATAATTAAGCACTTGTGCAGGTGGGTCGTAGGGCATGGCTACTGCAATGATTTCAAAACCTTTGTTTTTATAGATGTTGTAGGTTTTAACTAAGTCGGGCATTTCACTAACACACACGGCGCAATCAGTAGCCCAGAAATTAACTAACACCACTTTGCCTTTTAAATCAGCCATATTAATTTTTTTGCCTTCAATCGTAGTGAAGGTGGCATTTGGTGCTTGTTTGCTTTGTGATAGATTAAGAATCAAAGTCGCTAAAAGCGCCAGAATTGCGAATGGAACAAGTATTCTTTTAAATTTCTGCATGACAGCATTTTAACGCTATTTAGTAAGAAATAGTGAGTATTAACCTTGTCGTTATTGCAGTTATTATGCGGCTTTCAGCATGATATAATTCAGCTTTAATATTTGTAGAGTTTTTATCACATTTAATGAACGCGCCTATTCCCGCCAAAATTCTTCAGACTGAACCAGCACCAGCGACGCGATTACGCGAAATTCCTTACAACTACACTTCTTTCTCAGACCGTGAAATCGTCATTCGATTTTTGGGTGAGCAATGCTGGGATATTCTAAATGAATTGCGTGCGGAGCGTAAAACAGGCCGCAGTGCGCGTATGTTGTTTGAGGTATTAGGCGATATATGGGTGGTGAGCCGTAACCCATATTTGCAAGACGATTTATTAGATAACCCAAAACGTCGTAAAGCCTTGATTGATGCACTGCATCACCGTATCCACGCCATTGATGAGCGCGGTGCAGAAAGTAATACCAATAACGATAAAGTCAATCAACTGATTACTGCTGCTAAAATGGCTGTTGAAAAGTTTGCAGAAGACTTCCGTCAAACTTACGATTTACGCAAAAAAGCATTAAGTAAATATAGCAAAATCACCCGTAAAGATAACATTCAGTTTGATGGTTTAGCGCGTGTTTCACACGTGACCGATGCCACAGACTGGCGCGTAGAATACCCATTTGTGGTGCTAAATCCCGATACCGAAATTGAAATCGCCGCACTCGTGCGGGCGAGTATCGAGCTTGGGCTAACGGTGATTCCGCGTGGCGGCGGCACAGGTTATACGGGTGGTGCAATTCCACTTACGCCGTTATCTGTAGTGATAAATACCGAGAAATTAGATCAACACACTGGCGTACAAATGCGCACGCTACCTGGCGTAGCCAGACAGGTAGCGACGATTGAATGTGGTGCGGGCGTGGTAACGCGCCGTGCGATGGAAGCCGCAAGTGATGCAGGGCTTGAATTTGCATGCGATCCAACGTCGGCCGATGCAAGCTGTATTGGTGGCAATGTGGCCATGAATGCAGGCGGAAAAAAAGCAGTGCTATGGGGCACGGCACTGGATAATTTGGCTTCTTACCGCATGGTAACGCCAGATGCGAATTGGCTTGAGGTGGAACGCTTAGACCATAACTTAGGAAAAATTCACGATATTAAAATGGCGCGCTTTAAATTAACGCGCTTTGATATTGACATGAAAACACAGCTGGGCGAGCCTGAGATTTTAGAAATCTCAGGCCCTAGTTTCCGCAAGGTGGGCTTGGGTAAAGACGTTACCGATAAATTTTTAAGCGGTCTGCCAGGTATACAAAAAGAAGGCTGTGATGGCTTAATTACCAGCGCTACTTTTATTTTGCACCGCATGCCTAAACATGTACGCACGATTGCGCTGGAATTTTTTGGCAATGTATCTCACGCGGTTCCTGCGATTGTTGAGATAAAAGACTATCTTGATGCGACAGCCAAAAAAGATATCGCCGTCATTATGGCAGGCTTGGAGCACATGGATGAGCGCTATATTAAGGCGGTAGGCTATGCCACTAAGGCGGCACGCCAACAACGCCCGAAAATGGTGTTGATTGCTGATATTGCCAGTGATGATGAAAACGCAGTGGGCGAAGTGGCCTCAGCCATGGTGCGTATGTGTAATGCACGCGATGGCGAAGGTTTTATTGCAGTATCAGCTGAAGCGCGTAAAAAATTCTGGCTCGACCGTGCGCGTACAGCAGCTATCGCTAAACACACCAATGCATTCAAAATTAACGAAGATGTGGTGATTCCATTGCCGCGCCTGGGCGATTATTCTGATGGCATTGAGCGCATTAATATTGAGCTTTCTATTCACAACAAACTTAAATTATTAGATGCACTAGAAGAGTTTATGCAAGGTGAGTTACCTTTGCAAGCCGATGAAGAAGGTAATGCTGATGCCCAAATGGTGAAGTCAAAACAAAACATTACCTTACAGCTGTTGCGTGATTTGCGTGCAAAATGGCGCATGATTTTAAATACGCTTGATGAACCTGTCAGCGTATTAGGCCAATTGGCCAAAGACTTAAATCAATATGAAAACGTATTCCGCGCAGTTCAAAGTTATGACTTGCGCATCTCTTGGAAGCGCGAATTAAAGCTTCCAATGGAGGAGATTTTTGCTGGGCGTGAGTATCAAAAAATATTGAATCGCTGTGATGAAATTCACAAAAAAGTACTTAAAAGCCGTGTATTTATTGCCTTGCACATGCATGCGGGTGATGGCAACGTGCATACGAATATTCCTGTAAATTCAGATGATTATGAAATGATGCACGATGCGCATACTGCGGTAGACCGTGTGATGGCGCTGGCAAAAAATTTAGACGGTGTTATCTCTGGTGAACATGGTATTGGTATCACCAAAATGGAATATTTGGATCAAGCGACGATTGATACTTTTACCGCCTATAAAAATAAAGTTGACCCAAACGGCCATTTTAACAAAGGCAAGTTGCTCAATGGCTCTGGATTAGAAAACGCTTACACGCCAAGCTTTGGCTTGCTTGAGCAGGAATCTATTATTATGGAGCAATCTGCGATTGGTGAAATTGCAGACGACATTTCAGATTGCTTGCGTTGTGGCAAATGTAAACCAGTTTGCACGACCCATGTGCCACGTGCGAATTTATTATATAGCCCACGTAACAAAATTTTAGGCACTTCGTTATTAATTGAAGCTTTTCTTTACGAAGAGCAAACCCGTCGAGGCATTTCGCTTAAACACTTTGATGAGTTTAACGATGTGGCAGACCATTGCACGGTTTGTCATAAATGCTTAAACCCATGCCCAGTAGATATCGATTTTGGTGATGTTTCAATCAAAATGCGCAACTTTTTACGTGAACAAGGTAAAAAGAAATTTAACCCAGGCACAGCTGCAGGCATGCTTTTCCTCAATGCCAAGGATCCAGCGACCATTAAATTATTGCGCGTTGGCATGATTCAGTTTGGCTATAAAGTGCAAAATTTCGCCCACACATTGGCGAAAAAATTTGGGCTCTTGAAAGACAAAATTCGTCCGCCTGCGACAGTGGGTAAGCCAGAAATAAAAGCGCAAGTGATTCACTTTATTAATCGGCCGATGCCGAAAAAACTGCAGTCAAAAACCTCGCGCGCAATGCTGGGTATCGAAAACGACAGCATGATTCCAGTGATTCGCGACCCACAAAAAGTGAATGAAGATTCTGATGCAGTGTTTTATTTTCCCGGTTGTGGTTCAGAGCGTTTGTTCTCAAACGTAGGTCTTGCTACACAGGCGATGCTATATGAAGTGGGCGCAATTACGGTGCTGCCACCTGGCTACTTGTGCTGCGGCTATCCGCAAACTTCTAGTGGCAATCACGATAAAGGCCTACAAATCACCACCGATAATCGCGTGTTGTTCCACCGCGTGGCAAACACACTTAATTATTTGGATATTAAAACGGTCATTGTGTCTTGCGGCACTTGTATGGATCAACTGCAAAAATATGAGTTTGAGAAGATTTTTCCAGGTTGCAGGCTATTAGATATTCACGAATATCTAATGGAAAAAGACCAAAAACTTTCAAACATCACGGGTACGCGTTATATGTATCACGACCCTTGCCACAGCCCAATGAAGACTTATAAACCGTTGGAAGTGACTAATAAGCTGATGGGCACAGAAGTCGCGTTAAATGACCGTTGCTGCGGCGAGAGCGGTACCTTTGCCGCAGCTCGACCAGATATTGCTACGCAAGTCAAAATGCGTAAGCAAGAGGAGCTGGAAAAAGGCATGAATAAAATGGGCTTAACGGTGGGAAATCCTGAAGAAAAAGTAAAAATATTGACCAGTTGCCCAAGCTGCCTGCAAGGTTTGGCACGCTATGGTGACGATACTGGGATTGAAGCGGATTACATTGTGGTAGAAATGGCTAAACATATCTTGGGTGAAAATTGGATGCCAGAATATATCGAACGTGTGAATAATGGCGGGATTGAGAAGGTGTTGTTGTGAGCAAGATTAGAGAAATTCAACAAAAGATTTCCAAATCGTATAAAGATTTAGATGCGGAAAATGCTTCAATCGAGATCCCTATCATCCATCAAACTTTGGAATGGATAGGTTTCTCAAGTGATTTTATTCGTGCGGCTTCACTTGTTAACGAAAATGATGCTAAATTTTTATTAACATTGCCTCGGTTGCAGTTGACTGGTCAGGCCGTTGAGAATGCACTGAAGGCGTGCATCGTTTCAACTGGGACTGAGCCTCAAAACAGTCATAATCTGGTTCAACTGTATGAGACTGTAGAAAACTGTGGTTTTAGTTTGGATGAACCCAATCAAGCATGGATTGTCCATTTGACACACTTTTACAATCAGGATATTTCAACTAGTACAAAGTTTAAAACTCGTTACCCAACTAAGACTTCAGAACGTCTCGGTGGAGCTGTTCCAGAACACTCTAAATTTGCTTCTCTCATCCAGTTGCTTTGTGAACAAGCTAAACATAGATATCAACAACAAGTTGAGTGTGCAAATTGATTTGTATTTGCACGCCGTAATCTAATTTAATGTTCTTTTTCGCCTCTTGGCGACCCACTTTATTTTGCTTGTCCAAAATAAAGTGGGGAAACAAAAAGACACCCTGCTGCCACTTGTTTCCTTCGGTCTTAGCGCCGCATCTGCGTGGTGACTGCGGAACTCGGATTTTCAATCCTCATAAGACCGCAAGGGTCTTCCCCAACCTCGCTAAGTGCTAAAGCACTAAGTCGGTTGTGACAGTCCTCGTCCCCTAGCATATGCCGCTCAAGCCTCAGGCGCGACAAAGGGGATTAAAG
>JANNOS010000021.1:0-7720 GCA_031399315.1 Methylophilaceae bacterium | reverse complement strand
CTTATATCAAAATTAACGATATCACCAAGCTGAATGAAGAAGGCCTGCAAAGCCCGATTGTAAAAAATATTCATGTCACAGCCTTGCAAGCCATTATTGACCGTACCGGTGCGCAAAACGGCGATATCGTGTTCTTCGGTGCTGATAAATTAAAAGTGGTCAATGAAGCGCTAGGCGCACTGCGTTTAAAAGTTGGTCACGATAAAGGTCACGTGGATGGCCGTGCTTGGGCACCATTGTGGGTGGTAGATTTCCCAATGTTCGAACATGATGAAGAAAATGACCGCTGGGCGGCGTTACACCATCCGTTCACCGCACCAAAAGATGGTCACGAAGAGATGTTGGTTTCTAACCCAGGCGCGTGTTTATCTAAAGCCTACGATATGGTACTAAACGGTTGGGAAGTCGGTGGTGGATCAGTGCGTATCCACAAGCAAGACGTGCAATCTAAAGTATTCGATGCATTAAAAATCAGCAAAGAAGAAGCACAAGAGAAATTCGGCTTCTTGTTGGATGCCTTGCAATACGGCGCGCCTCCACACGGCGGTCTGGCATTCGGTTTAGACCGTTTGGTCACATTGATGGCAGGCGCTGAATCTATCCGTGACGTGATCGCTTTCCCAAAAACACAACGTGCGCAGTGCTTGATGACTAATGCACCGAATGAAGTGGATGAGAAGCAGTTGCGAGAACTTCACATCCGAGTGCGGACTCAGAATCCAGCTGGTTGATAATGAGTAGCGACTTAGATCAGGAATTTAGATCAAGACAGCTGGCTGATAATTTACGGCAGTATCTATTGACCGTGAATTCTGGCGCAATAGCCATTCTGTTTTCTATTGCTAGTACATTAATAGATAACAAAATAAATGCTAATTGGTTAGTTTATCCCACTATTGCGTTTGTTCTTGGAATAATCTTTTGTATTGTCAGTATATTTCTTGCACAACATAGAGCTTTGAAAAGGCGTGATGCGGCAAGAGATAAGCAGCCAGAGCCAGAATTTTGCTGCTTGATGCGCAGTTGGACGTGGAATACAATTTCGGCGATAAGCTTCTTGGTTGGTGTAATTTTGGCTCTTTATAGTTTTCAATCTATGCAAGTTGCCTAGAGGGATTATGCCGCTTACCGAAATCAACCACGTTAATTTTCGCACTGACCGCGAGACCATGCTTAAGTTGCGCGATTTTTATTGCGATATTTTAGGGCTTACGGTGGGTAAGCGCGTGGCAAGTACCACTTACGGCTACTGGCTGTATATTGGCACTAACGATGTGGTGCATTTGGCGGAATATAAAACGCCAGAACCGCCACAGCTTCACGTACATGGCACGTATGACCATGTATCGTTTACCTGCACCGATATGCCTGCGATGGAAGCGCACTTAACCAAACATAACGTGGCTTATACGACGCGAATTTTAGCTAACGGCGTCCGGCAGATTAACCTGAAAGACCCAGCGGGTAATGGCGTGGAGCTGAATTTTGAGGAGTTTTGGAACCCTGATTACGTGATGCGGCCATCGGGCGACCCAACTCAAAATTAAACTTACTAAATTGTGTGACTCGCGTCACATACAGTTACTTGAATAAAACTTAAATTACGTTTTGTAATCCAAACTATAAACTAAGCGTTATTGCTAATAATGGTAATGCGCAAGTAGTATTGAAGATATGGGGAATGTCATGGGAAATGCAAAAATGAACAAGTTATTCAATAATAAGTTATTATTTAATGCTCTGGGAAGCGCTATTCTATTGGCTTGCAGCCTGCCTGTTTTTGCTGAATCCGACCCTAAATTATGGCCTGTGATGAAAGAGGCGTTTTTTGAAAAGCGCCCCATGACAGAGGTTGATTTTATGAAAATTGAAGCGCCACGTCGTGCGGAAAGTGGCGCACAAGTGCCAGTAACTTATACCATTGATAACGCTGCAGCTAAGGGCGTAAAAATTGTGAAGTTGTACTCATTTGTAGATGCAAACCCCATTCCACTTACAGCCACTTATCACTTAACAGATGCGCTGGGCGATTTTAATTTATCAACGCGTATACGTTTTGAAACTGACGCTTTTGTACGTTTAGTAGGCGAGGATGCTAGTGGTAAACTCTATTTAGCCTCGCGTGAAATTCGCGCTGCTGGCGGTTGCGGTGGCACCGTAGATGCGGATGAAGCGGCGGTTCGTGCATCGGCAGGAAAAATTAAATTTAAAGTAGAAGACCCAGTAAAAATAGGTGTCGCAACTTCGACAACTTTTAATATTAAGCACCCGATGCGCACAGGGTTACAGCGCGAGTTGGTATCGCAAGGCTTTATCCCCGCGTTTTACATCAATAAAACCGAGTTTAAATACAATGGCAAGCCTGTGATGACGGTGGATGTGGGCGTTGGCACGGCAGAAGACCCTTATTTTAAATTTAACTTTGTGCCGACAGCACCTGGTAGGTTAGAGGTTTTGGCGACAGATAACGAAGGTAAGAGCTTTGCGCAAGAAGTTGAAGTAAAAGGTTGAGTTTTAAATTTTGCTAAAAGGCTTCCATTAGGAAGCCTTTTTTGTTTGTGCCAAAGTTGATTTTGGATGCTAAAATTACCTTGAATATATACCAAAACATTGACTTAACACATTGGGGAAATCGTCATGAAAAGCTTTCGCAAAGAACTCTGGTTTAATCCACCCACTCGCGTGGCGTTTATTCGCATCACTGAAGAAGTACGTGAATGCCTGCGTGAGAGCGGCGTGCGCGAAGGGCTTGTGCTGGTGAACGCCATGCATATTACCGCCAGCGTGTTTATTAACGATGATGAACGTGGACTTCATCACGATTACACGCAGTGGTTAGAGAGGCTTGCGCCGCACGAGCCGCTACAGTTTTATCGCCATAACGATACGGGCGAAGATAACGCCGATGCGCATATGAAGCGCCAAATCATGGGGCGCGAAGTGGTGGTTGCGATTACCGATGGTCAGTTAGATTTTGGCCCGTGGGAGCAGATTTTTTACGGCGAGTTTGATGGTCGACGCAAAAAACGTGTGCTGGTTAAAATTATAGGTGAGTAAGTTTTGCAATCAATAAACACGTAAAAACATGCTCTGTAACCGCAAGGGTCATCCCCGCAGAATATACCAGCTGAAGCTGGTTATTCATGCCTGAAAGCCGCATGGATATTGGCTCCCAGAGCATGTTTTTTTAGTGTTAGCCGCCTTTAATATAGCTTTCTAATAGCTTAATCATGCGCTCCTGTTCGGTAATCACTTCTTTTACTAAATCACCCATTGATAGCATGCCGATTAGATTCTCACCATCCACAACGGGTAGGTGGCGAATCCGTTTTTCAGACATCAAGCGCATGGTGCTATCTACTAAATCAATTGGTTTTCCAGTAATTACCATGGAGGTCATCACTTCAGCTATCGCAGTGGCTTTGGATGAGCGACCTTGTAACACGACTTCGCGCGCGTAATCACGCTCAGAAAATATCCCGACTAATTTATCGTTTTGCATCACTGCAAGCGCGCCAATTTTATATTCTGCCAAGATCACCAAGGCATCAAATACTGGACGATGCGGCGCGATTGAAATAATTTCTTTGTGTTTTTTCTCATCTAAAATTTGTTTTAGTGTTTTCATGGTCTCTCCCTAATGTTTTTATATGTGATATTTGTATGTTTGAAGTATGAATAAAAATATACACCTTATAATGTCGATATCAAAACGCATTTTTAAATCATGAAAAATAATACGACTATTAAAGCATTTATCGCACTATTTTTACTGACGTTGATTTGGGGCTATAACTGGGTAGTGATGAAGTTGGCCGTACAATATGCCAGCCCGTTTCAGTTTGCCGGCTTGCGCACTTTTTTAGGTGCCGTAATGCTATTTTTAGTGCTTTTTTTTACTAAAAGGCCGCTGACGTTAAAAGAGTTTCCCACCATGTTAGCCTTGGGTTTGCTGCAAACCTGTGGCTTTACAGGGTTGCTGATTTGGGCATTAGTAGAAGGCGGCGCGGGTAAAACCGCGGTGCTTTCATACACCATGCCGTTTTGGGTGATGTTGTTTGCATGGCCAATATTGGGCGAAAAAGTACAAGGCTGGCAGTGGCTGGCGGTCGCATTTGCGCTATTTGGTATTGTGCTGATATTTGATCCACTACATCTTAAGGGTGATGGTGTGAGTATGTTGATGGCGCTTGGCTCGGGTATTTCATGGGCGATTTCAGCCATCGTGTCTAAAAAACTACATAAACGTCGCCCAGATCTAGATTTGCTGAATATCACCGCTTGGCCAACGCTGTTAGGTTCAATCCCCATTATTGTCATCGCGCTAATATTGCCTGCACCGCCAATTCAATGGACACAAACGTTTTACTTAACCATTATTTACAGCATTTTTTTAAGTGGTTCGCTTGCTTGGGTGCTGTGGATGTATGCCCTGCAACGCTTGCCTGCTGGCGTTGCCAGCATGGCCAGCATGCTGGCCCCAGTGATAGGCGTGAGCGCAGCATGGGCACAATTGGGGGAGCGGCCAAGTACGATTGAGTTAATCGGTATGTTTTTTATTGCCATAGCTTTGGTAACTATTTCGGCGATTACAATACGCAAGCATCAGCAAATAGACCCAGCGCAAGGGCAGGAATAATAGTGCCACCGGACGTGGTAAAATCACATTTTTTATAACATTATCAAGGGTTAAGTAGCATGGCAGGACATAGTAAATGGGCAAATATTCAACACCGCAAAGGTCGCCAAGATGCCAAACGCGGCAAAATTTTCACCAAAATCATTAAAGAAATTACCGTGGCAGCGCGATTAGGTGGCGGCGATACAAATATGAATCCGCGCTTGCGCGCAGCTGTAGCCGAGGCCAAAGAAGAAAACATGCCCGCTGACAACATCATGCGCGCCATTAAAAAAGGCACGGGCGAGCTTGAAGGTGTTAACTACGAGGAAATTCGTTACGAAGGCTATGGCATTAATGGTGCTGCCATTATTATTGATTGCCTGACCGACAACAAACAGCGCGCGGTGATGGATGTGCGCCATGCGCTGAGCAAATACGGCGGCAATTTAGGCACCGATGGTAGTGTGGTGTTTATGTTTAAGCATTGCGGGCAATTGATTTATGAGCCAGGTTTGAGCGAAGATAAAGTGATGGAAGTGGCGCTTGAGGCTGGTGCAGAAGATATTGTCACCGATGAAGACGGCAGCATAGAAGTGATTACGCCACCTAATGACTTTATTGCTGTGAAAGAAGCGATGGAAGCGGCAGGCCTAAAAGCAATGGTGGCAGAAGTGATTATGAAACCGAATATGGAAACCATATTTACTGGCGACGATGCGGTGAAAATGCAGAAAATTTTAGATGCGTTGGAAGATTTAGACGATGTGCAAGATGTTTATACGACGGCTGTAATAGAAGATTAAAAATGAAAATCGCTTCGTCATACGGTGTTGCAGATTTAATTTTATTCGATTGCATACAAATGCGTATGCGCACTCATAAAATCAAGCCCGCGCCTTGTCTGACTTAACGCTTTTCATTTTTAGGTGGTTTTTTGAACAACATTAGAATTCTTGGCATTGACCCTGGCCTGCGCCTCACAGGCTTTGGGGTGATTGAAAAAGTAGGTGAAAAAATCACTTATGTGACGAGTGGCACCATTAAAACTGCCTCTGCGAAAAAAAATCCAATAGAAGGTGAAGATGACCGTGAAGAATTACCGGCGCGGCTAAAAGTAATATTGGACGGGCTGTTTGAGGTGATTGATACCTACCAACCTAATCAAGTGGCAGTGGAGAAAGTATTCGTTAACGTGAATCCACAATCCACATTATTGCTTGGTCAAGCGCGTGGCGCTGCCATTAGTGCGGCAGTGATTCGCAATTTAATTGTGGCAGAATATACTGCGCTACAAGTGAAACAAGCGGTGGTGGGTAACGGTCATGCACAGAAAGAGCAAGTGCAAGAGATGGTGAAACGTTTACTTAAGTTACCAGCTACACCTAGCCCAGATTCTGCCGATGCGCTGGCGTGTGCTATCTGTCATGCGCACGGGGGTCAAGGCTTGGGGAAATTGGCTACAGCAGGATTTCGAGTTAAAAATGGCCGACTTATTTAAAATCATTCCAGCGTTACGATGCTGCGTTGCACCTTCAATTTTATTCGATTACATACAACCCCGTATGCGCTCTCATAAAATTGAATCCGCGCCTTGTCTCGTTTAGCTATAATGATTTTAAAAGATTCACTTTTGGTAAAATTTTAGAAAAGCTAAATTTATGATTGCACGCCTGAACGGACTATTGATAGAAAAATCCCCACCGCTTATTGTGCTAGATTGTGCGGGTGTTGGCTATGAGGTTGAGGTGCCGATGAGCACTTTTTATAACTTGCCAGAGATTGGCGCAAAAGTTAACTTGTTGACCTATATGGTAGTACGCGAAGACGCACAGCTGCTTTATGGGTTTGGCACCGAGCAAGAAAAAAGCACATTTAAACAGCTGCTTAAAGTAAATGGTATTGGCGCAAAATCGGCGCTTTCGATTTTAAGCGGTGTTTCTATTGAAGACCTAGTGCAAGCAGTGAGTATGCAAGAAGTTGGCATGCTAACGCGCATTCCAGGTATTGGCAAAAAAACGGCAGAGCGATTGTTATTAGAGCTGAAAGACAAGTTTGGCACAGTTGGCGATACTGCTGTGGGTAGTCATGCAATATCTGTTAGTCATGATATTTTGAATGCTCTGTTGGCATTAGGTTATAACGATAGAGAAGCTTTAGCGGCGGTGAAATTGTTAGAAAAAGACGTCACAGTTGCAGATGGCATCAAACAGGCACTTAAACTGCTTTCAAAATAAGAGTGTACAAATAATGGGAGTAGGCAGCGTATGAGAAAATTATCTCTAGTTTTATTGATACCTTTTTTATTGCTTGGCTGTGGGCAGCAATCGTCGAGCACAGCACCAGAAGCTGCTGTAGATGCTGTGCCTGCAGCCGCGCCAGTGGCGGCTAGAATGGGGAAACTTGCGGCAAATGATCAAGCGAAGGTGCAAGGCGGTGCAGAGCAAAGCCTCACTGAAATTTCTGAGCCAAATAAAATAAGCGGCTCAGATAAGAAATACATTGCGTTAAGACACCATTTGCAAATTGAAACGCCAGCTGAAAATATGCAGGCGGCTTTTGATGCGGCGGTAAAGCATTGTGAGGCGCTCAGTTGCCAAATGTTAGCTGCAAATTATAATAAAGAAACGCCTTATAGCCCGCCATCTGCCAACCTTAGTGTGCGGCTGCCGCCTAGAAATGTAGAAATATTTTTAACTGGGCTTGCCAAAAATGGCGAGGTGTTGCAGCACGGGCGCGATGCTGAGGATAAAACCAATCAAGTAGTAGATACCGATGCGCGGATTAAAAATCTAACCAGTTTGAGGGATAGACTGCGCAGCATGTTAGATGATAAAACAGCAAAGTTTAAAGATATTATTGATGTAGAACGTGAGTTGGCAAATACGCAAAGTGAATTAGATAGCATGTTAAGTATGCGAAAAATCCTTTCGCAGGAGACTGATTTAGTCGCAGTGAGTATTGACTTTACTGCTGCGCAAGGCATCACCGAGCAAGGTTTTTTTGCGCCAGTGGTAAGGGCGTTTAAAGATGCTGGGCGTGTGATGATGGAAAGCTTTGCCGTGGTGATTACTTTTGTCGTGAGCGCAATCCCGTGGTTGC
>JANNOS010000169.1:0-3675 GCA_031399315.1 Methylophilaceae bacterium | reverse complement strand
CAGGGCATCCAATATTTTTTGATGCACGCCGCCAAAGCCGCCATTACTCATCACTAAGATATGGTCGCCCGATTTTGCAGTTTTTGCAATGGCTTGCACTAATTTTTCTAAGTCATCAAAGCTGTGGCTTTTGTGGGCAATGGGTTGCAGTGCTTCTGCTGCATCCCAACCCAAATTTGCGCCGTAACAAAATACCAAATCGGCATCCTTCAAACTGGCCGGCAAAGCGTTTTTCATCACGCCCAGTTTCATGGTATTACTGCGTGGCTCTAGCACTGCCAAGATTCTAGCCCCGTCTCTGACATTGCCAGAAGCCTCGTCAATATTGCCTTGCAGCTTGGCTTTAAGCCCTGCCAACGTAGTCTCGATAGCGGTCGGGTGGTGTGCAAAGTCATCATACACGGTGATATTATTGACCACGCCTTTGGTTTCCATGCGGCGTTTTACATTTTTAAATTCGCCTAGCGCCTCAATGGCAATGCACGGCGCAACGCCAACGTGCCGCGCCGCCGCAATACTAGCCAACGCATTCATTCTGTTGTGTTCACCCAGCAAATCCCAGCTGACATTGCCCAGTCTTTCGCCATTCAACAGCACATCAAAACGCCCTTGTGCATCTACATTTTGCACTTTCCAGCCTGATTTTTTCCCTGACTTTTCACTTAAGTTAGTCGCACCAAAAAACTCTAAATTGCTCCAGCATCCTTTCGCAATCACACGCTCTAGGCTTTCTTGCTGGTTACTCACCACCAAACCTTGTTGCGGCACTGTTCTAACCAAATGATGAAATTGTTTTTCAATCGCCGCTAAATCGTCAAAAATATCGGCATGGTCAAACTCTAAATTGTTCAAAATAGCCGTGCGCGGGCGGTAATGCACAAACTTTGAGCGTTTATCAAAAAATGCCGTGTCGTATTCATCAGCTTCAATAACAAAAAATGGAGAGGTTGATTTGCTATCTTGCCTACTTTTCGCTAAAGCAGGTGTTTGCGGCAGTCGCGCCGAAACGCCAAAATTTTCAGGCACGCCACCAATTAAAAACCCTGGCGCAAGCCCAGCATATTCCAATATCCACGCCAACATAGATGATGTCGTTGTTTTGCCATGCGTACCCGCCACAGCCAACACCCACTTACCTTGCAGCACATTCTCACTTAACCATTGTGGCCCAGAAATATACGGTAAACCTTGATTTAAAATTTTCTCCATCAAAGCGTTGCCGCGCGAAACTACATTGCCAATCACATAAATATCGGGGTTAAGTTTCGTTTGTTCGGGCGAAAAACCTTCAATCAGCTCAATGCCTTGAGATTCTAATTGTGTACTCATCGGCGGATACACATTCGCATCACAACCCGTCACGCGATGCCCAGCCTGTTTGGCCAGCACCGCAATGCCGCCCATAAATGTACCGCAAATACCGAGAATGTGAATGTGCATAATTTTTAGCTCAAGTTGGGCGCAAGCCAGCGCTCTAAATACTCATTAGGTAAGTTTCTGCGCTTCGCCATGTCCTCTAGCTGATCCATGCCAATTTTATCCACGCTAAAATATTTAGCTTCTTTATGTGCAAAGTAAAAACCTGAAACTGCTGCTGCGGGCATCATGGCGAAGCTGTCGGTGAGTTGCATATCAATTTCATCGCATTGCAATAAATTGAACATGTCAGCTTTTACCGTGTGGTCGGGGCAGGCGGGGTAGCCAGGTGCAGGGCGGATGCCTTGATATTGCTCTTTAATTAGTGCATCTATATTTAATTTTTCGCCTTGGTTTTCACCCGCTCTTTCTTGGGTCGCATAGCCCCACAAATCGGTACGCACACGCTCGTGCATATATTCAGCAAAAGCTTCGGCGAGGCGGTCGGCGAGGGATTTGAACATGATGCCGCTGTAGTCATCGTTGTCATCTGCAAATCTTTTCTCAATTTTCTCTGTGCCTAAGCCTGCGGTCACCGCAAATAGGCCGATATAGTCATCCGCTACACTTTTTGGCGCAATAAAATCGCTTAAACATTGGTTAGGCCGCGCGACGCCATCAATTACCGGTTTGACGCTTTGTTGGCGCATACCGTAATAGGTAAAGGCAATTTGGCTGCGACTTTCATCAATGTAAATTTCAATATCGTCGTCGTTGATGCTATTAGCCGGCATCAGCGCGATGACGCCATTCGCCGTTAACCAACGTCCATCGATGATTTTTTTCAGCATTGCTTGCGCTTCGGCGAATACTTTTGTCGCGGCTTCGCCGACCACTTCATCCGTTAAAATGGCAGGGTAAAAACCGGCTAAATCCCATGTTTGGAAAAATGGCGCCCAATCGATATATTTGGCGATTAAACTTAAATCGATATTTTTAAACACACGGCGACCAATAAATTTGGGCTTTACGGGCGCATGTTCACCCGTGAATACCAGCTTAACTTTATTGGCGCGTGCATCAGCAATACTAAGCATAGGCACGCCCTTTTTATTGGCATGTTGTAGACGCGCTTTTTGGTAATCGGCCTGAATCTCGGCCAAATACGCACCTCGCGTCTCTGGCGTGAGTAGGTTTTGCATCACAGAAACCGAACGTGACGCATCTGGCACATAGACAATTGGGCCATCGTAATGCGGCGCGATTTTCACCGCCGTATGCGCGCGCGACGTGGTTGCGCCGCCAATCAGCAAAGGCGTTTGTGCATTGCTAAAGTGCGGGTCGCGTTGCATCTCTTTGGCGATATGCGTCATTTCTTCTAAGCTTGGCGTAATCAGGCCGCTTAAGCCGATAATGTCAGCGTTTTCGGCCTTGGCCATGGCTAGAATCTCCGCTGCTGGCACCATTACGCCCATGTTGACGACTTCAAAATTATTGCATTGCAATACAACCGACACAATATTTTTACCGATGTCATGCACGTCGCCCTTCACGGTGGCGATGACAATTTTGCCTTTTGGTTTGGCTACCACGCCCGTGCGCTCTTGTTCTAAGGCTTTTTCTGCCTCAATAAACGGGATTAAATGCGCGACGGCGGTTTTCATCACGCGGGCCGATTTCACCACTTGTGGCAAAAACATTTTACCTTGGCCAAATAAATCACCCACCACGTTCATGCCGTCCATCAGCGGGCCTTCAATCACGTGAATTGGCCTGCCGCCACTGGCCTCAACCGCCGCACGCGCTTCTTCGGTGTCTTCCACAATAAAGTCGGTAATGCCATGCACCATGGCGTGTTCTAGGCGTTTATTCACGCTGATTGGTTGCTCTGGCGTGCCGCGCCATTCTAGCGTTGCGGCCACTTTTTTGCCGCCCGCCACTAGCGTGCCCGCAATTTCAATCATGCGCTCGGTCGCATCATCTCTGCGATTTAAAACCACATCTTCTACACGCTCTTTCAGCTCGGGCGAGAGGTCATCATAAATGCCCATCATGCCCGCGTTGACGATGCCCATGGTCATGCCCGCTTGGATAGCGTGATAGAGGAAAACCGTGTGAATCGCCTCGCGCGCGGGGTCGTTGCCACGAAAACTAAAGCTCACATTCGATACGCCGCCAGAAATTTTGGCATGCGGCAGGTTTTGCTTAATCCAGCGCGTAGCCTCTATAAAATCTCCCGCGTAGTTATTGTGTTCTTCAATACCCGTGGCGATGGCGAAAATATTGGGGTCGAAGATGATGTCTTCTGGCGGGAAGCCT
>JANNOS010000159.1:0-3502 GCA_031399315.1 Methylophilaceae bacterium | reverse complement strand
ACCATAACCAGACACATCTATGCCTATAATTGGCGCCGCCAGCCCTTTAAAGAAAAAGTCGTAAACCGCAAAATTAACAGATGCCACCACAAAAATTAAGCCCAGCAAATTAAACCACGCAGTACACCAGCCAAAACCTTTACCACCTAAAATTGAGCCCCAGTGATATAACCCGCCTGCCGTTGGATAACTTGAAGAAATTTGCGCCATGGCTAATGCAACAATCGCAGCAAATAAACCGCCGACTAACCACCCGATGCCAATAGAAGCGCCACCAGCGCCACCTAATGCCAGCGGAAAAGCAGAAATACCACCCGCTAAAATACAAATAATTGAAAATGAAATTGCAAAGTTAGAAAAGCCACCCATATGTCGGTGCAGTTCTTGTTCATAACCCATTTTTTTTAGTTCTGCGGCATCGCTATCTAATGCCTGATTCGTATCGCTCATTTTTTACCCCTTTAAAAAATTAACTACAAATAGAAACTACAAGATAATATTTTTTAAAATTCAACATTACAATTTAACGCATGAAACTAGCTACTTTTTTATTCTAAATAAACAAATTACGCTTCTAGTATAAGTTCATCATAAACAAATGCAAGTACCAGTTTATAAGATTGATAGATACCATTTGCGGCATGGTTAAAAAGTGTCGCATAATATAGCTGTTGAGCTTAAGGTTTTTGGATTGAATATACATCATGGCCTATCATTACCAAGTTGGCACGCAAACTTATCAGTTTGCTGATTTAAAGGCAGTACTCGCAAAGGCAACACCAGCGCGGTCTGGGGACTACCTTGCGGGCGTCGCTGCAGAAACTTATGCAGAGCGCATGGCCGCTAGAATGTGCCTAGCAGAAATTCCACTTAAAACTTTTCTAGAAGATTTAATCATCCCTTACGAAACCGATGAGGTGACGCGGTTAATTGTCGACACACACGATAAGGTTGCTTTTGCCGAAATTAGTCATTTAACCGTGGGCGATTTTCGTGATTGGTTGCTTTCAGATATTGCCGATTCTGCTACTTTAAAGCGCGTTTCAACTGGCATTACGCCAGAAATGGCTGCTGCTGTTTCTAAAATTATGCGTAATCAAGATCTAATTTTAGTCGCTAAAAAATGCCATGTGACGACCGCGTTTAGAAACACTATCGGTCTGCCAGGCCATATATCTGTTCGCTTGCAGCCCAATCACCCAACAGATGATATGCGTGGTATTGCGGCTTCGATGCTTGATGGTTTGCTTTACGGTGCTGGCGATGCGGTGATTGGCATTAACCCCGCGACGGATAGTTTGCCTGCGTTGATGGATTTGTATTATTTGGTGGATGAAGTCATTAATCAATACGAAATCCCCACACAATCGTGTATTTTGACGCATGTCACCAATCAAATTCAGCTAATAGAACGCGGCGCGCCTGTGGATTTGGTATTTCAATCGATTGCGGGTACCGAAAAAGCCAACAAAAGCTTCGGTATTGATATTAAATTGCTTGAAGAAGCCCAATCGGCGGCGCTTTCATTAAGTCGAGGAACAGTAGGCAACAACGTGATGTATTTTGAGACGGGCCAAGGCTCGGCGCTGTCTGGCAACGCTAATTTTGGCGTGGATCAACAAACCTGCGAAGCGCGCGCTTATGCAGTTGCGCGGCATTTATCGCCGCTGCTAACTAATACTGTAGTGGGTTTTATCGGCCCCGAATATTTATACGATGGCAAACAGATTATCCGTGCTGGGCTAGAAGATCATTTTTGTGGAAAACTGTTAGGCGTACCGCTGGGTTGCGATGTGTGTTACACCAACCATGCCGAGGCCGACCAAGATGACATGGACACACTGATGACATTGCTGGCAACGGCGGGTCTTACGTTTATTATGGGTATTCCGGGCGCGGATGACATTATGCTGAATTACCAAACCACGTCTTTCCACGATGCTTTGTATTTGCGCAAAGTATTGGGCTTGAAAGCTGCCCCAGAGTTTGAAGTATGGCTTAAAAAAATGCATATTATGGATGCACAAGGCAATGTTCAGCCTATCACTCAAGCGCATCACATGTTGCAAAATATGCCTAAACATTTATTAAGCGCGGCGTAAATTCTGATGAAAAAAACCAATGAATTATCATTTGAACATCACTCGGCCGACCCGTGGGCGCAACTTAAAAACTTTACGCGTGCGCGCATTGCAATCGGTCGTGTCGGGAGCAGCTTACCAACTAAGGAAGTGCTCGATTTTGGTCTAAGCCACGCCATGGCGCGCGATGCCGTGCACTTGGCGTTAGATATTGATGCCTTAGAAAACGACATTAAATCGCAGCAATTTTCTACCATCCGCGTCAAAAGCATGGCGCCAGACCGCGCAAGCTATTTGTTGAGGCCAGATTGGGGTCGCAGATTACATGAAAAAAGTTTGAGTGATTTAAACAATATTAATGTAACAAACCCGATTGATTTTTTGATTGTGGTGGGTGACGGTTTGTCTTCATTGGCCGTGTCGCGCCATGTAGCGCCATTGCTGGCTGAGTTGCGTAATAATTTACCAAAAGAGTGGTCTGTAAGCCGCGTGGTTATTGCCTCGCAGGCACGCGTTGCAATAGGCGATGAAATTGGCCAAGCGCTCAATGCAAAAATTGTCGCTATGCTTATTGGTGAGCGCCCAGGCTTAAGTTCACCCGATAGCTTGGGTATTTACCTGACTTACAACCCGAAACTCGGTTTAAGCGATGCAGATAGAAATTGTATTTCGAATGTGCGACCAGAAGGTTTGCAATACGCCGCCGCCGCTAAAAAATTGGTGTGGCTTGCCAAAGAAGCGATGCGCCTTAAAGTGACTGGCGTGGCGCTAAAAGATGAAAGTGATGTACAGGAAATTGGCCAAACCACTTCAGCATTGCCTGTTAGCTCTTAATGGTCTTCAACAAATAAGTTTAAAAATTTATTTACAGCTGGCGCAATAATCAAAATGGCGATAAACACAATCGGCCACATGGTGATAAACGCCCCAAGCCATACCTGAATGAAACAGGTTTGTGGGTGGACGCGCAAGAAAATAATGATGCCAGACACAATTAACGCCGTGCTTGCAGACATAATGAGCGCAAAAAGCACAGTACGATAACGGTAAGCGATTTTATTTGCCATGAGTTTTAATCTCTTGTGTTAATGAATGGACAATACAAGCTCGACTAGTTTGCGGGGATTATCTACAAAGGCAAAATGTCCAGTATTGGCTACGGTGCTTATCGCTACACCACCTAGTTCTTTTGCGGTGCGTTTCCTTTCGTCCAATGTAGACCAATCATGTTCGCCGTATATAAGTTTGACCGGCGCTTTTACATTAGCATACATAGTCCGAGCCTTGCTCCATGAACGCCAGTTGGCGAAGACGTTGCGCTCTACATAGCGGTAGCCTTTGCGATATCCAGCGCGATTAAATTCAGTGAGTAATTGATTGGGCATCCAGCGCTTCATCCGCAATCCGCCACGCATGATAAG
>JANNOS010000104.1:0-9856 GCA_031399315.1 Methylophilaceae bacterium | reverse complement strand
TGGGTTTACGTACTGAGCACTACAACGCTATATTAGAAACTAAGCCTAATATAGATTGGTTTGAAGCGCTGTCTGAAAACTATATGATCCCTGGTGGAAAACCGCTGGATTATTTAGATAAAATTCGCGCCGATTATCCTGTGGTGATGCATGGAGTATCACTTTCTATTGGCTCTACTACGCCATTTGACCGCGAGTATCTGTGTGATTTAAAAAAGCTGGCGGATAGAATTGAGCCTGCTTGGATTTCTGATCATTTATGCTGGACAGGTGTGCATGGCCAAAACATACACGATTTGCTGCCGTTACCTTACACAGAAGAAACTGTGAAACACGTGGCCGAGCGCGTTAAGATTGTACAAGATTATCTTGGACGCCAAATTTTGTTAGAGAATGTGTCGAGCTATGCGAGTTATGTCGACTCCAACATGACCGAGTGGGAATTTATAACTGAAATCTCCGAGCAAGCTGACTGTTTGCTGTTGCTGGATGTGAACAATATCTACGTGAGTAGTTTTAACCACCAATTTGATGCTAAAGCGTTTATTGATGGCGTACCTAAAAATAGAATTCAGCAGATTCATTTAGCAGGCCATCAAAACAATGGTGACTACATTATCGACACGCATGATGCCCCAGTGATTGACCCAGTGTGGGATTTATACAGTTACGCCATTGCCCGTTTAGGCGCTATTTCTACCATGATAGAGCGCGATGACCATATTCCAGAATTAGAAGTGTTGGTGGAAGAGTTGCAAATCGCACGCAATTTATCCTCGCAAGCGTTGAAGATGGCCGCATGAGTCAGAACCCTACTACTCATTTGGAGAAATTACAGGCTGATTTTCAGGCCTATTTGTATGATGACGTTAAAGGTGCAGCTTTTAAAGCGCAGATTATTAACGACCAAAAAGTAGGTGCAAAAAAAAGGCTGGGCATTTATTACGATGCTTACCGTTTGCGCATTATTGAGGCGCTCGCCAATGCCTATCCAAAGCTTAAGGCTTTGCTTGGAGATGATTTATTTGCAAGCACGGCGCGCACTTATATTGATCAATACCCTTCTACTTTTCGCAATATGCGCTGGGTGGGCGACAAAATTCGCGAACATCTGCAAAAAACATTGCCACAACACCCTGTTGCGGCAGAGCTAGCGACTTTTGAATGGGCGTTAGGTTTGGCTTTTGATGCCGAAGATGTGCCTACACTTACTTTGCAAGAATTGGGCGCAGTTCCACCTGAGCAGTGGGGCGGTGTGATGTTAAAAGTGCATCCATCAGTGCAATTGTTGGCCTTTAAATGGAATGTGATTTTAGTGTGGCAAGCGCTCAATGGTGAGAAAGCGCCGCCAAAAGCTGCTAAGTTAAACGAATCCTGTGTGGTGTGGCGTAAAGCGCTAGATTCACATTACCGCTCTATCGAGCCACTAGAAAAGCTTGCTATAGAAAGGCTTATTTTTGGTCTGACGTTTGGCGAGTTATGTGTGTTTCTACAAGATGAAAGTATTGAAGCAAATTTAACCGAAGAAGCAGCGATGCAAACAGCTGCACAATATTTATCCAGCTGGTTAAATGATGGCTTGATTTTACGTGAATAATCATTAAATATGATGCCCTGCAGACCGTATGGATATTGGTCTGCAGGGCAAGTAAATTAAGGCACTCCTTAACTTTTACAAAATGGTAAGGCCAAACTTTGTAAAATTTCCCCCGTTTGACTGTTTTGTACAAAAATTACCGCGCCCGCATCGCGGTTTTTCCATTCTGCACTTAATGTAAAATTTTTGTTAAATTCATTTTGATTATTGATTTGATAAGCGCCAAAAAAATCACGTACTACGTAATCATGTTTTAACTCGCGGCCACTGTTTTCGCCTGCCTTTACTTGGCTGACCAATTTGTTTTCATACAGGGCAATAAACACATCGGCGTTTTTGGCATCACTTGGTTTAGTTGTTTGTGCGCTGGCTTTTAAGGTAATTGCGCCATTGGTCTCGGTCACTGCATCTAAGCTTAAATTTGCCCGTGAGGCTAATTTTTGGTCTTTATCGACACTCTCATTTAAGCGCGAATTATCCCAGCCTTTAAAATCGCGTCCGTTCATCACAAATTGCGGCGTATACACAAAACCCGCGCCACCAAATGCCGCAATTTTGCGTTGACGGTCGCTATATTCAGCCTTAGAGAATTTGTCCTTCCAGCCTATATAGTCCCAATAATCTACGTGAAAAGCCAGTGGTGTTACTCTGCCAGTTTTGATATTGCTCATCCATTTATCGGCTGGCGGGCAGCTACTACAACCTTCAGAGGTGTAAAGCTCAAGCAGTGGAACTGTCGCTGCGCTACTTTTGGCGGAACATTCTGCTGCATATATGCTCTGGGAGGCGCATAGAATAAGGCTGGTGGCAATGCTAATTTGAGAAATAATGCGCATAAAAAACTCCTTTTTTGGCAATAGGAGTTAGTCGAGTGAATCGCTTAAACCTTACAGAATTTTAAAAAAAGTCTTATAAGGCTTTTTCGTTTTCTTTAATGGTGTTCCACGGCGCAACTTTAAACAGCAATAACATGCCGGGAATCGCCAAAATAAAACACAAAATAAAGAATTTAAACCAACCTAAATTTTCCACCAAAAAGCCAGTTGCCGCGTTGGCAAAGGTACGCGGCACAGCCGCTAAACTGGTGAAAAGCGCAAATTGTGTGGCGGTGTAAAGCGGGTGCGTAGTTTGGGCGATATAGGCCACAAAAGCCGCCGTGCCTAGGCCTACACCAAAGGCTTCAACGCCAATCACGACACCCAACCACAACAAACTGTGCCCAACCGTCGCTAAAAATGCAAAGCCTAAAATCGCGACCATTTGTACCACGCCAAATATCCACAACGCGCGGTTAATGCCCAGTTTGAACATCCAAACACCGCCCAACAAACCACCAATCACGCTGGGCCATAAGCCTGCGTTTTTGGCAATTAAGCCAATCTCAGTTTTGCTAAACCCCATGTCGAGGTAAAACGGCGTGGCCAGTGCAGTGGCCATGCTATCACCCAATTTATAAAAGAAAATAAATGCCAATATAAGCGTGGCAGTTTTTAATCCGTTGCGACTCATGAATTCTTTAAAAGGCTCTACCACAGCGGCTCTCAGGGTTTTTGGGCGGCCGTCTTTTAGTGCAGGTTCTTGCACAAAAATGGTCATTAAAATACCAGGCAACATAAACAACGCAGTGATCATAAATACGCTACTCCATGCCATGTGGTCAGCTAATATAAGCGATAGCGAACCAGGAATTAAGCCCGCGATTTTGTAGGCGTTGACGTGCACAGCATTACCCAAGCCCAGTTCTTCATCGATTAACAACTCACGGCGATAAGCATCTAATACAATATCTTGGCTGGCACTAAAAAACGCGACGACGGTGGCGAGGTAAGCTATTGTCCAAATGTCTAATTTTGGGCTAAACGCACCAAAAATGGGGATGGAAATGAGTAATAAAATCTGCGTAATCAACAGCCAGCCACGCCTGCGACCCAATGGAGGAATATAGCGATCGAAAAACGGTGCCCACAAAAACTTCCAAGTAAAAGGTAAGTTGATTAAAGCGAATAACCCGATAGCTTTTAGGTTAACCCCTTCGCTTCGCAACCAAGCAGGTAAAAGGCTGATGAGGATATATAAAGGTAAACCAGAGCTAAAGCCAGTGAAAATACAAATGAGCATTTTTTTGCTCATCAGCGATTGCCAAATCGACGTATTTTTATCCACTTAAGTTTATTTCTGGCTAGATTTCAAGCGATACATAGCTAAATTGCCCAATAAATTTGGCATAAAACTCACTTCATTGCCTTCGGTGATGACTCTGCGCTCAATCACAGAAATTTTGTGATTTTTACAAAATTGGTCAAAATCGTTAATCGTGCAAAGGTGTACATTCGGTGTATCAAACCACTGATATGGCAATGTTTTGGAGACGGGCATTGTGCCCGTTGTAATTTGAATGCGGTTACGCCAATAGCCAAAATTAGGGAAAGTGACGATGATTTCGCGCCCAACGCGCAGCATCTCTTGCACAATTTCTTCGGTATTATGCATGGCTTGTAGGGTTTGTGAGAGTATTACCGTGTCGAACGATTGATCCTCAAAGCCAGATAAGCCGTCTTCTAAGTCCATTTGGATGACGTTGGTACCATTTTGCAAACATGCCAACCAATTGGCATCATCTTTTTCAACGCCATAGCCTTTTGCTTCTAGGCTCGCACGCAAGTAAGTGAGTAACTCACCATCGCCACAGCCCAAATCGAGCACTTTGCTACCAAAACCAACCCAGCCTGCAATAATGGCAAAATCCTGCCTGAACTTCTGATTGTTATTTGTAATATTTACATTATTTGTCATGATTTAAGTCTATTTGACCTCAAATTTTTGTAAATAAGCGCGCAAAATTGCATGGTAATGCGCATCAGGCATCAAAAACGCATCATGACCATGCAGCGCCGTGACTTCGGCATAGCTCACCGTCAGCTCGTTATCTAGCAGAGCTTTGACAATTTCGCGCGAGCGGTCTGGCGAAAAACGCCAATCGCTAGTAAAGCTCACCACCAAAAACTCGGCTTTTACTTTTTTTAGCGCTTTGCTTAAATCACTACCATGTTCCAAAGCTGGGTCGTAATAATCCAGTGCACGCGTCATGCGTAAATAAGTATTGGCATCAAACTCGCCAGCAAATTTATCGCCTTGATAGCGCAAGTACGATTCCATTTCAAATTCGACATCAAAACTATATTTAATTTTATCTTTCAACTTGCGGCCAAATTTTTCGCCCATGGCGTCGTCAGATAAATAGGTAATGTGCCCCAGCATGCGAGCGATGCGTAGGCCGCGGCGAGGTACTGCGTTATGTGCGTAATAATCACCTTCGTAAAATTCTGGGTCGGTAATAATGGCCTGGCGCGCCACCTCGTTAAACGCCATATTCTGTGCGGTTAAATTGGGTGCGCTAGCAATTACCAATGCATATTTTACGCGTTGCGGGTAAGCAATCGTCCATTGCAGTGCTTGCATGCCACCTAAACTGCCACCGATAACAGCAGTCAGCGTTTTAATGCCCAGATAATCTAGCAAGCTCGCTTGCGAGTTCACCCAATCTTCCACCGTAACGATGGGAAAGCTAGCGCCATAAGGTTTCTTAGTTTTCGGATTAATACTTGAAGGGCCGCTACTGCCATGACAGCCAGCAAGGTTGTTTAAGCCAATCACAAAAAACTTGTTGGTATCTAACGGTTTATTTGGGCCAATTAAGTTGTCCCACCAGCCTGCATTTTTGTCTGTCTCGGCGTATTTCCCCGCTACGTGGTGATTGCCAGATAAGGCATGGCAAATCAACACAGCGTTGGATTTGTCTGCGTTTAGTGTGCCGTAAGTTTCATACACTAAATCAAATTGCGGCAAAACCTCACCGCTTTTAAGCGTCAGTGGCTCACTAAAATGTGCGATTTGTGCGACGACGATACCAATAGAATTATTTTCAGACATGGCGTGATTATACTATGCTTGTGATTTTATGGGCTTACGCTACGTGCTGGAATTGCCCAAGTGTTACACGCGCAATGCGGGCCAAATCTAAAGTATGGCTAATTTCAGTAAACCCCGCCCGTTTCAATAAGGTTGCAACACTTTCAGCCTGATTGTAACCATGTTCTAATATTAGCCAGCCGCGCGGGTTTAGGTGTTGTGGCGCATTTTGAATAATTGTGCGAATAGCGTCTAAACCATCCTGCCCAGAAGCCAGCGCGACAAGCGGCTCAAAACGTAAATCACCCTGTGTTAAATGAATGTCATTGGCTTCGATATAAGGCGGATTGCTCACAATGACATCAAAGCGCTGATTTTTTAAAGCATCAAACCAATTACTGATAATAAATTCTACGTTAGCAATTTGCAGATTTTGTGCATTCTCTTGGGCGATTTTTAACGCATTTTCAGAGGCATCCACCGCAGTCACTTGTGCAAGTGGCCGATGTTTTGCAATCGCCAGCGCAATTGCGCCTGTACCCGTGCCAAGGTCGAGAATGCTTAAACTTTTACCCCTCTCCCCCACCCCTCTCCCACCTTGGGGAGAGGGGGTAATCTTAGCCAAAGCCGCCTCCACTAATGTTTCTGTATCAGGTCGCGGAATCAGCGTATCGGGCGTGACTTTTAAGCTTAGGCCATAAAATTCACGAACACCCAAAATATAGGCAATCGGCTCGCCATTTATACGACGATTAATCAGTGCTCTGTAGGCCGCATGGATATTGGCTTCCAGAGCGTCGTTTTGATGTGCAATTAACCATGCACGATTGACATTTAACGCATGTTGCAGCAAAAGTTGCGCTTCAAAGCCAGCTTCAGCGGAATTTAACCGTGTGGCGGCGTTAGTAAGAATGGTTTTAATTTTCATTTGTGTAGTTGTAGGGCGGATGAGCGTAGCGTTATCCGCCGCTTGCTAATTCTGAAGACAATGAGTTACACACGTTACTTGCTTATTAAATCTAATAAATCTAAAAACAAATTGATGATATCTAGATAAATACTTATGGAAATTCTCATTGCTGCAGACCAACTATTTGAAGCTATATTCTCGTTTAGCATGCTAAGACGATGAAAGTCGTATAACAAATATCCAGTAAATATTACAACGCCAAAAAACGCTCCAACTCGCTGGACCCAACGAGGAATTGAATAAAATATGCGGATTAAGCCAAAAACAATAAGTAGTAACAGCGAGACAAATAGTCCTTTGCCTAGAAAAGAAAAATCTATACCAGACTTTGCACCAATTAGACCTGCTGCAAAAGTGATAAGAGCTGTTAGGGCTAAGACTTTACCACCGAGATTTTCGTCTACAGAGATAAGACAAAGCGAGAGCTCAATACCAGTCAGAATTGACCAAACACAAAAAAGCGGTATTCCGTAACTTAGGTTGGATGTACCATAGAAAAGTAGTATCAGGAACACGAGTATATCCGTGATGAGAAGCCCATAAAAATAAGGCTTTATGGCTTCCCATTCAAGCTCTAAGTCTAAATTGCCACTATCATCAACACCACCAGAGACCCAACTAGTTTGTGACCAAAAGAGATTACGAAATACTGCAAGCGAGACTATTGTAACTAACCAAGTTAAGCCAAGTTGGCTGCCTAGAATTAGAAAAGTCTTTCCATATAAGCTATCTAGCATGATGGTACGCCTTAATTATCTTCACCCAAACTCGCCAACAAATCGGCTTGATGTTCCGCCATCAGCGCGCCAATCAGCTCGTCCATATCACCTTCAGTAATCGCGTCAATTTTGTATAGCGTGAGGTTAATACGGTGGTCGGTAATGCGGCCTTGCGGGTAGTTGTAAGTTCTAATTCTCTCGCTACGGTCGCCACTGCCAATCAAGCTTTTACGCTCAGAAGCAATCGCGCTATTTTGCGCATCTACTTGTTTGGCTTTAATGCGTGCGGCTAGCACTTGCATGGCTTGCGCTTTGTTAGCGTGCTGGCTGCGGCCTTCTTGGCATTCCACCACAATCCCTGTAGGCGCGTGGGTAATGCGCACGGCGGAATCTGTCTTGTTAATATGCTGACCGCCCGCGCCACTGGCGCGATAAGTATCAATGCGAATATCAGCGGGGTTGATAACGACATCGCTTACTTCATCTGCCTCTGGCAAAACGGCTACCGTGCAAGCACTGGTGTGAATGCGGCCTTGCGTTTCGGTATCTGGTACACGTTGTACGCGGTGGCCGCCCGATTCAAATTTGAGTTTTGAATACGCGCCATAACCTTCAATTTTGGCGATAATTTCTTTGTAGCCGCCCACTTCACTTTCGTTGGCCGACATGATCTCGACTTTCCATTTTTGGCGCTCTGCGTATCTTGAATACATGCGGAAAAGGTCGCCGCAAAACAAACCAGACTCATCGCCGCCCGTGCCTGCGCGAATTTCTAAAAACAGATTTTTATCGTCATTTGGGTCTTTTGGTAGCAGCAGCAATTGCAATGCGGCTTCTACCGCCTCTAGCTTGGTTTTGCCAGCTTCAATTTCTTCCTGTGCGAACTCTTTCATTTCAGGGTCGCTTAACATGGCTTGCGCTTCTGCAATGTCTTTTTCGGCTTGTTCAAACGCGTGGTATTGCTCCACAATTGGCGTGATTTCAGCGTGTTCTTGGGTAATTTTGCGGTAATTATCCATGTTGCTGGTCACGCCTTCACTACTCATCAGGCGGTTTAACTCTTCTAAACGCTCGCTTAAAGTCGCGAGCTTTCTTAACATGCTTGGTTTCATCTAAAGATTCTTAATTTTTAATTTGGTAAAGTTGTTTGAGTATATTTTCTAACTTTGCATGCTCATCACCGTGTGCTTGATTGAGCGCATGGCTAGGCGCATGTAAAAATTTATTGGTCAGCGCGTTGCTTAAGGTTTCTAGCGCCTTTTCTGGCGATTCGCCTTTTTGAATCAGTTTTAAGGCTTTTGTTAATTCAGTTTGGCGCGTGGCTTCCGCTTGGTCACGCAGCGCCTTGATAGTAGGCACGGTATCTCGTTTTGCCAGCCATTGCATAAAATGTTCAACCCGTGCTGAGACAATCATTTCTGCATTGATTGCGGCTTCTTGCCGATTTACCATGCCGTCATTCACCACTTGCGCAAGGTCGTCTACGGTATACAAAAACACATCATCTAATTGCGCGACTTCTGGCTCTATGTCACGCGGTACGGCTAAATCCACCATAAAAACGGGGCGATGCCGACGTGCTTTAATCGCGCGTTCAACCATACCTAAACCCACAATCGGTAGTTGGCTGGCGGTGCTGGTAATCACAATGTCAAACTCGGCAAAGCGGTCGGGTAAGTCGTTAAGTAATATGGCTTGGCCGCCAATCTTTTCCGCTAAATCACTGCCGCGTTCTAATGAACGGTTGGCGATTGTCATGCTTTTTGGTTTTTGTGCCGTGAAATGGTCAGCGCACAGTTCTATCATCTCGCCAGCACCAATAAACAACACTTTTTGTTGGTGAATGTCACCAAAAATGCGTTGTGCTAATTTAACGGCGGCGGCGGCCATTGAAATGGAATTTGCGCCAATATCGGTATTGGTGCGCACCTCTTTAGCCACTTCAAATGTGCGTTGAAAAAGCTTATGGAGCAACGTACCCAGCGTGCCTGCATCTTGTGCAATTTTAATTGACTGCTTAAATTGCCCTAAAATTTGCGCCTCGCCCAACACCATGCTATCCAAACCAGAGGCGACTCTAAACGCATGTTTCACGGCTTCAGGTTGTGGAAAAGTATAAATATAGGGTGCAATACTGCTGGCTTCTAACTTGTGATATTGAGAAAGCCAATGCAGCGGTTTGGCAGGGTTATCCGTGCTGCAATACAGTTCTGTGCGGTTACAGGTCGATAAAATGGCGGCCTCAGTCGCATCGTGCTGCGTTAATTCACGCAAAGCACTGCCTAAATGTTCGCTATTAAAAGCAACATGTTCGCGAATTTGCACTGGCGCTGTGGTGTGATTCACGCCGATAACATAAAGCTGCATTGAAATTTTATGGACTCTTTAAAGTGACTTAAGGTTAGTTTTAATTAAGGCATTGGCTTATTTTATAAAAAAATAGTTAAAGTCAATGAGTTAGGTAAAGGCGTAATTTTCGCGTATTGGCGCATCTTAAGCAAGCGCGCCTATCTAAAACCCTCAATTTATTGGTAAAATAGCCGTTTTATATTATTCCCAGTTTCAATTAAACACATTACGGACGCGAGCCATGGATAAAACTTTTAGAATTGCCCCTAGTATTCTTTCTGCAAACTTTGCCAAATTGGGCCAAGAAATTGA
>JANNOS010000062.1:0-26931 GCA_031399315.1 Methylophilaceae bacterium | reverse complement strand
GGCGGTTTAATATTTATGGGCGAGGGTGAAGGCAACTTTAACGCTTATAACAGCCAAACAGGGGAAATGCTGTGGCAGGCCAAATCGGAGTTTGGTGTGAATGCACCGCCGATTACTTACAGCATTGATGGTGTGCAATATATTGCGGTGGCAAGTGGCGGCAACTCGATATTTGGTTACAAACAGGGTGACGCAGTACTGGTATACGCACTGCCAAAACAAACAAACTAATTCAAAAAACATGCCCTGCAAGCCGCATGGATATTCGCTTGCAGGGCATATTTTTTGGTTAAATTGAAGCAGATTTAACTATTTAGCTTTATTGCTGGCGGCAAGCCCTACCAAGTGCGAAATCACAACCGTAATATACATCACGCCGCTAAACATTTGAATAGAAGCGATGGCCCTCGATTGCGGGCTTACAGGCAATAAATCGCTCAGCCCTGTACCAGATTGCACGCTAAAGCTAAAAAATAACAACTCAATCCAGCTACGTAATTGCGTGGCAGATGAGCCCGTGATGCTATTTGGGTAAATTTGCTGGCACACCGAGTACACCAATGCAAAGCCCCATACCAGTAGCGTAAACGTGGCACCTGCGGCATAAAGTTCATCTAAAGTCACAATATCGTCTTGAAACATATACATGACCAAGCTAATAGCAGCGTAAAAATACAGCAAACTCTCAAAGGCATGTGCCCAAACTAAAAGATGCGTTTGCCCACCGAATAAGGCTAGCAGCGATGTACTGATAGAAATAGAAACCAAGACAAAACCAATCCAATTAGTGGCGGGCGAGCGATAAACCGTCAACACCGCTAAAATCGGCACGATTAAACCTAAGCAATTGAAAATGAGATGGCTGGTTTTCGAATCCGTCATGAATCCGTAAAATAAAACGCTTAACAATTGCACGCAAAGCAGCATGGCGAAAGGAAAGCGCTTAAAAAAATGAATGGTGGATTGCATGCAAAAGCTCTAATGGTTTTTGGTTAAATGAGCGCAAATTATAATGTAATTGCGGTCTGCTGGTGCGCTGAAAACATGTTTGTGAGAATGTCGCCACCTTTTTCTAATACAAAATACCTAAACGCTTCTGCAGCTTGCGAGGCGCTTCGTTTATTTAAAGCCACCACATGCCAAGTGCGGAGGATGGGCGTGTTTCGAATATCTAAAATGGCGATTTGGTTATTTGTAAGTTCGCTACCAATCGTATGTAATGAAACTAAAGTAATGCCTAAATTCGCCATCACCGCTTGTTTGATGGTTTCATTGCTAGACATTTCCATACTGACGATGGGTGAAACGTGATGCTCTGCAAAGTAGCCTTCCATAATGGCGCGTGTGCCAGAACCAGCCTCTCTAGAGATAATCTCATAATCATTGAGTGACTCAGGCGCTAGGTTTGCTTGGCTGGCCAATGCGTTTTGCGGACTCGCTATAAACACATGTGGATGTGCTGCAAAAGCTTCAACGCGGGTGTCAATCTCTTTCGGCGGTAACCCCATAATGGCGATATCAATTTCACCATCGCGTAATAACTCGACTAACTGTTGCCTGTTCCTCACTTCAATTTTAATTTGCAAAATCGGGTAGTCTTTTTTAAATTCCATCAACATCAGCGGAATAAAGTATTTTGCTGTACTCACCACGCCGATTTTCAACGCTTTTCCTTCAGTGCCACGAAAGCGCTCCATCATTGTATTGGCTTCATTAAGGGTGCTAGAAACGCGGCGCGCATAAAGCAAAAAATACTCCCCTGCGGGCGTCAACGCTACTTTTCGCTTTTCTCTTGTGAATAAACTCACACCGATGTCATCTTCCATCTCTTTAATTTGTAAAGAAATCGCGGGTGCAGAAATATGCAACTCTTCTGCGGCACGAGAAAAACTCATATGTTTTGTGGCGCTTAAAAATATTCTTATTTGCCTTAATGTGAGATTGCGCAATTTTTACCTCCTTTTATGGTTAAGTAAAACTTAACTTTATATAAAGTATTTGTTACTTTAACTTAACTGTAAACTTTTATACAGTGGTGTATGAATTTAAATAGAAGGGTGGACAATATGATGAGCCAAGCCAGCAATGAAACCATGAAAGAAGGCAAAGATCGTTACAAGGCAGGCGTTCTGCCATACAAAAAAATGGGTTATTGGCAGCCTGACTACCAACCAAAAGATACAGATTTACTGGCAATGTTTCGTATCACCCCGCAGCTAGGTTCAGACCCAGAAGAGGTCGCGGCAGCCGTTGCAGGCGAATCTTCCACCGCCACTTGGACGGTGGTGTGGACTGACAGGCTTACTGCTTGCGAGCTCTATCGTGCCAAAGCTTACCGTGTTGATCAGGTGCCAAATACTGGTGAAGGAACAAAAACTGAAGCGCAGTATTTTGCTTACATTGCTTATGAGTTAGATTTATTTGAAGGTGGTTCAATCGCTAATTTAACAGCATCTATTATTGGCAACGTATTTGGTATGAAAGCCGTAAAAGCACTGCGTTTAGAAGATATGCGCATCCCTGTGGCTTACCTTAAAACGTTCCAAGGCCCTGCCACAGGCGTGATTGTTGAAAGAGAAAGACTAGACAAATTCGGTCGCCCATTATTAGGTGCGACAACTAAGCCAAAACTGGGCCTTTCGGGACGCAACTATGGTCGTGTGGTGTACGAAGGGCTTAAAGGCGGGCTTGATTTCATGAAGGACGACGAGAACATTAACTCGCAAGCCTTTATGCACTGGCGCGACCGTTTTCTGTATTGCATGGATGCTGTGAATAAGGCTTCTGCCGCGACTGGCGAGGTCAAAGGTCATTATTTGAACGTGACCGCTGGCACCATGGAAGAAATGTATCGCCGCGCAGAGTTTGCCAAAGAATTAGGCAGTGTCATCATCATGATTGATTTGGTCATCGGATATACCGCGATACAAAGCATGGCGCTGTGGGCAAGGCAGAACGACATGATTCTGCACCTGCACCGCGCTGGTAATTCCACCTATTCCCGTCAGAAAAATCACGGCATGAACTTCCGTGTGATTTGTAAATGGATGCGTATGGCTGGTGTGGATCATATTCATGCGGGTACTGTGGTAGGCAAGCTGGAGGGAGACCCTGCGATGATTAAAGGTTTCTACGACACGCTGCTAGATGACCATACGCCGCAAAACTTAGAGCATGGCTTGTTCTTTGAACAAGACTGGGCATCGCTGAATAAGTGTATGCCTGTGGCTTCTGGCGGCATACACGCAGGGCAGATGCACCAGTTGCTCACTTACTTGGGTGATGACGTGGTATTACAGTTTGGGGGCGGGACAATTGGGCATCCGCAAGGGATTCAAGCGGGTGCTGTGGCTAACCGTGTGGCGTTGGAAACTATGGTGCTTGCGCGTAACGAAGGCCGTGATATTTGGAACGAAGGCCCGCAGATTCTGCAAGATGCGGCTAAATGGTGCGGCCCACTTAGAGCGGCGATTGATACGTGGAAGGATATTAGCTTTAATTACGAATCAACAGATACTGCCGATTTTGTGCCAACTGCGACAACCAGTTTTTAAATATTCTAGCTTCTAATATATTTAAGGAAAATTAATCATGATGACTAATCCAAATAAAATGGTAACGCAAGGGCAGTTCTCTTTTCTGCCGCCGCTGACAGATGCGCAAATCACCGCACAAATTAAATACGCATTGGGCAAAGGCTGGGCGCTATCGGTGGAGTACACCGATGATCCGCACCCGCGAAACACCTATTGGGAAATGTTCGGCGCGCCGATGTTTGATTTGAAAGACCCAGCAGGTATTTTGATGGAAATTAACAATTGCCGCAAAACGTTCCCCAATCATTACATCCGAGTGATGGCGTTTAGCTCGGTGCGCGGCGTAGAAAGCCCGACCATGTCTTATATTGTGAATCGCCCTAAAAATGAGCCAGGCTTTGGTTTAGTGCGTCAGGAGACTGCTGGGCGTAATATTCGCTATACCATTCATTCGTACGCGACCGATAAACCCGAAGGAGAAAGATATTAGCTCGAGCGTTATTAGTTGGAGCGTTATTAATGACTAAACCCGACAAAATCGATATTCAAGCACTATTAAACGAATCTCATATCAATGAGGTACTGGATAAGCTTGATCAAGACTTGGTGGGATTAGTACCAGTTAAGCAGCGCATTCGGGAGATTGCGGCTTATTTGCTGATTACCAAAGCGAGGTTGCAATTGGGTATTGAGGCTGCTAAACCTAGCTTGCATATGTGTTTTACGGGCAACCCAGGCACAGGCAAAACCACGGTGGCACTTAAAATGGCGGATATTTTGCATCGCCTAGGCTACATTCGCCAAAATCATGTAGTGAGTGTGACGCGTGACGATTTGGTGGGGCAATACATCGGCCATACCGCGCCAAAAACCAAAGAGGTTATTAAAAAAGCCATGGGCGGCGTACTATTTATTGATGAGGCATATTACCTTTACAAGCCAGAAAACGAGCGCGATTATGGCCAAGAATCCATCGAGATTTTATTGCAGACCATGGAAAATCACCGCGATGACTTGGTGGTGATTTTGGCAGGCTATCAAGACCGTATGGGCACTTTTTTCAAATCAAACCCTGGCATGTCGTCGCGCATTGCGCATCATATTGATTTCCCCGATTATGATGAAAATGAGCTGTTGGAGATTACAAAACTGATGGCTGATTCCATGCATTACAATTTAGATAAACCTGCTTTTAATGCGATGAAAGATTATATTGAAAAACGAAAGTTACAACCGCATTTTGCCAATGCGCGCTCAATACGAAATGCTTTAGACCGCGCTAGATTAAGGCAGGCAAATCGATTGTTTAATGATGCAATTAAACACAAAAAAGATACAACAGCAGATGATTTGTCATTAATTACCGAAGCTGATATTCGTGCCTCTCGTGTGTTTGATGGCGGCTTGGATGCAAAAAAAGTATGAACAAAGCATAATTATTATAAGTAGCTAATAAAAAATGTATTAGGGGGATGAACGTATGTCTAAAAAATACCCAGTTGTGGCAATTACTGGATCGTCTGGCTCAGGCACAACCACTGTCAGGCAGAGTTTTCAGCATATATTTACGCGTGAGAAAATTGATGCAACGGTGATTGAGGGCGACTCGTACCACAAATATGAGCGCGTTGAGATGGACGCACTGATAAAGCAACGAGATCTTGTTTCTGATTCTAATTTTAGTCATTTTGGGCCAGAGGCAAATCTATTGGATGAGCTAGCTAAAACCTTTGATCAATTTGGACAAACTGGCAAATGTAAAACGCGTAAATATGTCCATACGGATGATGAAGGGCGACCTTACCAACAAAAAGCTGGCACCATGACCCCTTGGGAAAATGCAGAATCTGACATTTTGTTTTATGAAGGCTTGCATGGCGGCTATGTAGGAGAAGATGCCGACGTTGCAAAACATGTAGATTTATTGGTAGGTGTTGTGCCGATTATTAATCTGGAATGGATACAAAAACTACATCGCGACAAAAAAATGCGTGGCTATTCGTCAGAGGCAGTAATAGATACGATTTTGAATCGAATGCCAGATTACATTCATCATATTTGCCCACAGTTTTCACGCACGCACATTAATTTTCAGCGCGTACCTACCGTCGATACGTCTAATCCATTCATCGCGAAAGATATTCCCAGTGCAGATGAGAGTATTTTAGTCATTCGATTTGCAGACCCCAAAGGCATAGATTTTCAGTATTTGCTAAATATGTTGCATGGCTCTATGATTACACGACCGAACACCATTGTAGTCCCTGGTGGAAAAATGAGTTTAGCTTTACAGTTCATATTTACACCGATGGTTTTAAAATTGATGGCAGAAAGTAAAAAGTCATAAATAATCAAATGAAAACAGACGCATTGGTAATAGGTATCCCAGAGGAAATCCGCGATAAAGAATGGCGTGTGGCTGCAACGCCAGAAACCGTTAAAAAAATGGTTGGTTTGGGGTGTCGGGTGCTTGTTCAAAAAAGTGCTGGCGAAGGTGCTAGCTTGACTGATGCGGCATTTCAAGCCGCAGGTGCAGAAGTTGTCACAGCAAAAGATGTCTATAAAGCTGATTTGATTTTAAAAGTGCGCGCACCAGAGCCTGCCGAAATTAAAGCCATGAAAGCGGGTACGGTATTAATAGGTCTACTAGAACCATTTAATCAGCCGCAACTAAAAGTGATGGCCGAACAAGGCCTCACAGCCTTCTCATTAGAGGCACTGCCACGTAATAGCAGAGCGCAAAGTATGGATGTCCTTTCATCTCAGGCCAATGTGGCGGGCTACAAGGCAGTATTGCTCGCTAGTCATTTTTATCAGCGCTTTATGCCTATGCTGATGACTTCTGCAGGCACCGTGAAGGCCGCACGGGTGTTGATTTTAGGAGCAGGTGTTGCAGGTTTGCAAGCGATTGCAACAGCGCGCCGTTTGGGTGCAGTGGTCGAGGCATCCGATGTGCGCCCAGCGGTAAAAGAGCAAATTGAATCTTTAGGCGCTAAGTTTTTGGATGTGCCTTACGAAACTGAAAAAGAAAAAGAAATTGCTGCAGGTACAGGTGGCTATGCTCGCCCAATGCCCGCTTCATGGATGCAACGTCAGTCACAATTGGTCGCGCAACGCGCAACTGAAGCGGATATTGTGATTACTTCTGCGCTTATTCCTGGCCGTGAACCGCCGATTTTGCTACATGCTGAAACAGTAGAAAAAATGAAACCTGGCTCAGTGGTGATTGATATGGCGGCAGGCATGGGCGGCCTGTCATCAAAAAATCCTGGCTGCGGCAACTGCCCGTTGACTGAGGCAGATAAAGCCGTTTTAAAGCATGGTGTGATGATTGTAGGGTATACCAATTTGCCTAGCTTGGTCGCGGCAGATGCTTCTGCCTTTTATGCGCGCAATATTTTAGAGTTTTTGAAGTTGCTCATTTCTAAAGAAGGCACTTTCCAAATACCCGCAGAAGATGAATTAGTGGCTGCTAGTTTGATGTGTAAAGATGGCCAAATAACGAAAAAATAGTAATAAAAAAGAAACAGGGGCGCTTATGACCGATTTAATTACGATGCAGAATTTGACCATTTTTGTGCTGGCGATTTTTGTCGGCTACCACGTGGTTTGGACAGTAACACCTGCTTTGCATACGCCGCTGATGTCGGTGACTAACGCGATTTCAGGCATTGTGATTGTTGGCGCTATGTTGCAAACAGTGAATATCGATGGCGAGACGTTAAATTTAACCAGTATTTTGGGGGCGATTGCGGTTTTTTTAACTTCGATTAATATTTTCGGCGGCTTTATGGTCACGCGCAGAATGCTTGAAATGTTTAAAAAGAAGGAGAAGCCTGCTAGTGAGACCAGAGTTAAAGAGGTCAGCCACTAATGACCATAAATCCCAACTTCACAACCGCCGCGTATTTAATCTCAGCGGTATTGTTTATTTTCTCGCTTAAAGGGCTCGCTTCGCCCACCAGTGCACGTTTAGGCAATACGCTGGGCATGGTGGGGATGGCAATCGCAGTTGCGACTACTTTCTTTGTCGGTCACAACCTTATATTTTCCCTTATTACTGGCGCAATTGTTTTAGGTGCAATTGTGGGCACATTAGCGGCAAAACGCGTGCAGATGACCAAAATGCCTGAACTTGTCGCACTCATGCACTCATTTGTAGGCTTGTCTGCCGTGCTCATTAGCATTGCTGCAGTATTTAATAGTGCAGAAAATCATACGAATATTCAACGTATTGAATTGTTTATTGGTGCGTTTATTGGCGCGATTACTTTTACAGCTTCTGTTGTCGCCTTCGGTAAACTTTCGGGAAAATTTGGCTCAAAACCCGTTATTTTCAAAGGACAGCATTTGCTAAACCTCGTGCTGGCTTTGTTGATGCTGGGTTTCGGTACTTTGTTTTACCTGCAAGGCAACCAAACCACGTTTTTAATTATGTGTGGCTTGGCGCTTGCTTTAGGGGTCACGCTTATTATTCCCATCGGCGGGGCAGATATGCCTGTGGTGGTTTCCATGCTCAACAGTTACTCGGGTTGGGCGGCGGCGGGTATTGGTTTTACCTTAAACAATTCGGTACTCATTATTGCAGGTGCTTGTGTGGGCTCGTCTGGCGCTATTTTGTCTTACATTATGTGCAAAGCGATGAATCGCTCAATTATTGCCGTTATGCTAGGTGGTTTTGGTGCGGAAGCTAATATAGCAGACGCGGGTGATGGGTCGCAAAAAGCCGTGAAATCTGGCTCAGCAGACGATGTGGCGTTTTTAATGGGTAATGCAGATACGGTCATTATTGTGCCAGGTTATGGCTTGGCGGTATCGCGCGCGCAACATGCGCTGCAAGAACTCACTACCAAATTAATCGCAAAAGGGGTGAATGTGAAATATGCCATCCATCCAGTAGCGGGGCGCATGCCAGGGCATATGAACGTGCTATTGGCCGAGGCAGATGTGCCCTATGAGCAAGTGGTAGAGATGGAAGATGTGAATAACGAGTTTGGGCAGACTGACGTGGTGTTTGTGATAGGCGCGAACGATGTGGTGAACCCTGCGGCGAAAAAGCCTGGTAGCGCTATCTACGGCATGCCAATTTTAGAGGCTTATAAAGCTAAAACGATTATTGTAAATAAACGTAGCATGGCCGCAGGCTATGCTGGGCTTGATAATGAGCTATTTTATTTAGATAAAACCATGATGGTGTTTGGCGATGCGAAACACGTGGTTGAAGCGATTGTAAAAGCGATTGATTAAAGCCCTAGCGCTTGTGGTAGCTCTTTAACTGACTCGATAATTAAATCTGGTTTAACAGTCGATGCGTCTGTATAACTCTGCCGGTATTTGCCAGTTTTAACCAAAATCCCTTTAAGGCCGACCTGTTGCCCACCACCGATGTCTGCATCAATGTCATCCCCGATGATTGCGACTTCGTGAGGGTTAAGTCCCATATCCTCCAGCGCAATCTGAAAGAAGTCGGCAGAAGGTTTGCCGATAATCATGGCTTTGACGCCACTCGCGTATTCCAGGCCATCGATAAATCCACCGATATCCATCTGCAAACCATGTTCGGTTTGCCAGAAGCGGTTTTTATGAATGGCGATGAGTTTTGCACCATTGGCAAGGCAATTGAATACTTCGTTTAGCAAACTGTATGACCAAGAATCGCCAATATCACCAATGACAATGTAATTAGCGGCAGTATTTGATTGGTGGAGCGCCTTAAAATCTTGCTTTACATCATCCGCCAATAACAAGCGGCAAATTGGATTATGCTGATTTTTTAGGTAAAGTAACGTCGCTTGAGGTGCGCTGATGATTTCATTGGCAGGAATCGAAAAACCCAGGGCATTGATTTTTTGTTGCAGCGATGACAGCGATAAAGTGCTGGTATTCGTTACAAAACGGCAAAGTATGCCGCTGCTTTGAATCTTTTTTACCGCTTCGATTGCACCTTCAATGGCATGCGATCCAATATAAAGCACACCGTCCAAATCAAACAAAATACCTTTGATAGAAGATAAGGTATTCATTCTGGTTTAACCTCCAAAATCAGGCTAGCAATGATGTATTATAACGCTACGACCATCATATTTGGCATAAATTACATGCCCTGCGAGGCAATACCCCAGGGCACCCTCTCTCAAACTCACTTTATGAGTTTGATTCACCTTGTATCCATGGGGTGCTAGCGCATGGATATTATTGACAATACGTTATGCCGCCTCAGCCAGTTCTAACTCTTCTGTATCGAAAGATTCACTTAATGGCTTGTGCAGAGCCACATGCTGTACCAAGCGAATCAAGTTGCAGGTGTAACCATATTCATTGTCATACCAAGCCACCACTTTTACAAAGGTTGGGTCAAGCATAATACCCGCACCCGCGTCAAATATAGACGTGGCAGCGGCGCCTCTAAAGTCTGTTGAAACAACGCTCTCATTAGTGTATGCCAACACGCCTTTTAGGTTGCCACTCGCAGCAGCTTTCATTGCATCGCAAATCGCCTCATAGTTTGTTGCTTGGCCAAGTTCTACGGTTAAATCGACCACTGAAACATCTGCTGTAGGCACACGTAATGCCATGCCTGTGAGTTTTTTATTGAGCGCTGGAATCACCTTACCCACGGCTTTTGCCGCGCCAGTGCTAGAAGGAATAATGTTCTCAAACACACCACGCCCACCACGCCAATCTTTTTTGCTGGTGCCATCCACAGTTTTTTGCGATGCGGTAGTTGCGTGTATAGTGGTCATCAAGCCGCGCTTAATGGTAAAGTGATCGTGCAAGACTTTGACGATTGGCGCCAACGCATTGGTGGTACATGAGGCCGCCGAAACAATTTTTTCGCCCATATAAGTTTGGTGGTTAACACCATAAACAAACATAGGGGTATCATCTTTGCCAGGTGCAGATTGCACCACTTTTTTTGCGCCTCGATTAATGTGTGCTTGGCAGGTTTCTTGTGTTAAAAATACACCCGTAGATTCCACCACCACATCAACGCCAGCAGCAGCCCAATCTATTTCTGCAGGGTTGCTTTTGGATGAAACTTTAATCTTTTTGCCATCGACAATTAAATTTTCGCCCTCAAAATGTGCATCAAACTTAAATCTGCCATGTACTGAATCATACTTTAGCATGTAGAGCATATACTCAGGCTCTTCAATTCCGTTGATCGCAACCACCTCTATATTTTTGAACTCCGCCTGCTCCAGCGCGGCTCTCAGCACCATTCGACCTATACGACCAAACCCATTTATACCCACTTTTATAGTCATCATCTTCTCCTGAGGCGCGATTATACAGATGATATAAGCAAGTTTGATGCTAGTTTTATGACGAGAGCCTCAAAAGAGGCAATTTTATTATTCATATTAGCCTATTACTTATTGTTGAGTTGTTGGAACTGCAGCAGGAGCTGGCACAGGGGCGGGCGGTGCAGGTTCTGCCACAAAAATCTCCACACGGCGGTTTTTGGCTTTATTGGCAGCCGTATCATTCGCTACGATTGGTTCGCGCGAACCGCGTCCTTCAACCGTAAAGCGGTTAGATACTATGCCGCGTGTGGTGAGGTAATCGCGTACAGAGGTTGCACGGTTTAAAGATAAAGGGTTATTCACAGCGTCCGTGCCAGTACTATCGGTATGGCCAACAATAGTCACGTTAGCGCCAGTGTTGCTGCTTAAGCCCGTTGCAAACGTATCTAATATCGATCTGAAATTAGGTTCAATGTCAGCGCGACCCACAGCAAACGAAATATCACTCGGAATATCCAGTTTTAAACGGTTATCAGGCGTTTGTGTTACCGCAACGCCAGTGCCTGCAGTGGCTTCTTCCATCTCTTTTTTCTGCGCTTGCATACGTTTAGACCACACATTACCCGCCACACCACCTGCAGCCGCGCCAACCGCCGCGCCAATCACAGCGCCTTTGCTACCACCAGCCACTGCGCCAATGACAGCGCCGCCTGCAGCCCCAATACCAGCGCCTTTAGCCGTGCCTTTTTGGGTTTCAGACATATTGGCACAACCAGACAATGTAGATACCAGTGTAAACGCGACCAAGATTGAAGCAGCCAAAAGTTGGTTTGGGGATTTGTTATGCATTAATTTTTACCTTTTGTGAATTTTTAAGTGAAGTTATTAAGTGAAGTTATAAGTGAAGTTTTACGGAAAGTAAAAATTGGACTAGCTAAGGCTGTGAAAGTTTAAAAATACTTTTATTTTGTTATTGTGATATGAATAGATTATTTAAAAACATGCCCTGCGAGGGAATATTCATCCGGGTGGTAGTGCAGGTGTTATAAGTTTATTTGGCTCGCCAAGTCAGGCGAATCTAGTAACTGGATTTATATTATCCAAATTAACTGCTAATGACTGCTTCCGAATCTAAGCTGGCATCCGCAAGTTTAGAAAAACTAATACTTATGGCTATTTTTGTTTTGATTTGCGTCATGCGCCACTACAATATTAACTGAGTAATTTTAGACTTCATTGGGGTTTACACACTAAGTGAAACTGTAAATCAATTGATCATCCCATCTGCAAAAAAATATTTCACTTGCATTTTATGATGGTTATCATATATTATGGTCGTCATGAAACAATCGACATCAAAACGAAACACTTCCAATCGTAAAGAAATTACGCATACGCGCATTGTGGAAACCGCTGCCCGCGCAATCCGTAGAAGTGGCTACGATGGAACTGGCGTAGCCGATATTATGAAAGAAGCAGGCCTCACACATGGCGGTTTTTACGCACATTTTGCATCACGTGATGCAATGCTTGCGGAGGCTGCAGTTCAAGCCGGTGCAGAGACAATTGCTATGGCCGAACATCTATTCTCTGCAGTGCCTAAGGGTCACGCTTTGCAGGCTCTGTTGAATGCCTACCTCTCTAATGACCATACGGCTGATATTGAAACTGGATGTTTTTTCGCAGCCCTCTGTTCGGAAATGCCACGGCAGGCACCAGAGGTGAGAGCAGCCTCTACCCGACAAATCAAAGAAATGATAGCGCTTATTGAAAGTCAATTATCTGATCAAGGTCAGCCAATGGCAAATAAAGAAGGTGCACGTGAAGAAGCACTTGTAATGTTATCAACAATGATAGGTACATTATTGTTAGCCCGTGCGGTAGAAGACCCTGAACTTAGCGAAGCTTTCCGCCAGGCAGCTTTAAAACACTACGATGCCAAAGAATGATTAATTTCTCATTAAGTACTTTGGCTTTTTTTTGACTATAAATATGATGGTTATCATATTTATATAGCATTTTTTACTAATGTTTTACTAATTTTAATTAAATAGGAGCTACAACATGAAAAGTAAGATCGCAATTGTGACAGGAGCATCATCAGGAATCGGTGAGGCAATAGCAGAGTTACTCGCAAATTCTGGTTATAAGGTTTACGGAACGAGTCGTAAGGGAGCGCAAGCTGCCCAACGCTCATACCAGATGATTGCGCTGGATGTAAATAGTGAGGCATCTATAGAAGCTGCCTTAAAAGAAGTAGTCCAAATCGAAGGCATGATTGATCTAGTAGTTAATAACGCAGGCTTCGGTGTAGCGCCAGGTGGGGCCGAAGAAAGCTCAATTGAACAAAGTAAGATGATTTTTGATACCAATTTTTTCGGGATTGTCCGCATGACACGTGCTGTGGTGCCCTACATGAGAAAACAGGGGGAAGGCCGAATCATCAACATCGGTTCTATCCTTGGGCTGATACCAGCACCGTACATGGCAACCTATGCCGCTACTAAGCATGCCGTCGAGGGGTTCTCTGAATCCCTCGACCATGAGCTAAGAACAAGGGGAATCCGTGTTTCAGTGGTTGAGCCTGGCTATACCAATACGCATTTTGAAGCCAATACCCAAGAAGTGGACGCTAAGATAGATGAATACACAATTGCGCGAAAAGCACTCACAAAATTAATTAAAGTCGCTGTTGCAGGCGGTGACGATCCTAAAGTCGTTGCCAATGTCGTATTGAAAGCGGCCAATGCCAAACATCCTAAGCTGCGTTATACAGCTGGGAAATTAGCATGCCGCTTGAGCTTCCTGAGAAGGTTTGCACCTGCTGCATTGGTTGATACGGGCATTCGCAAAGAAATGAAACTTGATTCACTTCACAAAATAGCTAGCCAACTCTAGGAGACCATCATGAAATTATTATCTTTTTATAGACTTTCAGTTTTTAGTTCAATCTTATTTACAGTATTGGCCTTTATCTTGATGTTTGCGCCAGTTGTGATGCTATCAGCCTGGGGAGTGGAATTAACAGATTCGGTAGGATTGGTTACCAGACGAATAGCAGCACTCTACGCTGGCATCGCTGTGATGTATTTCTTCGCAAGAAATGCAGAGCATTCGCCGATCCGTACAGCGCTCATCGTGGGGACCATAACTGCATGCTTGATATTGGCGCTTCTCGGTGTTTACGAGCTTTCAGTAGGGCATGCATCTAGCGGCATCCTAGCATCTGTCTTTATTGAAGTCGTTTTAGTACTAGCGTTTCTATATATCGGTGCGCGGAGGAAATAAACACCCAGTGCAGCAATAAATACAGCCAGTTCGTAGGTTTAGAATTTTTATAATTGAAGGATATTAAAATGTGTATTCATACAGAAAACAAAGGTGTGGCTTTGGTCACAGGTGCATCAGCAGGGCTAGGCAGAGTATATGCAGACCGTTTAGCCAAACAAGGGTATGACTTAATACTTGTAGCTAGAAGGGGTGACAGGCTTAACGAGATTACTGAGTCTTTGCAGGCTAAATACGGCATCAAAGCTCAAAGTCTAGTGGCTGATTTATCCAACCCTACTGACTTAAGGAATGTAGTTGACGTGCTTTCTACGGATACTACAATTTCCATGCTGGTGAATAATGCAGGTATTGCAACATTAGCGCCTTTAATAAGTACGGAGAAAGCGAATGTAGATGCGATGAATGACATCAATGTCACTGCATTAATCCAGCTTTGTTATGCTGCTTTACCGAAATTCAAAGCAAGAAATAGAGGAACCATTATCAATATTGGTTCTGTACTTTCTTTCTATACGTTACCAATTAGCAGTGTATATAGTGGTACTAAAGGTTATGTCATGAATTTCACTCGCGGCTTACAATCAGAAGTCGAAGGCACCAATGTTTTTGTGCAATTGGTACTTCCTGCTTCTACAGCAACGGAGCTTTGGGATTTATCGGGCGTGCCGCTCAAAAACCTGAATGAAAGTACTGTGATGTCTGCAGATAATTGTGTAGATGCCGCCCTTGCTGGGTTGGATCAAAAAGAGTTGATTACATTGCCCTCTGTAGAAAACAAAGAGCTTTGGGAAGCTTATGACGAAGCGCGAAAAAGACTTTTTGCTGGAACACAAAGTGGTCAACCTGCATCGCGCTATCAATTAGCTTTTCAAAATAGCTAACCAACAACCATAATCTATTTAAAGGACACTTATGACGCTATTCGAACCCTACGCTCTGCGCGCCACCCCTCTCAACAATCGTCTCGTGATGGCGCCGCTGACGCGCAGTCGGGCTGTTAACAACAACACGCCCAACAGCCTGATGGCCGAGTATTACGCGCAGCGTGCGACTGCTGGTCTTATCATTACTGAAGGAACTTCACCGTCACCAAATGGTTTGGGCTACGCACGAATCCCAGGGCTATTCAATAACGACCAAGTGCAGGGCTGGAAACTTGTGACAGATGCCGTCCATGCCAAGGGCAGTAAAATAGTTGTACAACTGATGCATACGGGGCGCGTCGCCCATGTGGCAAATCTGCCAGCAGGTGCCGAAGTGATTGGACCCTCTTCTGAAACATGCCTTGGCGAAATGTGGACAGATGCGCAGGGTAGCCAGCCACATACAGCGCCGCGCGCGATGAATGCGGATGACATCAAAACAGTAGTCCAAGAGTACGCGACTGCTGCACGCCTCGCCATCGAAGCTGGTTTTGATGGTATCGAATTGCATGCAGCCAACGGTTATCTGCTTGAACAATTCCTGAATGCCAACGTCAACCACCGGTCTGATGAGTATGGTGGCACAAGCGAAGGACGCAACCGACTCGTGCTGGAGGTAGCTCGCGCTACCGCGCAGGAGATTGGTGCTGAACGCGTCGGCATCCGCTTATCGCCCCACGGTGTGTTCAACAGCACAGGTGCGTTCCCAGACGTCGATGAGCAGTACATGGCGCTGGTGAAGCAACTCTCCGCGCTCGGCCTCATGTACGTTCACGTCCTAGACCATTCGGCGATGGGCGCCCCGCCCGTCCCGGCGAAGCTCAAGGCTGATCTACGTGCCGCGTTCAACGGACCGTTCATACTCGCTGGCGGATTCGACAGCGCCAGTGCAGAGCAAGCACTGACCGAGCATCACGCGGACTTGATCGCAATAGGCAGGGCTTTCATCGCGAACCCTGACCTGATCGAGCGCATGCGCCACAACGCACCCTTAAACGAGCTTGATCCAAGCACGTTCTATACGCCAGGCGCGCAAGGCTATACCGACTATGCCACACTTGCAGGTTAAGCTCATGAAACTCGATTTTCGAAATCTTGCGCTTTTCACCACGCTCCTGTTCTTCTCGTTTACGGCACTACCAGTTCTGGCGAACGATCCTTCGCCTGCTGGCCTGTGGAAAAATGTTGACGATGTCAGCGGAAAGCCGCGAGCACTAATCCGTATTACTGAATCGAGCGGGACTCTACAAGGCAAGATAGAGAAAGTTTTTCTAAACTCAACCGAAGAACCAAATGCAAAGTGCGACAAATGCGAAGGATCGAACAAAAATGCGCCAATCGTCGGGCTGGAGATTCTTAGTGGTCTCAAAGAAAGTGGTGACGAATACGTCGGTGGACAAATTCTCGATCCAGACAACGGCAAGATATATCGCAGTAAAGTCCGTTTGATCGACAGTGGCAAGAAGCTCAGCGTGCGCGGCTATATTGGCGTACTCATGTTGGGCCGCTCCCAAACTTGGGAGCGTCAAGAATAATGGCAATCAAAGTATTGACCAAGCTATCAGCCACATTCAGAAAGAGACTTATATTCAGCAATAATTCGAGGATAAAATGATGAAAGCACTTATCTTAAAACGTTATGGAAAATCCGATCAGCTCGCGTTTGCAGACATTCCCAGACCGACAATCAAGCCAAACGAAATACTCGTCCAGATTCACGCCGTCGGCCTGAATCCGATTGACTACATGATTCCGAAAGGAACGTTCAAACCCATCATCAAGTTTCAGCTACCAGCCACGATGGGCAGCGACTTGGCTGGCATTGTAGTGGAGGTGGGCAATCGCGTGACACGCTTCAAGCTGGGAGATGCCATTTTTGCCAGCATCTTCGATCTGGGTACTGGATCGCTCGCTGAGTATGCCGTTGTTCCAGAAAGCGCAGCAGCGATCAAACCTGCCAATCTAGACTTCGTACAAGCAGCCTCAATCCCAATGGTTGGACTCACGTCGTGGCAAGCACTCAAGGAGCGGGCACGTCTCAAGCCAGGCCAGAAGGTATTCATCCCTGCTGGTTCCGGGGGCATTGGCACCTTCGCAATACAGTTCGCAAAACATCTCGGAGCAACGGTGGGGACAACCACCAGTACGGGCAATGTGGACATGGTGAGGAGACTCGGCGCCGATGAGGTGATTGATTACAAGAAGCAGGAATTCGAGAAGATATTGCGTAGTTATGATGCGGTGCTGGGTACCATCAGGGGCGACGGACTTGAGAAATCCCTTCAGATTTTGAGACCCAAAAGCAGCGTCGTCTCACTCGTCGGCCCACCAGACGCAGCATTCGCTCACGCCAGAGGCATGAACTTCTTCATGAGGTTCGTGTTCGGATTGATTAGCAGCAAAATTATTCGCCAAGCCAAGAAGCACGGTGCCGAGTATTCCTTTCTGTTTGTACATCCCGACGGTCGCCAACTTGCAGAGATCGGCAAGCTTCTCGACGCGGGGGAAATTCAACCAGTGATCGACAAAGTATTTCCGTTCGATCAAACAAAGGAGGCACTCGCCTATCTCGAAGAAGGTCGAGCTAAAGGTAAGGTAGTGGTAAAAATTATTTGATTGCTACTAGATGAAGGTCTATTGCGTTAGTACAAGGTTTTTGCCGTGAGTTTGTACCAGCCGTTTTAGCTCTGGCACACAAGAACCACACTCTGTACCGCATTTCAGTTTGTTTTGCAGGGTAATTAAATCTGCGCCTAGCTCGATATTTTCAACAATCTCGTTTTGCGAAACATCTAAACAATTGCAGATAATTTTGCCGCGTCCTACTTGACCTGTAGGTGGTGCAGAGAGCGGGGCAAGTGCCCAGCGGCTAAATTCTTTATACTGCGCATCATCGTTAAACTGACCTGTGGACATCACTTCTTTTAGCCATTCGGTCGCTAGGGTTTCGCCCATTAAGCGCACGCCAGTGACTTCTAATTTGCCATTTGATGCGTTTTTTTGCACTAGGATACGTTTGCTAATGCCGCGTTTAGCATCGTTGTAATTTAAGCACGGCGATTCCTCTGTCATGCCTAAAATCACGTCAATTTGGTCGATAAGTGTTTGGTCTGGCGCGGTTTCGTGCGCGGCACGCAAAATAAGCAAACCTGCTTTATTCGCCTCGTTTTCGCGTCCAAATAAGCCACAACTGGCGTGGGTAAATTGCGGCATTAGTGCGCGCACTTTTTCTAATAAGCTTAAATCTTGGCAAGTGCGTAAAATCGTCATGCGCCAAGGCAGCTCTAGTTTTTCTATTTTAACCGCGGTATGTTTTAGCTCTGGCTGTTTAGACGTTTTATCAAACGTTGGCGGCATTAGGGCATTCACGCCTAAGCCATTCATAAACTTGCTGCCCCAGTGCATGGCAATAAAGGTTTGTGCAGGCTGCACTTCATCGCTAGTTTGCACAGGCAACACCAAACTACCGCGTTTATTTTGTACTTTTACAATATCGCCATTTTTTAAGTTGCGGCGCACCATATCATCGGCACTGATATGAATCACGGCTTCTTCAGCATGGTTATACAGTTGCGCGACATTGCCTGTGCGGCTCATGCCGTGCCATTGGTCGCGTAAACGTCCCGTGAGTAAGTGTAGCGGATGGCGCGCATCGGTTTTATCGGCCGTGCCTTTATAAACGGCGTTTACAAATTGCGCTTTGCCGTCAGGTTTTTGAAAAATACCATCGCTGTAAAGTCGTGCTTTGCCCGTACTTGCACCCGTTACAAACGGCCACTGTTGTGGGCCTTGCGCGTTGAGCAGGTCGTAGCTTAAGCCCGTAATGTCTAAATCGCGCCCGCGTGTGGTTTCGCGATGCTCGTTAAAAATTTCCTCAGTGCTGCTAAAGGGGAAAATTGATGCCGGCCCTCTCCCTAGCCCTCTCCCACGAGGGGAGAGGGGATTTGATGCGAGACGCTTTTCAAGTCTTTGCGCAAAATCCACCATAATCTGCCAATCGTGCTTTGCCTCGGCTGGCGGCGGAATGGCTGGGTTTACACGGGTAATACAGCGCTCAGAGTTGGTCACCGTGCCTTCTTTTTCGCCCCAAGTACTGGCTGGCAGCAATACATCTGCATAAGGCCCAGTACTGGTATTGTTAAATGCGTCTTGCACTACGACCAATTCAGCCGTGTTCAAGGCTTCTAGCACATTATTAAGGTCTGGCATGGAGTGCGCTGGGTTGGTGCAGGCAATCCAAATGGCTTTAATTTCACCATTTTTAACGGCATCGAACATCTCAATCGCTGTTTTCCCAGGGATGCTGGGCACATCAGCCACACCCCAAAACTTGGCGATTTCTGCGCGATGGGCTGGGTTTGCTAAATCACGATGGGCTGATAACAAATTCGCCATACCACCTACCTCGCGCCCACCCATCGCATTGGGTTGACCTGTGAGTGAAAATGGACCTGCCCCAAGCTTGCCGACTTGACCAGTGGCTAGGTGTAGGTTAATTAGTGCGGCGTTTTTATCAGTGCCATGTATGCTTTGGTTTAAGCCCATGCAATACATGCTTAAGGTTGGCCCTTTGCCAAACCACTTGGCAGCAGTGATGATGTCACTTTCTTTAATGCCGCAAATATCAGCCACCATTTTGGGCGTGTATTCGCGCACGGTATCTTTGAGTGCATCAAAACCATTGGTGTGCGCTTGAATATAGGCCATATCTAGCAAGCCTTCCCACAACATCACGTGTAGCAAGCCGTTAAATAGGGCGACATCGGTGCCGGGCAAAATGGCGAGATGCAAATCAGCGGCTTGCGCGGTGTCTGTTTTACGCGGGTCTACGACGATGATTTTTAAATTTGGATTTTTGGCTTTCGCATCTTCAATGCGCCTAAAAATGATGGGGTGCGCAAAAGCGGTGTTGCTACCTGCAATAAACAGGCAATCGGTATGGTCAATATCTTCGTAACAGGCTGGCGGAGCATCAGCGCCCAGTGTGGCTTTGTAGCCTGTGACGGCCGAAGACATACATAATCTGGAATTGGTATCTACATTATTAGTACCAATCAAGCCCTTGGCAAGCTTGTTAAATACGTAGTAATCTTCGGTCAGTAATTGACCTGAAATATAAAACGCGACAGAATCTGGGCCATGTTGTTCGATGGTTTTGGCAAACTTATCGGCTAAATAATCGAGTGAAACATCCCAAGATACGCGCTTTCTGGGCGTATCGCGACTTAAACGCATCTCAGGGTAAAGCGCGCGGTTATCTGGCTTGGTCGATAAGTGCAAAGTCGCGCCTTTGGTGCACAAACGGCCGAAGTTAGCAGGGTGGTCTGGGTCACCTTTTACATCAACGATTATATCGTTTTCAGTTTTAATAATGACACCACAGCCAACGCCGCAGTAGCAACAAGTCGATTTTGTTTCTTTAATCATGCCTTTTACTTTTATACTTCCAAGAAAACGATACCATCTTCAATTTTAGTATTAAAGCAGGTCGTTTCACCCACGTCTGGCTCTTCTGCTTTGCCATCGACCAAACTGATTTTCCAAGAATGTAGCGGACAAGCGACTTTATCACCATATACAATGCCTTGCGATAAAGGCCCAGCTTTGTGCGGACACATATTGTTAATGGCAAAAACACGGTCATCTTCTGTACGAAATACGCCAATCTCTATATCTTTAGTGCGTACGACGCGCGCGCCCAGTTTTGGGATGTCGCTTAAAGGGCAAACTTTTGTCCAACTCATAAAAACTCCGAATAATTAAACTTAAAGCTACGAAACTACTACTATGGTACTAGCTACTAAGAAACCAACAATAGGTAAATCAATAAAAAATTCAGGATGAAAGAAAAAATTGCAATCCATTGCCATGTCAACAATCTTGCCCGCGCAATGAGCGGCGTGCGTTGCAAGGCAATGGGTTTAAATTCACCATGTTCTAATGCATGTAACATTTCATCCGATGTTTCAAAGCGCTTTTCAACATCTCTCGCCACGGCTTTCAATACAATGTTTTCTAGCCAGCTTGGTATTTCTGGCCGATAGCGCGTAGGGCGCACTGGCTCACCAAAGCGTGGTGTTTGAAACGGTTCCACCTCGCCATAAGGGTATTTGCGCGTCAGCAAGTAATATAAAGTGACCCCCGCAGCATACACATCCGTTGCAATATCGGCACCTTTGCCGTCAAACAACTCAGGCGCCATGTAACTGGGTGTGCCTGGGTTTTCCATCGAGTCTGGCGTGCCTACGGTGGTATTAAGTGCGACACCTAAATCTAATATACGCAAGCGCTGGTCTACGCCAATATGAATATTATCTGGCTTAATATCGCGATGCACAATGTTTAAACGGTGCAGCATGCTTAAGCCGCGTGCTAAATCGGCACCAATTTTAGCGACACCATTCACCGTAAAATGATGCCCGTTATCTAGGCGTTGTTGCAGCGTGGCTCCATCATGCCAAGTCATGATGTAGTACAAATGCTTGCGCTGCCCTAACGCCAGCGGTAGCACTTGTGGCACACACTGCGCTACTACGCGCTTGGCTAGCCACTCTTCATTCATGAGTGCTTGACAGCTATCCGTATCTGTCGCGAGCTGAGGCTGCAGCGTTTTGAGTACAAATAGCTGACCTGTTTGGTTGCGTACTTTGTACAAAATAGTTGCACGTGAATCGTGCAAGATTTCCAACACTTCAAAACCATCTAAAACTTCACCTACTTTTAGTTTAGGCGGCACACTCAAATTCGTGGCATCTGATAATAAGTCAGTCAGGCTATCCACACCTACTTCATCAATATGCACGACCAATGCGGTGGCATTATCTTGTCCGCCATTGCTTAGGGCTGTTTTGGTGAGGTGCTCACTAATCATTTGCGGGCTATCAAACATCATCATTGTGCGATGTATGGCTTGCTCGCCTAGCGGCTCCCACACACCGTCACTCATGATGGCATACACATCGCCGACTTCTAACAAACCTTCTGCGAAATCTACGCTTAAGTGTTTATCTAGCCCTACCGCGCGCTTTAGCACGTGGCGCATCTCTGGGCTATCCCAAACATGGTCGCTGGTGAGTTGCTCTAATACTTTATTGCGTAGCCGATAGATGCGCGTATCGCCTACATGCGCCATCACGTAACGTTGGCCTTTAAGCACCATGAGTGACAGCGTTGTTGCCATGCCCGTCATATCACGATTAGCCGCGGCTTGCGCAAGCACCCAACGATTGGCGGCAGCCAGCACTTTATCGAGCGCCATATGCGTTTGCCATGTATCGGGTGTAGCGTAATAATCGGCTGATACTGTACGCACCGTCATTTCAGCAGCTTCGCGCCCGCCAGCATTACCACTTACGCCATCTGCCACTGCAAATAACGCACCTTTGGTGGTCAGTTGCGAGTCGCCAAGCGTATCGCTAGGTGTGACGATGCCAACATAGTCTTCATTGCGCGTGCGCGGGCCAGTTTGGCTACTTTCACCAACGGTAAACTTAAGTGACATTAAATCACGCTTTTAAATAAAAGTGACACTATACCTGAGCGCTAGACCTTAGCGGTAGTAGCCGTGGCTGAACCCCATGTGGTGCGCCAGCGATTTTTTACACCCATCAAGCCCAGCAAAGCCACAACTGCCAAACCTGCAAAAATTGACAAGCCAATTTGGTAGCTGCCCGTGACTTGTTTTGAATAGCCTAAACTAGACGCTAAATAGAAACCGCCTACGCCGCCAGCCATGCCTATTAAGCCTGTCATCACACCAATTTCTTTGCGGAAACGTTGAGGTACCAATTGAAACACTGCGCCGTTGCCCATGCCTAACGCTGCCATTGCCAACATTACAATTGTTAAACCTAGTGCTTGCGTAGGAATACCAAAGCTTAAAATAAATAAGAATAAGGCAGCCAAAATGTACATGAAGGTGAGCGAACGAATGCCGCCAATACGGTCTGCCAGGAGCCCGCCAAATGGACGTACTAAAGAACCTGCAAATACGCATGCCGCTGTAAAGTAACCCGCGTGTACTGGTGGTAAGCCGTATTGATCATTAAAGTAAATAGTGAGGGAAGAGGCTAAGCCTACAAACCCGCCAAAGGTAACACTGTAAAAAAACATAAACCACCAAGCATCTTTGTCCTTAAGCACGCTAAGATACTGCCCTAAAGACTTCGCTGCTGGTGCATCGGGCGCGTCTTTAGCAAAAATCACATATACCACTAAAGCAATGCCCAATGGAATCAGCGCTAAACCAAACACATTGTTCCAACCAAAGGCAATCGCTAAGCCAGGCGCAAATAAAGCCGCTAATGCTGTACCAGAATTACCTGCACCAGCAATGCCTAAGGCTGTGCCTTGATGCTCAGGTGGATACCAGCGTGAGGCCAGTGGCAATGCAACTGCAAACGCAGCACCAGCAAAGCCTAAAAACATGCCTAGTAATAAGGTGTGCTGGTAGGTGTGAATACCGTGTAACCAAGCCACTAATAAAGCGGCGATGACAATCACTTGCCCGACTAAACCTGCTTTTTTGGGTTTAATTTGGTCTACTAATACACCCATTACGATGCGCAATAATGCACCTGTGAGTACTGGGGTTGCGACCATTAGACCTTTTTGAGCAGGACTTAAATTTAAATCAGCCGCAATTTGTACAGCCAAAGGCCCTAACATGACCCACACCATAAAACTTAAATCAAAATAGAAAAATGAAGCGAACAGGGTAGGCTTATGGCCTACCTCCCAAAAACTTTTTTGCATGATAATCTCCAAAACATTGATGCCTACCTTTTGCCTCTTTGCAAAGGTGACAATTTTAATTAACCAATTTTTCTCGCTTCTTTGCGGAGAATTGGCATAAACAATTGAAATAGTTTAAACCGTAATTGTTTCAAACTCTTTGTGCTGTTCGCGCTTCTCTACGCGTTCAGCCCAAGGATTGACTGCGCCTTGCAGTGCGTAAAGCAGGCGCTCATAGGCGGCTTTGCGACCTTCGGCATCTTCTAATACTCGTTTTTTAACGTAATCTAAGCCTACACGCTCAATCCAGTGTACGGTGCGGTCTAAATAACGTGCTTCTTCACGATAGATTTGAATGAATGCACCAGAGTATTCTAAAACTTCATCATGCGTTTTAACTTTGCATAAAAATTGCGCCACTTCGGTTTTAATGCCACCGTTGCCGCCAACATAAATTTCCCAGCCAGAATCTACACCGATAATGCCGACGTCTTTAATGCCAGATTCGGCGCAATTTCTAGGGCAACCAGATACAGCAAATTTCACCTTATGCGGTGCCCACATGTGGTCGAAGGCTTTTTCGATATCAATCCCCATTTGGGTGGAGTTTTGTGTGCCAAATCGGCAAAACTCAGACCCTACACAGGTTTTGACAGTACGAATGCCTTTGGCATAAGCATAACCTGAAGGCATGTCTAAATCTTTCCACATGCCGACCAAGTCTTCTTTTTTCACCCCAAGCAAATCGATACGTTGACCACCCGTGACTTTTACCATCGGCACGGCGTATTTATCGGCTACATCGGCGATTTTACGCAATTGATCTGGCGTTGTGACGCCGCCGTACATCCGTGGAATCACTGAGTAAGTACCATCTTTCTGAATATTGGCGTGTACGCGCTCGTTAATAAAGCGTGATTGTGGATCATCCACTGCCTCATGCGGCCAAGTGGAGAGTAGATAATAATTAAGTGCAGGCCTGCAAGTGGCGCAACCATTAGGGGTGCGCCAAACCATGCCACGCATCGCATCTGGGATGTTTAAGTATTTATTTTGGCGGATTTCTTCACGCACTTCTTCATGGTTTCTGTCGGTGCAACCACAAACAGCTTTGCTGGTAGATGGTGGTGCATAGCCGCCGCCTAAGGTACTTGCCAAAATTTGCTCTACCAAACCCACGCAACTGCCGCAACTAGAGCCAGCTTTGGTTTGTTTTTTAACGTCGTCAATGGTGAATAAGCCTTGGTCTTGTATCGCTTTTACAATGGTGCCTTTGCACACACCATTACAACCACAGACTTCCATCTCGTTAGTCATGGCAGCGGCTTTATCATTGCCTTGGTGACCCGTGTTGCCTAGGCTATCTTGTCCGAACATTAAGTTATCGCGAATTTCATGTATCGGTTTACTGTCGCGGAGCATCTGGAAATACCAGGCTCCGTCGGCAGTATCGCCATACAGCACGCTGCCGATGATTTTGTCATCTTTGATGACGAGTTTTTTGTATACCCCGCCAACTGCATCGTGCAGCACAATTTCTTCGGTATCTTCTCCGCCAGCAAAGTTGCCAGCAGAAAACAAATCAATGCCTGTGACTTTTAATTTTGTTGAAGTCACAGAGCCTTTGTATAAACCAATACCAAAGTTGGCCAAGTGCGTGGCGCATACCTTGGCCATTTCAAATAAGGGTGCTACTAAGCCGTAAGAAATGCCGCGATGCGATACGCATTCACCCACCGCATACACGCGTGGATCATAGGTTTGCATAGTGTCGCTCACTACAATGCCTTTATCACAGTGGATACCAGCTGATTCAGCTAGCGCAAAGTTAGGGCGTATGCCAATCGCCATCACCACTAAGTCGGCGGGTAATGAACTGCCATCAGTAAAGTGAATCGTGGTGACGCGGCCTGTTTTTCCATCAGTACCGTCACCCGTAAGTTCTTTAGTATTTTGCTTTAACTGAAATTTAAGGCCTTTTTCTTCCAGTGATTTTTGCAGCATTTTGCCTGCAGTTTTATCCAGTTGACGCTCTAACAACCATTCGTTACGGTGAATTACCGTCACATCCATGCCTTGAATTTTAAGGCCGTTAGCGGCTTCTAGACCTAACAAGCCACCACCAATCACCACCGCATGCTTATGCTTTTTAGCGGTTGCTATCATTTCGTTAGTATCTTTAATATCGCGATAACCAATCACACCTTCTAAATCCGCACCTAAAATGGGTAGCATAAAAGGCTTAGAGCCAGTAGCGAGCAACAAGCGATCATATTCTGCTGTCGTGCCATCTTCTGCCGTGACAATACGTTTTTTGCGGTCAATCTTGTTCACTCGCGCGCTGGTATGCAAGGTGATATTGTTTTCTGCGTACCACTCGCGGGTATTTAGAATTATGTCATTAATGGTTTGCTCATTCGCTAACACAGGCGATAGCATAATGCGGTTGTAGTTGGGGTAGGGCTCATCACCAAACACGGTAATATCGTAAAGTTCGGGTGAGATTTTCAACAACTCTTCTATCACGCGCATGCCCGCCATGCCGTTACCTACCACTACCAGACGTAATTTTGATTCTGTTTTTTGCATTGCAAATTCTTCCTACTTGTTAAACCCACAGATGTTTGTCTTAATCTTGCGTTTGTCTTACCTTAACTTGGCCTTAGCTTGGTAAAAAAGCAAATACTATGCCACTAATAAGCAGCTATATTTTTCAGCAACTTAATATTATACAGCTTAACCATTCGCCTTAAAATAAGGCATGAAAGAAATATTGCGCCCTTTTATAGTGCGTGTAGGGCATTAATGTCTAGTAACGTCCACAATTAATGAAGACACATAATGTTTCCACTTGATAGAAATGATATAGGGGTGCGTTCTTGCTAATTTATTAAGTTTGAAACTCACATTATCCATTTTTGCAGGCGGTGAAATGATTAGCTGCTCACCAAAGTGTTGGCGTGCGTTACCTGATAAGGTGTTGGCAATTTCGCCTACAGCATCAAGTAGATTTTCATTGCGCTGATCGAGCTCTTTCATGATGGTTAATAGATGGCGCAACATGGCATGCGGTGCGCTGTAATAAATAGTGCCTAGATAATCACCACTGACACGAATGGCACCAGTAAAGTCATAGACAGGAAGAGAAGTGTTTCCCAAATAAGCGGCTCGAATTTGCGCTGATTCTTGTGTGGTTTGTGT
>JANNOS010000158.1:0-16213 GCA_031399315.1 Methylophilaceae bacterium | reverse complement strand
AAGCAAACGCAGTGAGCGGCCGAAGCCAAAGTAGGTCACTGCCAAGCTATTTATACCAAACCAGCCCAGCATGGTTTACAAAAAACCCTCCCAGTGAGGGTTTTATTGTTTGTACGACATTGGTTTTAAAGGGAAAAGTCTTGTTTTTTGCAAAAACGCACTGTATAGTAAATCTAACAATACAGGATGTGTCATGATGAAAAATACAATTTTAGTGTTTGGTGTTAGTTTGTTTTGCTTAGCATCAGCAGTACAGGCTGATGAAAATAGTTGTAATTGCAAAAATAAGCTTTCAGCTTGCCCGCAAGAGAATCTTACGCGCGGGGCTGAGACTGAGGCGCTAAAATTTGGCAAAAAGAGCAATGAACTATCGCCTGGCAAGCATAACGATGATTTAGCATATGGTAAAAATACTGCAATGTTAAATCGCGGCAAAGATGCAGAGCTTTTAATGCGTGGCAAAAAAGATGATTTACTTGCACGTGGAAAAGACACAGTGTTATTGATGCGCGGTGATAAAAGCGATGATTTAGTGCGTAGTGCGGCCAATGATAATTTAACTTTCAGCAAGAGAAATGATTACCTAGAGCGCGGAAAGTCTTCGGATGATTTAAGTTTTGGTAGCCGTAGCGACAATCTGAGTCGTGGTAGAGACAGCGAGCCGCTTAGCCGTTGTAATTAATTTTAATCTTCTTCTACCACTAAATCGGGCACGTGATTAAACGCAATGCGCATCGGGGCGTCTTTCAGCGCCTTATGCGCGCCCGCAAAATAAACGGTATTTTTACCGTATTTCAAATTTAAGATGTCTAAGGCTTTGTTGAGTTTTTTCTCATTCGCGCTGGGTTTTTCGGCAAATAAATCATAAGCAATTTCATCTGCATTCATCAAACCTGTAAAATTTACACCAACAGCACAAGGCTCTAAACGATGTTTTGGGTATTGCTGCCAAAGCGTCTCAAGTGATTCTGTGAGCTTTAACGTGTTGCCTGTAGCGCTAATGGCGCTGTCAGCATAAAAACTGGGTTGATTTCTAAACTTCACTTTAATACCAATATTGGAAGTCAGCAAATCGTAGCTACGCATGCGCATGGCGGCTTTTTGCAATAATCGATGCAACACAGCTTTTGCACTTTCAACGTTACGCTGCTCTGGCGGCAATACGTGAGAATGCCCAAGGCTACTACGCGCATTTTTAACGTAGTAGGGTTCTATGCCACGTAGTTTATCGTAATAGCGCTCACCCTCTATGCTGCCCCAAGCACTGCGCAATTGCGCACGATTCGCTGCGTAGAGCTTCTCTACGGTGGTGATACCAAAACCGTTAAGCCTAGTCTCCATTTGGCGACCAACACCGCTTAAAGCGCGCAAATTAAGGCTATAAAGTTTTTCTGGAATATCACTATCTTCAATCACCACGCAACCATCGGGCTTTTGCATGTTAGATGCAATTTTGGCGAGAAAAGTATTGGGTGCAATGCCGATAGAGCTGCGAATAAAAGGATATTTCTTATTAATTTCACGTTTAATTTTAGCGGCCAGTTTTAGCGCATTTTCTTTATTCTGCTGGCTACCCGTTAAATAGCACACCATTTCATCTATTGAGAGCACTTTTTCTACATGCGTGCAGCTTTCTACAATCTCTATCAGTTTATGATGATGTTCAACGTAAATAGATGGCCGCGCTTCTACAAAAATAATGTCTCTACACAGCTTGCGTGCATCGCGCACCATCGTGCCTGTCTTGATGCCAAATGCTTTAGCTTCATAACTAGCGGCAATGCAACAAGTGGTTTCTGCCATCACCGCCAGCACGCCGATAGGCTTGCCGCGTAGCTCTGGGCGTAGTTGTTGCTCCACCGAAGCAAAGTAAGAGTTGAAATCGACGTATAACGCGTTTAAGGGCATGGCTTATTCAATATCACAGTTATTGCAAAATGATACGCTGATTTATTGGTGCTTAAGAATAGAATTTTAAAAATAAAAACGGGAGCCGAAGCTCCCGCAATTTAAATGCAAACTGTAATTAAACTTGTTTATTTTTACGACGCGCTACTGCGCCCATTAGCCCTAAGCCAGCCAATAACATCGCATATGTTTCTGGTTCTGGTACTGGTGCTGTAGATGTTAATACAATGAGCTTTGATTTTTCACTTGGTAATGCAGTACCATCTTGCACCTGTTCAGCAACCAGATAAATCGTACCATTCTCGTCAATAGTCACACCTTCAATGGCATTGTTAGGTAAGACAGTAGAGAGGTCAAAGCTACTTAATATGTTGCCTAAACGGTCAGTTTCAACAAGCTTTCTTGAACCCAAGCTTAGAATAAGCAGATTGTCCGCCCCTGCGGTACCAAAAAGTGCATCTACAGAAGATAACGTTTGTATGTCAGATAATGTTGATAAACCCAATAGAGACGGGTTAAACAAATTTGCCATCGTCGATGCTCCGCCTGCGGCGGCAGCAAACGTTAATGAGCCAGCTAGAACATCCTGAGGGCTTTGTTGTTTAATCGAAACAAAACTACCTGCGCCACGGGCGTCATAACTAATACCTTCCATACCGTTATTGCCTACAGTTGCGTTGCTAATGGATGCATAACTGTTTGCAAGGGTAACTGTGCTACCAGATACATAGTTAAAGCGATAGGCGTCTTGTAAACGCTCCTCCCCAACCACCAGTACGCCACCACCTAAATACGTTAATCCTTCCGTATCATGATTTGTGCTGCCAGTCCCTGTCCAATCAAAGAAATTGTTACTAAGGGTTGTACCAGTTTTTGAAATTTCTACTACACCAGAGCCTTCATCACCAATAAAAAAAAGTGAGTTGCGATCTCTAGCATAGGTTATTGCAGAAGCCTCTAGTCCAGAAATAGCCCCGCCTGCACCACCTAAAATATCAAGTGCATAGGTGCTGCTAACAGTGTAATTGGCTAAGTTAATCGAGCTTGCAGCATGTGCAGATACTGAAAATGTGGCTGCCAATGCAAAAATAATGTGTGAGATTTTCATGGTGAATTAGCCTTTACGTCTACGTGAAATAAACCCCATAAAACCTAATCCAGCCAATAGCATGGCATAAGAATCTGCCTCTGGTACAGGCGCAGCAATTCGGCCAGGTGAACCAACTTGGGTTGCACTATTTAGTGCTGTAAACGCACCGTTAACACCGACTACGCTTAATGTTGAAATTGCTGCATTATTTAATCCTGCTGCATTGTTGAATGTTTGAAAAGGTGAGCTTGCATCAGAAGCACCAAAAGTGACGCGGGCTTGCAAAGTACCAGCCACGCCATTGTAAATATTTACCGCATCTGCAGTTGCACTCAAGCCAACGCCACCTGCAACACCTTGTGTATAAGTGCCTATTTGTAAGCCAGAAGGTAAAACCCCATTAAACCAAGTGTTAATGAAGTTGTTCTTAAGCGTGGTGGCATTGCCGCCGCCAGCTAATTCAAGAAACACCACTGATTCATTTGCATTAATACTGTTAATGCCAGCTAATAAAGCGCTATTCGGGTTGCCAGAATCGTCATCCATTGTCCAACCGCTGATGTTCACAGCTGTACTACCAGTATTAGTAAGTTCAAACCAGTCGGCTAGGTAGCCAGTTCCATTGTTACTCGCCCACGGTGTGACTTCAGTAATTAATATTGCGGCATTTGCCTGTATAGTGATTGTAGATAGCACCGCTAATGCTATGAAAGATAATGATTTTTTCATTTTCGTCCCCTTTAGTTTGAAAGTTAATATGTTGGATATATTCAATTTAATAACTGCTACAAACTACAGGCTAAATGTGACCGCTTAAAATTTTGAAAATAGTCCGGTAAGACTATAATCGACCTAAAATTGACATAATATTTTCTGCGTTGGCTTAGTAAATGTATGATTAAGACTTAGCAAATATATGATTAATATGTATTTCTTGAGTGTCTTAATTTTGTAATAATTTTAAACATTACTAAACTTAGGCAATTAAACAACTTTTAAGGTAAAACATCATGAGTAACGAACAAATTGCAATTTTTGCTGGCGGTTGTTTCTGGTGCACCGAGCCTGTCTTCAGTCAGCTAAAGGGTGTGAGAAAAGTCGAATCTGGCTATATTGGTGGGCATACACAAAACCCAACTTATAAAGACATTTGCAATGGCGATACTGGCCATGCTGAGGGCATTAGAATTACCTTTGATGCCGATGAGGTGAGTTTTGAAACTTTGCTTGAAGTATTTTTAGTTTCGCACGACCCTACTACGCCAAACCGTCAAGGTAACGATATTGGCACGCAATACCGCTCTGCCGTATTTTGCCAAAATGCGGAACAGTTTGAGCAAACTGAGAAAACAATTGAGGCGTTTAATAGTGCGTTTATTTTCAACGCGCCTATCGTTACAGAAATTAATGGCGCAAGTACGTTTTACCCAGCGGAAGATTATCACCAGTATTATTTTTCTAAAAACCCTGAAAACCCTTATTGCATGGCGGTGGCAGCGCCTAAGGCGGCTAAGATACGGATGAAATATTCACAACTGGTTAAAGACTTGCCGCAGGATGCTTAAAGCGCAAGATGTTACCCAGGACGTTATCTAAGTAAATTATATAGTGGCTTAGGTCTTACTACTTAACCACTGCCGGCGCCAAAAAATCAAAATCATGATGAGCGCAATGCAAGCCATAATACCCAGCGCCCACCAAAAGCCGTTATGTTCCTCTATCCAAGGCATGTGGATAAAATTCATGCCAAAAATACCCGCAATCAGTGTGGCTGGCATAAACAGCATGGCAACAACGGTAAGTGCGCGCAATTCTAAGTTGACGCGCTGGCTCACACTCGCCATATAAATATCCATCATGCTGCTTAAACTATCGCGAATCGATTCCAGCGATTCAATAAAGCTCACGGTGTGGTCATACACGTCGCGCAAATAAGGCACGGTGCTGGGCTGAAAAAAACCTTTTTCGTTGTGCGTTAAGTTGTTCACCACTTCACGCAGCGGCCACACTGCGCGGCGCAACTCAATGCTCACATGTTTGAGTTGGTGAATATTATGCAGCTCTGTATTGTTGGGCTTAGCTAACAGGCGGTCTTCCAAATCCTCGCTGTCGTTGCTCACATCTTCCAGCACTTTAAAATAACTATCCACCACACTATCCAGCAAGGTATAAGCTAGATAGTCTACGCCTTGCGCGCGTGTATGCGCATGGTTAGCGCGTAAACGCTCACGCACAGGCTCAAATGCGCCAGTTGAACGTTCTTGAAACGTCAGCAAAAAGTTGTGACTAAGCACCATGCTAATCTGCTCGCTGCTGGTTGACATGGTTTCCTTTTCGTAATAAAAATTACGCGTTTCTAGGAAAATATAATCTTCATATTCGTCAATTTTCGGGCGCTGCTCGGTGTTTAAAATATCTTCCACCACCAATGGGTGCAGCTTAAATAGTTCGCCAATCTGCTTAATCAGCGCGGCATCGTGCACGCCATGCACGTTTAGCCATAGTTTTTTGCCTTTGTCAGGCTTGAATATCGCTAATGTTTCTGCGCTTAGCTCGCACTCAATCAGCTCAGTGCCGTTGTATGCAATCTTGCTTATTTTTGGTTTGGCTAGTTTGGCAATGTCTGCATCGCCAATATACATGGGCGTTCCAGGTGGCATGCCCACTTCTTTAGAATAATGTTTTTTGCGTGTGCGGAGACGTTTTTTCATGGGTTAAATATTTAGTACATATTCGACACATTGTAATACCGCTTGGGCGTGCATGCTACTGATAAGTGTGTGCATTGAGATTATCAAATGTAATTCTGTTAAACACAGCTAAACATGATAAGACTACAAGAAGACTAGATATTTATAATAAAAATTTCATTTAATTAAAACATTATGTTGGTAGAGTTAATAGAGTTTCAGTATTTAGCACAACAATTATTTCATTTTACTATTTAGGCCTACCACCATGCTTAACTTGAACAAAACTAATAAAATACTCATGAGCACAATGCTTTTAGCAGGTTCGGTGTATTCTGTCCCTGTACTAGCCACTCCATACACCTTTACCAACTTAGGTGCCTTGGGTGGTACATATAGCATTGCTACTGGCATCAACAACAGTGGGCATGTGGTGGGCTTTGCTACCACAGCAGGCGATAGTGCTAGCCATGCTTTTTTATATAGTAATGGCAACATGCAAGATTTAGGCACACTAGGGGGTACGAATAGCGCAGCCAATGGCGTTAACAATAGTGGGCAAGTGGCGGGCTACGCCTTCACCACGAATGTTGCCCAGCATGCTTTTTTATATAGTAATGGCAACATGCAAGATTTAGGCACACTGGATGGCGCGGATAGTTATGCCATTGGCATCAACAACAGCGGGCAGGTAGTTGGCTATGAATATAGTGGCAATACTCCCACGCATGCTTTTTTATATAGCAACGGAAGTATGCAAGATTTAGGCACCTTGGGTGGCACGTTTAGTATAGCCCGGGGCATTAACGATAGCGGACAGGTGGTGGGCAGTGCCACCACCACAGACGATGCTGCTTCGCATGCATTTTTATACAATAACGGAAGTATGCAAGATTTAGGCACTTTGGGTGGCACGACTAGTTATGCCTATGCCATTAACAACAGTGGGCAGGTGGTGGGCTATGCCAATACCTCAGGGGATGCTGCTAATCGTGCTTTTTTATACAGTAATGGCAGCATGCAAGATTTAGGTAGCTTGGTGGATGGCGGGTTTAGCTTTGCCTATGGTATAAACAACAGCGGCCAAGTGGTAGGTCAGACCTTCACCACTGACTCTTTTGATCATGCTTTTTTATACAGCAATGGCAGCATGATAGATTTAAATAGCTTGCTAGATGCCAGTACCGTGGGCGCAGGCTGGGTTTTAAATAATGCATTGGCTATTAATGACAACGGCTGGATTGTAGGTGATGCACTCAATAATATTAGTGGTGAAAGACATGCCTACTTACTCTCAGTGACAGCTGTGCCAGAAGCAGACACCTATGCTATGTTTTTGGCTGGTTTAGGGGTTTTAGGTTTTGTAGCGCGACGTCAACAAAAATCTGCTTAATTCAAACTGCTATAAAAACCCGCTTCGGCGGGTTTTTACTTCTGCCAAGCATCCCGCAAGGTCACGGTTCTATTAAACACGGGCTTGCCAGCCACGCTGTCTTTTCTATCTGCCACAAAGTAGCCATGGCGTTCAAACTGGAATCTATCTTCTGCTTTTGCGTCTTTTAAACTGGGCTCTAATTGCGCGGTAATGGTTTTGACAGAGTTTGGATTTAGGTCATTAATATAGTCTCTGTCGCCCTCACCCGGATGTGCTTCTTTAAATAATTTATCGTACAAGCGCACTTCGGCCGCATAAGCATGTTGCGCGCTCACCCAATGGATATTGCCTTTTACCTTAATGGCATCTGCGCCCGGCGTGCCAGATTTTGTATCTGGTAGATACTCGCAAATGACGGTGGTGACTTTACCTGCGGCATCTTTTTCAAAACCTGTGCATTTCACCACGTAGCCGTATCTAAGTCTTACCATGCCATCTGGCATGAGGCGGAAAAAGCCTTTTGGCGGCGTTTCTTCAAAGTCTTCACGTTCTATCCATAATTCTTTGGTGAGTGGCACAACGCGTTTGCCTAGTTCTGGCTTTTGCGGATGGTTGGGGGCAAAGCAATCTTCAACCATATCAGCAGGGTAGTTATCAATCACCAACTTAATTGGGTCTAGTACGGCAATGCGGCGTTCGGCACTTTCGTTCAGTATCTCGCGCATGCAGTCTTCTAAAATGGTGTATTCAATCCACGAATCGGCCTTAGAAACACCAATCCTATCGGTAAACAATTTAAAGCCTTCTGCCACATAGCCGCGGCGGCGCGCGCCTGCTAGCGTGGGTAGGCGTGGGTCATCCCACCCGCTGACGTGTTTATCTTCTACCAATTGAATGAGCTTGCGTTTAGAAAGCACCACGTAAGTGAGGTTGAGTCGCGCAAATTCATATTGTTTTGGTAGCGGATGCGCCAGCAAGCCTGCCTCCGCAAGCCGCTCTAACAGCCAATCGTAGAAAGGGCGTTGGTCTTCAAACTCTAACGTGCAAATAGAGTGGGTAATTTGCTCTAGCGCGTCTTCAACAGGGTGCGCGTAGGTGTACATGGGATAAATGCACCATTTGTCGCCCGTGTTGTGGTGGTGCGCGCGTTTAATGCGGTAAATCGCGGGGTCGCGCATGTTAATGTTGGGCGAGGACATGTCAATTTTTGCACGTAATACCATCGTGCCATCTGGGTGTTTGCCATCGCGCATTTCGCGGAATAGGCTTAAGTTTTCTTCAACAGAACGATTGCGGTAGGGCGAATCTTTGCCTGCCTCGGTGAGTGTGCCGCGATTAATACGCATTTCATCAGCAGTTTGATTATCTACATAGGCATGGCCATTTTCAATCAAACTTTCCGCTGCGCGGTACATAAAATCAAAATAGTTACTGGCAAAGTACAAGCTGTTTTCGCTGTTTTTATCCCAACCAAAACCTAGCCATTGCACCATCTCGGTAATGCTATCAACGTATTCTTGGCTTTCTTTCTCTGGGTTAGTGTCGTCAAAGCGCATGTGGCACACGCCGTTGTAATCGCGCGCTAAACCAAAGTTTAAAAAGATACTTTTTGCGTGCCCAATATGCAAATAGCCATTCGGCTCGGGTGGAAAGCGCGTGCGAATTTTTTCATGGTCTGGTGCGCCCGCAGCGTGATGTGCGGCATCGCCTGGCGTGCCTGCCCATTTACGGGTTTTGTATAAGCCATTTTCTAAATCTTTATCGACAATCGCGCGGATAAAATTAGAGGCTAAAGGGATGGGTTCTTTTTCTGACATATGGTTTTTTTCAATTAATTTTCATCTATTTTACACGCGTTCGCGTCAGCCTTAAACAAATAAGCCTGTGATAAACTGGCATTAATCATGAGTCAGCTTACTTTTCCTATTCTACAGCTGCTTGCCGATGGCCAATTTCATTCTGGCGAGGCATTGGCACAGCGTTTTAAAGTCACGCGCGCCACGATTTGGAACGCGATTCAACATGCAGAAAGCTTAGGCGTTGAAATATTCTCTGTGCGTGGCAGAGGCTACAAATTGCCTAGTGCAATCAACTTGCTAGATGCAAACGAAGTGCTGCAAGCGATTGGCGAACAACGTGCCTGGTTTAAGTTGGAGGTTTTAGATGAAGTAGCTTCGACTAACACTTACTTGATGCAAAATAAACATGCTGCACACGCCACGTGCGTAGCCGCGCATTTGCAAACCAATGGTAAAGGGCGGCGTGGGCGTACTTGGGTTTCTCAATTAGGTGCAAGTTTAACTTTTTCGTTACTGTGGCGTTTTGCGGGCGGTGCGGCTGGGCTTTCTGGCTTAAGTTTGGCGGTGGGCGTGGCGTTGATGCGCGCTTTGCATGGTTTGGGTGTTGATCAAGCGCAATTAAAATGGCCGAATGACGTATTAGTAGATGGTAAGAAATTAGCAGGTATTTTAATAGAATTACAAGGTGATTTAGAAGGCCCAAGCTCGGCTGTGATTGGTGTAGGCATTAACTTAAATCTGCCTAAAAACGTGCTAGAAAGCATAGACCAACCCGCGATAGACTTAGCGCATGCGGGCGCTAAGCCGATTAGCCAAAATGTGTTGCTAGGCCAAATATTAAAGCACTTGGCTGATGTGTTAAGTAATTTTGAAGCGCAGGGTTTTGTTGGCTTGCGCGATGAATGGCTGAGCTACCATGCCTATAAAAACAAGCCTGTGCGCATGTTGCTACCGAATGGCACTGAGGTGATTGGCACGGTAACAGGCGTGGCCGATGATGGCATTTTGTTGGTAGAAACGGCGCTTGGGCTGCAGCGTTTTTCTGCAGGTGAGATTTCGCTGCGAGGTGCAAATTGATATTAGTGATAGATATCGGCAATACCCGCACCAAGTGGGCGCTGGCGGACGATAGGGGGCAATTATCAACAATGGGCGTTTGCTTGAATACGGGTATTGCGCAAGCAGATTTACCCATTAAACAAGGGCAAAAAGCTGTGATTGCAAACGTTGCAGGTGCGCAAATGGCACAACAAATCACGCAATTATTGGCACCGCTAGAAACGCATTTTGTAAAAGTAACGGCAGAAGCTTGTGGCTTAAAAAATAACTACACACTTACTTTGGGGGCAGATCGCTGGGCGGCATTGGTGGCGGCTTGGCACTATCATCAACAGCCAAGCGTCGTGGTGAGTGCAGGTACGGCAATTACGATTGATGCGCTGACAGACAAAGGTGAGTTTTTGGGCGGCAGCATCATGCCAGGCTTACACTTAATGCGCGCGTCATTAAGCAAAAATGCAGCGCTACTTAATATAGATGAAGGGGCGTGGCAGGCGTTTCCCACAAATACGCCAGATGCGATCCAGGCTGGTTGTTTGAATGCAATTATTGGCGCGATTGATTTGATGTTAAAACGCCTTGAAAAGCAATGTGGGTGTCCGCCATTACTAGTGCTAAGTGGTGGCGATGCGCAGGTAGTAGCGCAAACCTTACGTGCTCAAACTTTAAATCTAGATACAAAACAGGTTATCATTACAGAAAATCTGGTGTTACAGGGTTTGGCGTTGCTAGCAAAAGCATAATGAAAGAAACAAGATGAGATTATTGGTTTTATTGTTGTTGTTACTTAACGTGGGCTTGTTCGCCTATTTTAATATGAGTCAATCGGCGTCTGCACCAGTGAGCACTAGCAAAGAGATAAACCCCGAAAAACTGATTGTATTAAACCAACAGGCCTTAGATGCCATGCCTAAAAAAGAGGTAGTCATAACCAGCGCCATGCCAATTGCAGGAACTATCCCACAAGTGAGCGATTTAACAGCATCTACTTGCTATGCATGGGGTAACTTTACCAAGACTAACTTACCCGCTGCGCAAGTTGTACTGGCGAGACTTGGCCTGCAAAGTGAGGTTAAGCAGGCGGAAGTAGCTACTGATGACAGCCGTTTTTGGGTCTATTATCCGCCACTAAAGAGCGCAGAGCTGGCAGAGAAAAAGGCTGCAGAAATTAAGGCATTGGGTATAGAAGAGTTGTACATTGTACAAGACTCGCAATGGCGAAATGCGATTTCGTTTGGATTATTTCAAGATGAGCAGCTAGCAAGTAGTTTGTTAAACGATTTGCAAACCAAAGGCGTTAAGAATGCAACTAAGGCATTGCGCAGTGCGGGTAAATCGCTCAATAGCTTGCTGATTAAAGCGGTGACTACAGAAACAGCAGTTGAGCTACATAAGGTTAAACCAGAGTTTGTAGGTACAGAGATAGTGCCTGCCGCTTGCCCTACAAGCTAGGCCAGCTACTTAAAGTTAGCCTAGCGTTTTTTGATATAAAGGTCGGTAATCGTACCCTCCTTCATTTCTGCCGCGAAGCAAATGGTTTCTGATAGCGTCGGGTGGGCGTGTATCGTCAGGCCTAAGTCATGCGCATCAGCGCCCATTTCAATCGCCAATACGGCTTCTGCAAGTAGCTCACCAGCATTCACTCCGACAATCCCCGCACCAATGACGCGGTGAGTTTCTTTATCAAAAATTAACTTAGTCGTGCCTTCGGTGCGCGCAACGGATATCGCACGCCCACTGGCTGCCCATGGGAACGAAGCTTTATCGACTTCAATCCCTTTGGCTTTTGCTTCGGTCTCAGTCATGCCTACCCAAGCGATTTCTGGGTCAGTGTAGGCCACACTAGGTATCACGTTAGCGATAAACTCTGTTTTATGCCCAGCGATGACTTCAGCGGCCACTTTGGCTTCGTGCGTGGCTTTATGCGCCAACATGGGTTGGCCGACGATATCGCCGATAGCAAAAATATGAGGTACGTTTGTACGCATTTGTTTATCGACTGCAATAAAGCCACGTTCATCTACCGCAACGCCTGCATGTTCTGCACCGATGTTTTTGCCGTTGGGGCGACGACCGATAGAAACGAGTACGCGGTCATAAACTTGAGTTTCTTTTGGCGCAGAACCATCTTCAACACCTTGGCCTTCAAAGCTCACATGAATACCATCTTTTTTTGCTTCAATTTTAGACACTTTGGTCGAAAGCATGATCGCTTCAAAGCGTTTTTCCATACGTTTTTGCAGTGGGCGCACAAGGTCGCGGTCGCAGCCTGTAATGAGGCCATCCATAAACTCAACCACACTCACTTTGGTGCCAAGTGCATCGTACACCGTTCCCATTTCTAGGCCAATAATGCCGCCACCAATCACTAACATGCGCTTAGGAATATCCGCCAAGGCGAGTGCGCCTGTGGAATCCATGATACGTGCATCTTCTGGTGCGTCTGGGAATTTAGTCGCTTGCGAACCTGCGGCAATAATGGCGTTTTCAAAGCCGATGGTAGTCACTTTTCCATCAGTCGCTGAGCCGTCATTTAAAGTCACGGCGATTTGATTCGGGCTGGTAAATTGCCCAACACCTTGCAAAACAGTAACACCACGTTGCTTTGCCATCGCTGCTAAGCCACCTGTCAGCTTGCCAACAACGTCGTTGGCTTTCCAGTTACGTAAGTGCTCTAAATCAATTTTTGGTGCGCTAAAGCTTACGCCGTGATGTGCTGTTTCTTCGGCCTCAGTAATCACTTTAGCGGTATGCAATAAGGCTTTGGAGGGGATGCAGCCGACGTTTAAGCATACACCACCTAAGGTAGCGTAGCGTTCAATTAATGCCACTTTTAGACCTAAATCCGCTGCACGGAATGCCGCCGTGTAGCCGCCAGGCCCAGAACCTAATACCACAACTTGAGTGCTAATGTCGCTATTACTTGTTGCCGTAGCTGGGGCCGTGCTGGGAGTAACTGGTGGAGCAATTGGTATTTCTGGCTTAGTAGGTGCTTCTATTTTAGGGGTAGCTTTGGCAGTATCTTCTGTTTCAAGCAATAGAAGTAATGAGCCTTTGGCGATTTTATCGCCTACTTTGACTTTGACTTCTTTCACAGTCCCAGCCTGTGAGGATGGAATATCCATCGACGCTTTGTCAGACTCTACCGTGATCAGTGAATCTTCTTTGGCGATACTATCGCCCGCTTTAATGTGTACTTCAATAACATCTACAGAATCAAAATTGCCAATATCAGGCACTAAAACTTCAACTAAATTGCTCATCTAAACCCTTTGAGAAACGCTATTTTATATGGCAATAGTTTAACATTAAACCCTAAAGTTCAAGGGCAAAAAAATAGGCGACTTTTTAAAAAAAGACAGAAGAGTTGAGTCAAGACTTGATGTTACAAAAAACTTTTGTTGTGTATTTTTAGCGTGTTTTTTTAGAAGCCAATTTTTTATTTGTAGCTGGTGCTAAAGAAGTCTTCTGCATAGCACAAAACTCAGTACCATAATTTCCGCCACTGTTATCAGGCTCGTAGTATCGATGGTTAAAGCCCCAGCGTCGATTACCAATTTTTTTAAACTCACCTATGCCTGTACTGTATTCGGCATTAGGTGCTTTTGATAGTTTAAAAGTGAGTGATAAACGATTGCCATCTGCCACCGCCTGCCCAAAATAAATCACAGAATTCACTGTTTCGGTATTAAAATCATAGACGCCGAATTTACCATTACTATTTAAGCTGTTTAATTTTAACGTCACCATCACTTCGTAGTCACCAACGGCCTCATTATTGCCTTTACACAAGTATTCACCGCTGTAATTTATACCTCTGAACGCGGGAGCTGCATAAGCAAACGGAGGTAGTGTGAAACTGGTTAAAACAAGGCAGATGACTAATTTTCTCATGTTACAATTCTTTTGTTTTTATGCGTTAAGATTTGATTGTATCGCGTTGCAGCAAGTTAAAATACGCTTTTATATCTCTTTATTTTAATGGACTGCGCTAATTGTAATAGACTGTGCTAATTATAATAAATTGCATTGAGCGTAGGTTTTATTTTACTGTAAATAGTTCAACTTAAAGAATTAAATAGGTTCAAATCAAATAGTTTTAAACTATTATCTAGAATGTTTTAATTTAGGATTATGTCGTTTTTTGTCGGAGCGTTATGTCAATCCAGTCATCTAGTCGGCTATGGTCTTATGGCTGCTTTTATTTTGTGTTGCTTGTTATTCTAGGTTATTGGCTATACCAACTAAATCAACCAGTTTCTATTGTTGCGCCAGCGTTAAATAAACATAAAACTTTGCAGTGTGTTTCTTACGCACCTTACTACGGCAAAAATCAGTCTCCTTTTGTCGTGGGCATAAAAATTAGTCCTGCGCAAATTGATGCCGATTTAAAGCGATTAGCTATTATTTCAGACTGTGTTCGCACCTATTCAGTTGGCCAAGGGATGGATTATGTACCTGAAGCGGCCGAAAAAATAGGGCTAAAGGTGTATCTTGGCGCTTGGGTGGGCTGGACGAATGCGGACAATGAAGCTGAAATTAAACTAGCAGTTAAGCGAGCAAATCAGTATCCAGATACTATCAAAGCATTAATTATTGGTAATGAGGTGCTCTTAAGGAAAGAGCAAACACCCGCAACGATGCAGCGATACCTTAATCTTGCGCGCGCTAATACTAAAACGCCTATTACCTATGCCGATGTTTGGGAGTTTTGGATCAAACATAAAGAGATGGAAAAGTATGTCGACTTTGTGACAGTGCATATTTTACCTTATTGGGAAGATGATCCTGTTGCTATTGACCATGCAACGAGCCATGCTTCAAATATTATGGTGCAATTAGGCACTATCTTTAAAAAGCCGATTCTAATTGGTGAAACAGGCTGGCCCTCAGTTGGCCGTCAACGTAGTGAATCGAAACCAAGTTTAATTAATCAAGCACGTTATGTGCGTGAGTTTTTACAAATGGCGCATGAAAAGAAATGGCAATACAACATTATTGAAGCTATAGACCAGCCGTGGAAGCGCACCTTAGAGGGAACTGTAGGTGGCTATTGGGGAATTTATGATGCTAGCTTGAAGCCCAAGTTTTCATTATCAGCACCAGTTTCAGAAAGGTCTGATGGGTTTACCCCAATTTATTTGGCACTTATTGGAGCGATGCTCTTTATTGCTGTTGCGTTGTTGAAACATGAGGCGCGAATTAGTGCACTCATTGGAGCTGCATCAGTTGGCGGATTGGCTGGCTTGATTGGATTAGTGCAATATGATTATTTAATTGCTGCGTGCAGAGATTACTCAGAGTGGTTCGCTTTGGGGGGAGTGGCTACACTCGGCTGGCTGGCTGTTGTCATACAGCCTTGGCATATTGCCCGTCAAAGTTTTAGTACATATGCAATTATTAAGGTTGCGCAATACGGTTTAATGGTTGCTGCAATTATTTCTAACTATTTAATTTACGTAGATGGGCGGTATCGAGATTATCCAAATCTCATTTTTGCCTTGCCTGTTTTGGCATTGAGCATAGGTTTATGGTTAAGTAACGGCATGCCAAAAACCTTATCACGGCTTAATTATTTGCTATGTCCTTTGGTTTTTATACTATCTTTGTTATGCCTTTTAGAAGAGCCAAATAACCATGCTGCCATCGTTTGGTTTGCTTTAAGTTGTTTAATGGCTGTTAGCACTTGGCCGGGCCTGAAGCATATAAATACAGAAATACAAAGTAAATAAGTTGATGATTAATTTATATAAAAAGTTTTATCAGCCACTATTATTTGCAACAATCATTGCATTAATCCATTTTGGTTTATGGGTATTTTCTAACCAAGCATTACCCCTTATTAACGTTAAGCCTATCATGCATGGGTTTGCATACAGTGCTTACCGTGCAGACCAGAGCCCGCTTGAGAAAGTCTTTCCAAGCACCGCAGAGCTAGTACAAGACCTTAAACTCATTAAAAAATATTCAAATCGCATCCGTATTTATGCCTCCTTAGAAAATAGCGAAGTCATCGCGTTGGCGGATAAACATGATATATCGGTGATTGCGGGTGCTTGGATTAATCAAGACAAAAAAGCCAACGCACGTGAAATTGCTGCTTTAAAAGAAAAGATTAATAGTTATAACAACATAGAGCGCGCAATCGTTGGCAATGAAGCCTTGTTGCGAGGCGATATTTCAGTAGAAAATTTAATTCCTTATTTAGATGATGTACGCAAAACTTCCTCGGTACCTATTTCTACGGCCGAGCCTTGGCATATCTGGATAAAAAATCCTGAGTTAGTCAAGC
>JANNOS010000155.1:0-14316 GCA_031399315.1 Methylophilaceae bacterium | reverse complement strand
ATTATTGCAAATCAGCTATACCAACGTTTCTCTAAACTGCCAGAAGGCGACTTAAGCCGATTGCGGGCACAACTGGTTAAAGAGTCCACACTTTCAGAAATTGCTTTAAATTTAGAGTTAGGTGATGCGTTAAGACTTGGTGAAGGTGAGCTTAAAAGTGCGGGATGGCGCCGCCCATCTATATTAGCTGATGCTTTGGAAGCTATCATTGGTGCGGTATACGTGGATGGCGGGTTTTCTGCGGTAGAGGATTTGGTGTTAAAAATATACCAGGATAAGCTTGCCAATATTGACCCCAAGGTGATTGATAAAGACCCGAAATCTCAGCTGCAGGAATACCTACAAGGTAAAAAAATAGATTTGCCAGATTACAATGTGGTTTCCATCGAAGGTGAGGCACATGCGCAAACTTTTAAAATAGAATGCGTGATTGCAAAATTTAATGTTACAACGTTAGGTGAGGGCACAAGTCGCCGTGTAGCCGAGCAACAAGCGGCCCAATTGGCGCTGGAAAAAATTAAAAATGACCGATGATTTAAAAAGTGGTGCCAATGTATATAGGTGTGGGACTGTTGCGATAGTAGGTCGTCCCAACGTAGGAAAGTCTACGCTACTTAACCATATTTTAGGCATGAAGTTAGCGATTACTTCACGGAAAGCGCAGACTACACGCCATCGTTTGCTTGGGATTCATACAACCACAGATACACAATTTTTGTTTGTAGATACGCCAGGCTTTCAACAAAAACACTTAAATGCACTCAATAAAAATTTAAATAAAACAGTCACACAGGTGTTAACAGAAGTGGATGTGGTGCTGTTTGTGATTGAACCCATGAAGTTGGGAGATGCTGATAAAAAAGTGTTGAGTTTGTTGCCGACAGACAAGCCAGTACTTTTAGTGGTGAATAAATCTGACTTGATGGGTGATAAAAATAATTTACTCCCTTTAATACAAGATTTTGATTTACTGCACCCATTTGTGGGCATCATTCCAGTGAGTGCCAAAAAAAGTTTGCATTTAGATGAGTTGCTTTCTGAAACGCGCAAATACCTGCCTGAACAGCCTGCCATTTATGGAGAAGATGAACTCACGGATAAAAATGAGCGCTTTTTGGCGGCTGAGCTTATTCGTGAAAAAATCTTTAGATTGCTGGGCGATGAAGTGCCATATTCCGTGGCCGTTGAGATTGAAAAATTTGAAGTAGAGAAAAACTTACGTCGCATATTTGCAGCAATTATCGTAGATAAAGATAGCCAGAAACCCATGCTGATTGGCAAAGGTGGTGAGAAAATGAAGCAAATTTCTACCGAGGCGCGCCAAGACATGGAAAAACTTTTTGGTGGTAAAGTGTACTTAGAAACATGGGTAAAAGTAAAAGGTGGTTGGGCGGATGATGAAAGAGCGCTTAAAAGCCTAGGTTATTAGAGTGTAGTACTAGTTTAGATTTTTAGCCAAGGACGCTACATAAAGATCTACGTCATGTCTGATCATAATATTTTAAATCTACCTATTTACGGCAAGCCAATTGAGATGGATGATCAAGGCGTCTATTACACCTTAAACAAAAAAACAGGCGCGATTAATAATGTGTTTCACTTGGTATATGAAGGTGATACTAATGAAGCCAGTGACTGGTATTTATATCAATTAAAAAATACCAATAAAGATGGTGAAATGGGCTGGGTGATTTTGGCCGACAATGGCGATTATCCCCTCAAAAGCTTAAGCACAGAAGAGATAAAATATCATTTCGATAAGCCAGAATACATCGAGCCTAAAGGCGCTTGGCAGTTGATGCGCAATTCACGCTACGGGTTTGGTAAGTTCACCCCAGTGCATGCACAAGACGAAATAAAATACGCAATGATATTGTTTTCTAGTGCGGAGATGACTGAAACAACGCCTTGGCCAAAAATGTTAGTCCCACTACTTATTCAAAAAGCCGAAGATGAAGTGCTACAAAGCTTGGCCGAATTGGGTTAATCATGGCTGTTAGTACAGGCGCGCGTCGGTGCGATAATCAAGCGGTGTATGTCTTACACACATATCCTTTCAAAGAAACTAGCTTGGTTGTGGAGCTGTTTAGCCAACAATTTGGGCGTATTGCGGCGGTGGCCAAAGGCGCGCGCAGACCGCGATCTGCAATGCGTGGCATGTTACAGTCGTTTCAAATGCTTGCCGGTGCGTGGTCTGGCAAGAATGAGCTTAAAACCTTGCATAGCCTAGATTGGAACGCAGGGCTGACCTTGCTGAATGGCGAAGCACTGATGTGCGGCTTTTACATGAATGAGCTGCTATTAAGACTTTTGCCACGCGAGGACGCGCACGAAAATTTGTTTCAACATTATGAAACTGCCTTACAAACGCTAGCAAGTAAAACAGACCTGGCGACGACATTACGACGCTTTGAGCTTAAATTACTGCAAGAGCTGGGTTATGCAGTCCCGTTACTTCAAGATGAAAATGATGTGTCCATAGTGCCAGAAAATACTTATCGATATGAGGCCGAATATGGTGCTTGCGAATTAAAATCTACCAAAAATGGCGTACAATTGAGCGGTAAAACCTTGCTAGATATGGCAAGTGATGACTACAGGGACGCACAAACTCAGTCGCAAAGTAAGCAATTGATGCGCTACTTGTTGGTGCATTATTTGGGTGATAAACCTTTGCATACACGGCAGCTCCTAATAGATTTACAAGGCTTGTAATTCATGCTGACTTTCGCTCATACTTTGTTGTTGCGCCTTGTCGTACAAATACGTACTGTCTTCGGCGCTCCGCCGCGTCTGAGCTTCAATTGAGCATGAATTTAAAATAGAAAGATTGGTATGGCTATCGAAGATTTAATATACCCAATTGGAGAAGCAATAGGATTACTAGTTAATGCAGTTTTAAGAGAGTTTGGATTTTCGGAAATTAAAACTGAAAAAATTGTAAACATTATCGCTTATTCTTTTTTAGCAATTTTTGTTTTAGGATTGTTTTACATTACTTTTAAATATAGTTGAGTTAGGTTTAAATGATTAAATTAGGTGTCAATATCGACCACGTCGCAACCATTCGTCAAGCGCGCGGCACCAAATATCCTAGTGTTGTGCAGGCCGCTTTGCGCGCCGAACAATCTGGCGCGGATAGCATCACCTTACATTTGCGGGAAGATCGCCGTCATATGCAGGATGCAGATGTGTTTGCCTTGCGCGGCTTGCTGCAAACTCGCATGAATCTTGAGTGCGCGGTGACGGATGAGATGATTGCGATTGCCTGCCAAGTGAAGCCGCAAGATGTCTGTTTAGTGCCAGAACGCCGTGAAGAGCGAACAACTGAAGGTGGTTTAGATGTCATCGCGCATTTCGATAAAGTACTAGCAGCGTGCAAGAAACTGGCAGAAAATAACATCCGCGTTTCGCTCTTTATCGGACCAGATATTAAGCAAATTGAAGCTGCAAAGAAAACAGGCGCGCCTGTGATAGAACTGCACACAGGAACCTTTGCGGATGCAGAAAATGAGACTGAAAAAGCCAAAGAATTAGCGCGTATTAAAGAGGCGGTTGCGCATGCGCTGAAATTGGGCTTGGTGGTGAATGCTGGTCATGGTTTACATTATCACAACGTGCATGAAGTCGCCGCCATCCCTGGTTTGGAAGAGCTGAATATTGGCCACGCGATTGTGGCGCACGCACTCTTTGTGGGTTGGGATAATGCAGTGCGCGAGATGAAGGCGCTTATGAAAGAGTTCGCTCCCGCATAAATGAAACTTTTTATCAACTTCTCATTAAGCTATCGCTTATGATTTACGGTATTGGCACAGATATAGTAGAGGTCACTCGTATAGAGGCCTCAATCGAGCAGTTTGGCGATGCTTTTGCTAAACGCGTATTGGCAGATAGCGAGCTTGCAAGTTATTTAGAATCACAAATAAAACCACGCTTTTTAGCCAAACGCTTTGCCGCAAAAGAAGCGTTTGCAAAGGCCTTAGGTACAGGTTTGCGCGCCCCTGCAACATTCCAAAATATAGCCGTTTCTCACGATGAATTAGGTAAGCCAATATTGATTTTAAGCCACGAATTACAAACTTTTTTGCAAAGCAGAAATGTTACGCAAACACATATAAGTATTAGCGATGAACGGAATTTAGCGGCTGCGTTTGTAGTGCTTGAAACTTAATGTTTGGATAACCATGAAAAATGAAAAAATAACGGATTTCTTTATTGGTAATTTGCTAACAAATGCCAAAATCGACTTTACGCCAAATGGAAGTAGCATTAAAGAAATTCAAGACGCATTAAAAACTGCTTCAAAAAAAGGGACAGGAAACGTAGGCTTCCCAGAATTTACCGCAAAATCAAAAAACTTTATTTTGGTCATTGAAGATAAAGCCAACCTTGAAAATCAAGCTAGTTATGCAGATGACAGTAAAACGAGCTTAGCCAGTGATTTAAAATCTATTGCCAATTATGCAGAAAACGGAGCCTTGCATTACGCGAATGAAATTGTTGATAAAACCCCGTTTAAGCAAATATTTGCTTTTGGTTGCACTGGCGGCGAAAAACATCATCAAATCAGACCAATTTATGTTGATGAGAATGGCTATAAGCTTTTGCACCAGGTGGAGAATTTTGAAAATTTCTCAGCTGACAACATCGAAAAATATTATAAAGAACAAGTGTTGGGGGAAACTCCGCCTGAAATCTTAGAAACTGAGGAGGTTATCAAAAAAGCAGCTACCTTACACGAAATGCTGCGAAATTATGGGCAATTAAGAGACACTGAAAAACCATTAGTTGTGTCCGCAATACTTTTGGCACTAAGTGAAAAGTCTTTTAAAGTTAGTAACTTAGAAGGAGACCCTGTAAAAACTGATGGCGAAGTGATTTTTGATGCATTAGTTTCACATATGTTGCGAGTAAAAGTCGAGCCAGAAGTTAAGAAGCAGCAGTTACTAAATCAATTTATCATCATTAAAGATAGAGCTATCCTCAATCAAAAAGATACAAGGCTGACAGAAGAAATTAGTAAAGATTCATACCTTGAAAAAACACCTTTAAGATACTTTACTGAATATATTGATAAAAATATTGTAAAAGCGATTAAAGCCAACACCTCAGAAGATATTTTAGGCAGATTTTACGGCGAATTTATTAGCTATGGTGGCGGTGATGGGCAAACATTAGGCGTTGTTCTAACACCTAAACATATTACTGAATTGTTTTGCGATTTAGTCGATTTAAAGCCAAGTGATATTGTTTTTGACCCTTGTTGCGGGACAGGCGGATTTTTAATATCAGCAATGCATAAAATGTTAGAGCAAGCGGGTAGTGAAGAAGAAAAGCAAACTATTCGAAAAGAACGGTTGCATGGCATTGAAGTGAGAGAAGACATGTTTGCCATCGCATCAACCAACATGATTTTGCGCGGGGATGGCAAAAGCAACTTAATTAAAGATGATTTTTTAAAAGCACCAATCAAAACTTTAAGAAAGAAAAACTACACCGCTGGCTTTATGAACCCGCCTTACTCACAAGCCAAGGGTAAAGACACAGCGCATCTATCAGAAATTAACTTTATTGAGCATTTGCTTGATGGCTTGGCAGATGGCGGGCGTTGTTTAGTGATTGTGCCGCAATCCACCATGGTGGGTAAAACCAAAGAAGATAAGCAAGTTAAAAAACGTATTTTAGAAAAACATACGTTAGAAAGCGTGATTACTCTTAACAAAGAAACCTTTTATGGCGTTGGCACCAACCCTTGTTTAGCGATATTTACAGCGCACAAACAACATTCCGATAAAAAGTACTGTAAGTTTATTAATTATGAAGACGATGGCTTTGCAGTGCGTAAACACATAGGCTTAGTAGAAACCGAGAGAGCTAAAGAGCGCAAAGCGCACTTGCTTAACGTATGGTTGCACGATGCTCCAGCTGAAAGCAAGTTCATGGTGAAAACCACCATAGAGCATGATGATGAATGGCTACATTCATTTTATTACTTCAATGACGCAATTCCTAAGGCTGAAGACTTTGAAAAAACCATAGCTGATTACCTCACTTTTGAGTTCAATATGGTTATGCAGGGCAGGCAGTATTTGTTTGAGAATGAAGAATAGTATGGAAATGGATTTAAAAAATGTTGAATGGGGCGAGTTTGTTTTTGAAGAAGTATTTAATATTACTTCTACTTCGAGCGGCATTGATAGCAATAAACTAATTAAAAAATTAGGCAATATCCCATATGTTACAAGGTCGGAAAAAGAGAATGGGTTTGATTCTTTCATTTGCCAACAAGATTCTAAGTATAAAACTGACAATGAGAACGTAATTACTGTTGGATTAGATACTCAAACAGTTTTTTATCAACCCAATAAGTTTTACACTGGTCAGAACATACAAGTCTTAGCAAATAAAAATCTTAATCAAAATATTTCTAATTTTCTGATCCCATTGATAAAAAGGCAGTTGGAGAAGTTCAACTGGGGTGGCAATGGTGCAACTTTAACACGGTTAAAGAGGAGCAAAATTCTCCTGCCCACCACTTCCAAAGGCGAACCAGATTACGCCTTTATGGAAACCTATATGCGGCAGAAAGAACAAAAAAAATTACAGCAGTATCAAATTTTCATAGAACAACATATCTCACAGCTCAAACACTACCAAGAGGTAGAGACACTTAATGAAAAAGTTTGGGGAGAGTTTGAAATTGGTAAGTTATTCAAACTATCACAAGGAAAATCAAAAGGACTTAATCATCTAACGAAAAGTCGAATTGGAGTAAATTATTTGGGTGCAACAAATTTAAACAATGGGGTTTTATGTCAAGTAGTTGAAGATAAGAAGCTTGTTCATAAAGGAAATGCAATAGCTTTTATTAGAAACGGTGAAGGCTCAATGGGATATTCCGTTTATAAAGCAGAATCGTTCATTGCGACCTCAGACATTTCGGTAGGATACAGCCCTTTACTCACTCGCTTTTCAGGGATGTTTATTACGACAGTTGCGGACGGGGTAAGGGGTAAATACAACTTCGGTTATAAGCGCAGCGGTAACAGACTGACAAAAGAAAAGTTACTTTTACCACAAACAAAAAATAGAGAACCCGATTACGCTTATATGGAAAATTATATGAAGCGTTTAGAGTTTCAAAAGCTAAGCCAATATTTAGCATATAAAAACCAATCTATGGCTTAAGCTCATCCGAGGTTAACTACCCTAAACTATGAACATCGATTTAGATTTTGAGCGTCGCTTTGGCGGTGTTGCAAGATTGTATGGCGTTTCGGGCTTATATAAATTGCAAGCGGCACATGTAGTGGTGATAGGCATTGGCGGTGTGGGCAGTTGGGCGGTAGAAGCGCTTGCCCGCAATGCCGTAGGTAAAATCACTTTAATTGATTTAGATAATATTGCTGAAAGTAATGTTAACCGCCAGCTCCACGCCTTAGATGGTGAATTTGGCAAGGCTAAAGTGACTGCCATGCACGAGCGAATTTGGGCGATTAACCCCTTGTGCCAAGTGCGCGAGATTGAAGATTTTGTGACGCCTACCAATATCGCAGAAATGCTCGACTTTCATTGCGATGTTATCTTGGATTGCATTGATGACGCACAAGCCAAGGTTGCGCTGGCAGATTTTTGCAAGCGGACTCATACCACGCTTATTGCCACAGGTAGCGCGGGTGGGCGACTGGATGCCACAAAAATAAAAGTGGCTGATTTAGCCTATGTGACTGGTGATAAATTACTCGCCAAAGTGCGCAATCAATTGCGACGCGATTATGATTTCCCCAAAGCCCAGGCCTCAAATTCAAAGCGTAGCAAAAAATCAGCCAAATTTGGAATTGCTTGTGTGTATTCTGATGAGCAAGTCATTAAACCAAATGCACCTTCAGATGGTTCTGCAAGCGATGGTCTGGAAGCAAGCTGTGATGCGCCTTCTGGCGATGCTAAAAAGAACGCAATTACTGGTTTAAATTGCGCAGGTTATGGCTCTAGTGTGTGCGTAACTGCATCATTTGGCTTTGTTGCCGCAGGTTTGGTTTTGCAGAAACTGCTTGATAAAGCATAGTCACAGATTAATTTCATAAAACTGTCATAAATAGATGCCTAAAGTGTCATAAGATATTCAACTATGACACTTTCAAAATATAAACCCCAAAAATATAAGCTCCTAGACCGCGATTTAAGTATTTTAAGCTTTAACGAGCGTGTGCTCTCATTGGCGGAGCGTGACGATTATCCACTGTTAGAGCGCTTAAGGTTTTTATGTATTGTAGCATCTAACTTAGATGAGTTTTTTGAAGTGCGCATGCCGCAGCAACTGCAAGCCGTGCAAGACAACATCACACAGGGTTTGGTGAGCACGCAAAGCTTTGTGCAAGTATCAAACAAGGCGCATGAATTGGTGGCAAAGCAGTATCAATTGTTTAATGAAGTATTGATGCCTGATTTAGAAAAAGTGGGTGTGCAACTGGTTTCTGGCAGTGTGCGCACAAAAGCGCAAATTGATTGGGTGGCGCAATACTTTAAGCGTGAAGTAAAGCCGTTGTTGATGCCCGTGGCTCTTGATCCATCGCACCCTTTTCCGCAAGTGGCGAATAAGTCGCTTAATTTTATTGTGCAGTTAGAATATGCACATAATCAAGAGCGCAATATTGCCATAGTTCGTGTACCACGCGTCGTTCCGCGTTTGGTTAAGTTGCCTAGTAATATTAGTTATCAGAAACAGTGCTTTGTGTCGCTCACCAGTATTATCCGCGCCAATTTGACTGATTTGTTTGTGGGCGCCCGTATTGTGCACTTTTCGCAATTTCGTGTTACACGTAACTCTGACCTAGCGCTAGATGAAGATGATGTCAGCAATTTACGCCTTGCGCTTCGCGAAGAGCTCGCGCACAGACAATATGGTGAAGCTGTGCGCTTGGAAGTTTCGCACGAGTGCGAAGAAGATTCTGCTAATTTTTTACTTGAACAGTTTGGTTTGCCGCAACAGGCCTTGTACCGCGTCAATGGGCCAGTGAATTTAGGTCGATTGATTCAGTTGCCCGATATGGCCGAAGGTGCAGATTTGAAGTTTAGCAATTATAGTCCGCAGTGGCCAAAAGGCTTGGCTAAAAACCAATCTATTTTGACGCAAATTAAAGATAAGGATATTTTAATTCACCAGCCATTTGAAAGTTTTGAAGCGGTGATTCAAATGCTAGAAGAAGCCGTCAAAGATGATGATGTATTAGCGATTCGCCAGACGATTTATCGTACAGGCTCAGACCCGCGAATCTTACGCGCCTTGCAAGAGGCGGTGCGCCGCGGCAAAGAAGTGTTGGTAGTAGTAGAGCTTAAGGCACGCTTTGATGAAGAAGCCAATATTAACTGGGCTGAGTCGCTAGAATCGATTGGCGCGCAAGTGGTGTATGGTGTGGTAGGTTTAAAAACGCATGCCAAAATGCTATTGATTATGCGTCGCGAAGGCAAAGTTATTAAGCGTTATGCGCATCTTTCTACAGGCAACTACAATCCAAAAACTGCAAAAATGTACACCGATATTTGCATGTTAACATCCGATGCCACGGTGACGCGCGAGATGGAATATGTGTTCAGATATTTAACTAGCGAGCTACCATTGCCACGTATGCAGCAATTATTGGTCGCGCCGTTCACTTTGCAATCTTCAATGGTCGCGCAAATTAAAAAAGCGCAAAATGCTGCGGCCAAAGGTCAGGCGGCCAGTATTGTGGCCAAAATGAACTCGCTCACAGATGAAGTGCTCGTGCATGCACTCATAAACGCAGCTACAAAAGGTGTGCAGATTGATTTAATTGTGCGTGGTGCATGTATCTTGCCAGTTGATTTGCCACAATTGCAAGGTCGCATACGTGTGCGCTCGATTGTAGGCCGCTTGCTAGAACATTCGCGCGTATTTTATTTTAATATCAATGGTGATATTAACATTTGGCTATCCAGTGCAGATTGGATGAGCCGCAATATGACACGTCGCGTAGAAGTGGCTTGGCCGATTCACGACGCTGCTTTGCAAAAACGCATTATAGAAGATTTATTAACGCCTTATTTGCAGGATAATGTCGATACATTTGAGCTTGGTGCACAAGGTGAATATAAACCTATTCGCACTACATCATTGCGTGCTACTAGCAACATCAGTTGCCAAAGTTTGCTAATCAAAAAGCATAGCGCCTAGTATGAAAGCAGCGGCGTGACAATAGGAATTAAAAACCTTATCTTATGGCGACATGCCGAGGCAGAGCTTGCGGATATTGCATTAAGTGTAGAAGATGATATGGCGCGTAAGCTAACGCCTAAAGGTAAGCGACAAGCAAAACTCATGGCGCATTGGTTACAAAAAAATATGCCTAAAAACTTAATGTTGATATCAAGCCCTGCGGTGCGTGCTTTTCAAACAGCAGAAGCTTTAAAGTACAATATTAATTTGCATCCATCATTAAAGCCAGGCGCCGAGCTGAAAGAGATTTTAATTGCACTCGCAAATATCGAATCCCCAAAACAAAATTTGCTTATTGTGGGACACCAGCCTTGGTTGGGCAATTTGGCAGCACACTTTATTGGAAACTCTAGTGCGGAACTTAACATAAAAAAAGGCGCAATATGGTGGTTGCGCCAATCTTTAATAAACCCTTCATCCGTAAACAGGTCATCAGCACAAGCGTCGTACAGTATATTGACAGTACAAACACCTAGTTTAATGCGCTAATACCCTACTTTTTAGCAGTCTATTTTTAGCCTTTTTTGTTGGGTCTGCCAGTTTTAATCACAGGGATTTTAGCCAATGTGGTTTTGAGCGTATTGTCACTCATTGCCGCTAATAATTTAATACCCGCACGCAGCAATTCGCTTTTTTTAGCTGGCTGACCCATTTTGCTTAAACGTGCTTTTAGTAAGGCGATTTGTGCGTATTCGTCTTTAGGCATTGTGAAGCTATCGCGTTCCATTTTTACTTTTTCTTGTTTCGCTTTTTTCTCTGTTTTCTTAACAGATTTTTTAGCGACAGCGGCTTTAGGCGCAACCTTAGCCAAAGGTTTAGCAATCATTGCTGGCTTAGCCATTGGTTTGGCGACAACTGGTTTTTTTGCTATTGGCTTTTTAATAGCGGGTTTCTTTGCAACAGGTTTAGCTGCGCTAGTAGTTGCAGGTGGTGTAGGTTTGATTTCTGCCATGTCATTCTCCAAATAAACGGTATAAACAGTTTATACCGTTTATTTCACATGTCAATTGTAATATTTCAGTAATATTTGTAGCTAAATCAAATAACTAACACTAGTCTTGTGTAGAGACAACCAAACTCCAGTCAGTTTTTTGCCAAGCTAGAATTTCTTCTTCTAACAAATAAGAAGTTTGCGGAAAGGCCTGTTGCCAAGCGCTAGGCAGGCTAAGTAAAAAAGTATTACCAGCACGCTCCAGCTTGATATTTTTTAACACTGGCATATTGCGTGAATGGCAGAAAATAACGGCTAATCTGAGAGAAATTAACTTAAAAATAAAGCTTTCGTCATTAAAGTCAGCCTCTAACTTTCTAAGTTTCCCGCTATGCCCTAGTACCAGCAAGCTTAAGCGATGCAGCTCGCTTTGTGCAAAGCCCATCAGCTCGGTGTTGTCTAAAATGTAGGCACCATGTTTATGCGACTCGCTATGTGAAATAACGCTGCCAATTTCGTGACACTGTGTTGCCCAAATCAATACTTGCCTGCGTCTATAGAGTTCGTGGGGATTATCGTTGTAATCATTGATTGTTGGCAAAAGTGCATTAAAGAACCCCAAGGCTACTTTGGAAACATTAGCCGCATGTGTTTTATTGACGCCGAATTTTGTAATTAGGTGCTCAATAGAAGCATCGCGTAAATCTTCAGAATTCGCTTCATCTTGCCCCATCATGTCATATAACAAGCCATGACGAAGTGCACCCTTGGCGACCATGAGTGTGTCTAACTTAAGCAAATCGAACACACCAATGAGTACGCATAGGCCGCCTGCCATGACCGTTTTACGGTCTTCTTTTAAACCAATTAACTCTAGCTTATCCACCGTTTTTGCTTTAATTAATTGCGCACGCAACCAAACCAGCCCTTTGCGTGTGATTTTTCCTTCTTCAAAGCCTGCGCCAGTTAAAATATCGGCAATTGCACCCACGGTGCCAGATGCACCATAAGCAACATCCCAATAGGGGTGTTGGTAAGTATCAGCAACGGCATCCAAAAAAGATTCTGCCGCAATTTCTGCGCGTTGGAAGTTTTTTTCAGAAAATTGACCATCTGCAAAGTACTTAAGAGACCAAGTGACGGAGCCAACACGCAAAGAGTCTGTGGTTTGGGCGGTTAAATGCTGCCCTAAAATAAGCTCCGTTGAGCGCCCGCCAATATCAATGACCAGCCGTTTTTCGTCCGATTGCGGTAGAAATCGGCTTACACCTTCGTAAATGAGCCGCGCTTCTTCTACGCCAGAAATCACTTCAACTTCATAACCTAGTGCCTTTTTTGCTAGCTTTAGAAATACATCGCGGTTGCGTGCTTCGCGTAAAGTTTGCGTGGCTACTGCTCTTACATGATGTTTGGGGAATCCCTTGAGTGTTTCACCGAATCGAGCTAAACATTTGAGTCCGCGTTCGATGGCTTCTGGTTTTAAGTTGCGCTCTTCGTCTAAATCGCCCCCTTGCCGCACGGTTTCTTTTAAATAATCGACGCGCTGAATTCGTCCGTTTTCATAACGCCCGATTTCCAATCTAAAACTATTTGAGCCTAAATCAACTGCAGCAAGCAAGGTTTCTGGGGAAGTGAGATCGTTTTTTAGCATACTTTAGCATTTGTAACATAAATTGAATTTATAGCATATTTTTTTGCTGGCTTGATGACAAACTGCTAAATCATTTGCTTAATGTTTTTAGTAATAGTACTTTCATACTCTGGAAAATATCGCGCAATCACATTTAAATCAAAACTGCGCAAAATACTGGTGTTAGGTTCGCGCGCTAGAAGAAACTCAAATGAAGCTTTGACGAGTTGTGCAGTATCAATCTTGCCCGCTGTGAGCTTTAAAGCATAATCTGGCTGTACTTTTACTTCATGTGAGGTGGTTGATCTATCGATGACAGTCACTTGATAAATAGTTTCATTAAGCATCACTACATTAATTTTTTGGTTAATTTCTGCCATACTTACCTTTGCCAAATTTTAATAACTGAATGCTTCAAGAGATATCACCATTGTAGCGCTTGAAATCATCTAACATCACCCCAATTTAATAAAAACAAATATAAAAGCAAGTATAAAAATAGTGATATTCAATTAGGAGTTTACATGTCAAAAATTAAATCTGAAAAAATAGCGAGTGAGAAATTAGAATTCCAGGCCGAAGTAAAGCAGCTGATGCAGCTGATGATTCATTCGCTGTATAGCAATAAAGAGATTGTATTGCGCGAGCTAATTTCTAACGCATCCGACGCGGCCGATAAACTACGCTTTGAAGCGCTGGCAAATAGCGCCTTGTATGAAAACGACAGTGACTTAAAAATCACCATTGGCTTTGATAAAGCCAAACGCACCGTCACAATCAGCGATAACGGCATTGGCATGAGTCGCGATGAAGTGATTGCCAATATTGGCACCATTGCAAAATCGGGCACTAAAGAATTCATGCAAAAAATGGCGGCCGATGAAGCCCTAGCCTCATCAGGCGCAGAAAGTCAGGCAGCTAACTTAATTGGCCAGTTTGGGGTGGGCTTTTATTCGGCGTTTATCATTGCCGATAAAGTCACGCTGACTACACGCCGCGCAGGCAGCACAGAGGCGGTGAAATGGCAAAGTGCGGGTGAGGGTGACTACACGATTGATGCGGTAAAAAAAGAATCGCGCGGCACTGAAATCACCCTGCATTTACGCAAAGACGAGGACGAGTTTTTAAACGACTGGCAATTAAAATCGATTATCCGCAAATATTCTGACCACATTACCTTACCGATTATGATGCAAAAATCGGAATGGAAAGACGGCGCAGACGGCAAAGGCGGTGAGATGGTGTTAACCGATGAATTTGAGGCGGTGAATAAAGCTTCAGCTTTATGGGCGCGCAGCAAAAATGACATCACCGCAGACGAATACAACGAGTTTTACAAACACGTTTCGCACGATTACCAAGCACCTCTAGCCTATACGCATAGCCGTGTGGAAGGCAAGCAGGAATATATTTCACTGCTATATATTCCATCAAAAGCGCCATTTGATTTGTATGACAGAGAGCGTCGTCACGGCATTAAGCTGTATGTGAAGCGGGTATTTATTATGGAAGACGCAGAAA
>JANNOS010000157.1:0-1556 GCA_031399315.1 Methylophilaceae bacterium | reverse complement strand
ACCGCCACCCAGCTTTTGTGCTGTTTTTGGAGTGTGAACCGAATTTGGTGGATGTCAACGTGCACCCCAGTAAAACCGAGGTGCGATTTAGGGATGGCCAAGCCATTCACCGCTTTATTTTCCATTCACTGCATAAAAGCTTGGCCACGCCAACCGGTTTATCCAATGCGGCAACCGCCAGCCAGGCCGCGCATAATCCTTTTGCTTCTCAATATGCTAACTCTCCCAGTTATCCGCAGTACCAAATGCAAATCAACTTGAGCGCGAATCAGCCTAATAGTTTTTACGAAAATTTATTCGGAAATACTCAAAATAGCTCAAATAATATCGGCCTGCAAGCCAATATCCATGCGGCTTCTGGCGACGCTGTTTTAGTGGATGAAAGTAAATATGACTTCCCTTTAGGCTTTGCTGTCGCACAAATCCACGGCGTATATATCCTTGCGCAAAACAGCGCAGGCTTAGTCGTAATTGATATGCACGCCGCGCACGAGCGCATTATGTACGAACAACTTAAAAACGCGCTAGATAGTAAAGCCGTGCCGATGCAGCCCTTGCTGATTCCTATCAGCTTTAATGCGGATAGGTTAGAAGTGGCAACGGTGAATGAAGAGCTGGCAACAGGCGCTGATAATCTGCAGCAATTGGGCTTTGATATTGCTGTGCTATCGCCTTCTACATTGGCGGTGCGAGCAGTGCCAACGATGCTGCAAAATGCCGATGCAGTAAAACTGGCGCGCGATGTATTAAAAGACTTGCGCGAATACGGCGCAAGCAGGGCGCTTACCGAGCGCAGAAACGAGTTACTGGGTACCATGGCTTGCCATGCTGCCGTACGCGCTAACCGTATACTCACAGTGACCGAGATGAATGCCTTATTGCGCGATATGGAAGCGACTGAGCGTTCAGGTATGTGCAACCACGGCCGCCCAACTTGGTTTCAGGTCAGCATGAGTGATTTGGACAAAATGTTTATGCGGGGCAAGTAATGCTTCAGCAACTCCAAAAAATAAGTTGTTGGCATCGCCTTGCCGTACAAAAAACGTACTGTCTTCGGCTTGCTGCCTTGTCTTTTTTGTTTTGTTGAAGCATTCTAATGACAACTCAAAAAATACCTGTGTTTCGTCATTCCCGCGTAGGCGGGAATCCATTTTGAACTTGCAATGAAACAACCTTGCGTTTACATACTTGCGAATAAACCTAGAGGCACTTTGTATATTGGCGTGACGAGCAATTTAATTTCACGTATTTGGCAACATAAAAATGATTTGGCAGTGGGATTTTCTGAACAATATCAAGTACATTTGTTAGTGTTTTATGAAATGCACGCAACGATGTTAGAAGCCATTACAAGAGAAAAGCAACTTAAAAAATGGAATCGTGACTGGAAAATTAAGTTGATTGAAGGTTTTAATGAAAATTGGGCCGATTTGTATGACCAAATTATTTCTTAGCTACAAGCAGATAAAGTCAAAATGGATTCCCGCCTACGCGGGAATGACGATTTAGATGGAGCCTGCAATTTTTCTCATGGGCCCTACCGCCAGCGGCAAGAC
>JANNOS010000139.1:0-9564 GCA_031399315.1 Methylophilaceae bacterium | reverse complement strand
TGATTTTTCACTCGCTGCGGATACTTTTGATGTGCTTGGGCCAAGTGTCAACATAGCCTCTGGCGATAAGCTGGTGATTTATAATTTAGGCATCACAGGCTCTGATGTATATGAAGGCAGCAACAGTCGATCGCTACTCACCACGGGAAGCCTTAACCTATTGAGCTTTAGTGGCGGAGTTTTTCCGCAAGCATCGCCATCGAGTCGATTTTATGTTGTATCGACACCTGTTTCGTACGTGTGCGACATGACCAATAAGCAGTTGTTAATGTATAGCGGTTATAACATTCAAGCGACTCAGCCTAGCAGCGTGGCAACCCTCAACAGCCTAGCCACAGCGCGACAATTGGCAACAAACTTAAGCTCATGCCAAATCAACTATGTGGCGGGCGTGTTACAACGAAACAGCGTAGTCACAATTTACCTCGGGTTTACGCAAGATGTTGCCAGTGTCAAATTGATGCATCAGGTCAATGTGGTTAACTCGCCATGACCAAACAAAAAAATAAAGGTTTTTTACTACCTGCAGCCATATTTATCCTAGTCATTTTGGCGGGGCTGGGCGCTTATGCACTTAACATCACCAGCCTACAACAAGCCAGTTCCACACAAGATGTGCAAGGCTCAAGAGCTTATCAAGCAGCGCGTGCAGGTGTTGAGTGGGGCGCATATCAAGTATTGTCCCCCAGCACAACGGCATTGACAAACTGCCCTGCTAGTCCAACCTCACTGACGATTGATGGGTTCAGTGTCAGCGTAACTTGCACCAGATATACAGATTATTTTGAACAAGGCACAGATCACACCATTGCCACCTATGACGTAATGGCGACAGCCAGTTTTGGTACGGCAAGCACTGCAAATTACATAGAACGTCAAATTCAAGTCACGCTCAGCAAGTGTTTAGGCACTGACGCAAGTCCCAATTATCAATGCAGCTAAATAAGGCCTAAAGTCCCCGTTTTTCCAAGCTTTACTCACAGCGCAAGCCCGCATAATGGTTCAATCGGTAGAAGTGAGTCTACCTTATTGAATCTTGATTAAGATGGACAAAGCAACACGAAAAATTATGCAAAAGATAATGTACCGCTTTATAAAGTGGTGCTTTAGTCTATTGCTGTTGTTATTTGCCATGCGTCGTAACGCATTATTTTTAATATTAGTTTTTGGTGGTTTAGCAAATGCAGTTGCAGGGACTTTTTTTCCAGTACCCATACCAACTAATTTACTGAATCAAAATATCATTAGTTGGACAAATGGTAGCGTTTACTCAGGGCGTATGACAGGCAGTCAAACCTTTGGTGGGGTGCCATTCACAATGCAAACCAACGCTAGCGGAAACAATGTTGTTTGGGGAACGAGTACCTCAGTGTTTTCCGTATCCAGCGGCACTACTTATTCAAACACAGTGACTATCAATACTAATTTATACGGAGCAACAAAGGTTTACACCTTAATCAATAGCGCTTGGGGTACCTCTGGAAGTAATGTGGGTTCGCTTACTTTTAAAGCTTCTAATGGGGATAGTTATACGGTTAACTTAGTAGAAGGGGTGAATGTTAGGGATCATTACTATGGATCATTTACTAAAACAATTAGTGCCAGTTATGTAACATTAAATGTGTTAGGCCTTAGTAATAGTGGCGCACATCTTGATATGCAAGCTTTCACGCTCCCCAGCTCTTTTCAGACTGAGGTTTTGAGTAGCATTACTTTTAGAAGCACGGGTAGCAGTGCTACTGGGCTACCATTTTTAGCGGGTGTGACAGCTGATGCGTCAAGCTATGCTATTGACCATTTGCGCTTAACTCACACAGGTAGCGGACTTACTTGTACAGGCTCTAGCATAACAGTGACTGCTTGTCAGGATGCCGATACTAATGGTAGTTGTACGGGAAACACTTTAGGGCTTAGCGGTAACATTTATGCGACGAACCCCTCTGGCACCATAGTGGCTACGCAAGCGTTTACTATTCCAGCGGGCAGTAGTTCAACGACAGTTACCATATCTGACGCTAATGCAGAAACAGATACATTTTCTGCGGGGAATTTCTCGATAACTCCTTCCAGCCCAACAGCCTTATATAGTTGTTGGAATAGTAATGCCGGGACAGTGAGCTGTAGTCATACGTACAGTAGTGCTGGGTTTATATTCTCAAGTACTTTAAATGGCACGGGAACTGTTATTCCTAGTCAGACAGCAGGGACGTCTTCGAATACTTATTATTTACGTGCGGTAAAGTCGGGAACAACAACTTCAGCTTGTGCAGCAGCACTGAGTGGATCGAAAACCGTGAATATGGCGTATGTCTGTAACAACCCAATTACTTGTTCGGGTTCTAATTTAATGCGTGTTAATGGAGGGGCTTCAACCAATATTCAGCGTAATAATAATGGAAGTGTTTCTGGATATACTGGAGTACCACTGACTTTTGATGCAGCGGGAAACGCACCATTTACTTTTAACTATAGCGATGTAGGCGCAGTGACTTTGCATGCTAGTAAGGTAGTTAATTCTACAACGTTAATAGGCAGCTCTAATACGTTTGTTGTTAAGCCTTACAGTTTTGTGATCTCTAATATTTCTCGTACCAGTGATGTTTATGCAAACCCCGCAGCGAGTGATGCGCTTGGCGCTAAATTTATTAGCGCAGGAAGCCCATTTACTGCCAATGTGACCGCTGTTAGTAGCGCAGGCAATGCAACACCAAACTTTGGTAGGGAAATCATACCAGAGGGAGTTACGTTGAATCAGAGCTTAGTCCTTCCCTCTGGAGGGAGTGTTGGTAGTCTTGGAGGCACAAGCGTAATTCTAGGCAGTAACTTTACGAGTGGTATCGCAACTGTATCTGATCTTACTTGGAGCGAAGTCGGGATTATCACGTTAACTCCAAATCTGACAGATAACGACTATTTGGGTGCTGGCTCTATCGTTGGCACAACCACAGGTAACATAGGTAGGTTTTATCCACATCACTTTTCTATTGTGGCGGGGGCAACAACACCAGCGTGCGACAGTAGTTTTAGCTACTATGGGCAAGATGGCTTTACAACTGGGTTTACGCTCACCGCACAAAATTCTGCCAATGCAAGCACACAAAATTATACCGGCAGCTTTGCTAAACTAGACCCGACTTCTTGGAGTAACTACAACTTCTCTGCCGCAACACTGCCAACAGGTTCAACGCTTTCGGTTAGCAGCACTGCGCCCACAGGCACATGGAACAATGGTAGCGCCACTGTGAGTGCTAAGCATATTCTTAGCCGCCCAACCTCACTAACTGCCCCAGCCAGCATTACTATCAGTGCGGCACCAAGCGATAGCGACAGCGTAACGATGACAAGCACCGCAGTTTCAGCAGCAAGTAACTTCAGATTTGGCCGTTTGTTTATACCTAATACTTATGGTTCTGAGTTATTGCCACTCTCTGTACCCATTGAAGCACAATATTGGAACGGCACTAGCTACCAAAGAAATCAGTTAGATAGTTGCTCAACTATCCCCACTTCTAGTATTGCTATGGGCAACTATAAAAATAATCTTGCCGCGTGTGAAACCACACTCACTGGTGGCGGCACAATGAGTGCAGGCAAAACTGGTGTTAAGTTAAGTGCGCCAGGCAATGGCAATAACGGCAGTGTCGACTTAACTGTGAATTTAGATAGTGCCAGCGGCTCAACTTGTACGCCAACGGCTACCAGTGCGACATCTGCAAACATTCCATGGTTTGGAACTATCAACCCAAGCGCTCGCGCCACTTTTGGCATATTTAAAACTCCAGTTATTTATTTGCGAGAAAACTTTTAAGGTGATGCATATGCAATGGTTCAAACAAAAACATAATCATGCTTGGACAGCCATTCGCTGTACAGACGAAAACATCAGTATTGCATCAATCACTAGACGCAGCAATGCCAAACCACTGGTGAATATTGCTGAGGTCGAATATGGCAACCTACAAGACCCGCAATCAATTAAAACCATATCTAATAAATACCAGCTTAAAAAAGCACGCTGTACGTATATGTTGGATTTTAATGACTATCAATTGCTACAAGTCGAGAAGCCAAATGTACCCCCCAGTGAACTGAAGCAGGCCGCAAGCTGGAAAGTGAAAGATTTAATTGATTACCCTGTAGAGCAGGCCACGATTGATGTGATAGATATACCGCCTGACCCAGCAAATGCTAAAAGACAGCAATACGTATTTGCAGTGACTGCTAAGAATCAACAAGTTGGTGAATTGAGCAATCAACTGACACAAGCTGGCGTGAATCTTAAAGCCATTGATGCACGCGTGATGGCACAGCGCAATATTGCCAGCCTGCTTGAACAAGAAAATAGAGGGCTCGCGATGTTAAGTTTTAATCACTCTGGTGGTTTGCTCACGTTTACTTGTGGTGGCGAGTTATACCATGCGCGGCGCATAGAAATTGACGGAGAGCGCAATAAAACTGCCTTTGAAACGATTACCCTCGAACTACAACGCTCTCTGGATCACTTCGACAGTCAGTTCCCCTACATCGCTATTAACAAGCTCATCTTGGCACCATTTGAGTTGCGTGATGCATTTTGTGAACACTTACGCAATTATATTAATCTGCCAGTGGCCACCTTCGAATTGAGCGATATTTTTGATTTTGACAGTCATATCGAGTTGGGCGATTTAAGTAGGCAAGCCAGCTTAATCCCCGTTTTAGGGGCGGCGTTACGTGAGGAAACAACACTATGAGTCAGCAGATTAACCTACTAAATACCGCTCTTATCAAGCAAAAGGATTTCTTAAATCCGAATAATATAGCCATAACGCTAGGGTTATTGTCTGCACTCATGTTTGGGTATTACGGCTATGCACAAAAAGAGTTATCAACACTAAATATAACCCGTAGCCAAGCAGCAGAAAAGTTATCGACCATTAATGTGCAACTGCAACAGGCAACTTTATTACACACCCCACGCGTGCCGAACAAAGCCTTATTGGATGAAATTAGTCAACTGGAGCAAAAAGAAGTAATGCAACTGCAAATATTGCAAACGGTTAACCAAAGCTCAGCAAGCCCTGATAAAGGCTATGCTGCGCTGATGCGCGCCTTTGCAAAACAAAGCATGGATGGATTATGGCTCACCAGCTTTAATTTCAACAGTAAAAGTGAAAAACTTAATATTAGCGGTCGCACTTTACAGGCCGACTTAGTGCCAGAGTATATTTCCCGCCTGAGAAGTGAACCAGCATTAAAAGGTAAATTATTCTCTGCTTTAAACATGAGTTTACCAAAAGCGGAGGCCTCCAAAACATCTGTCCTGCAAACCAATACCAGTGCGGCCTCCAACTCTGTCTCTGCAGAAACATTACAGCCTGTTGCGCCTAAATATATCGAGTTTGCATTGCAATCTACCGTAGAAAAAGCTTTATCCAACAGTGAATCAGCTAAAGAAGAAAATAAATCTTGAAACACTCTTTAATACAATCGTGGCTCACCATCAGTAATAAATTTGAGGCGCTTAATAAACGTGAGCGATGGATGGTCACGTGTGCATTATTTGTAGTCATATTTGCCATGCTCAATACACTATTACTTAGCCCCGTGTTAGCGCGCCAAAAATTAATCACAAATGAACTTGAAGCAGATAAATCACAGATTGACGCTTTAAGCCAAGAACTGAATCAACTCTCTAGCATGCCTGCGCTTGACCCAGATGCACAAAATAGACAACGGATTGCAGCGCTTCAATCTAACCTTAAATTACTAGAAACCAATTTAAGTGGCTTACAAACCACACTGATTAGCCCAGATAAAATGCCTGAGTTATTGCGTAGTTTGCTTAAGAAAAATAGCGCGCTTAAATTAATTGAGCTAAAAACATTGCCAGCAACAGGCTTACTTGAAACTGAGCCAACAAGTACAGAAAGTAAAGCTAGTTTAGAAAGTAAAGATAGCACTGTTAAAGTTTCTGCAACACAAAACGCGCCCGTCTTTAAACATGGTGTAGAAATTACCATAGAAGGTCGATACTTGGATTTGCTTGAATATGTGTCTGATATTGAAAAAATGCCTTGGCATGTGCTATGGAGCAAAGTGGCCTTAAATGCAGAGCATTACCCAGATACCCAGTTAACACTTACGGTTTACACCTTAAGTTTAGATCAAACTTGGCTCACTATTTAGTGATGAAACGCTTAAATCAACATCAAAGTTTAAGACAACTAAAACAATGGCTAGCCATTGTTATTGGTGCAGCAAGCATGCTGTATATGCCTGCTGCATTTACTGAAACGCTAAAAGATCCAACGCAACCGCCTGCAACACTTAACAGTGCAACAGTGACAGATACCATAACTTCGGCTGGCCCCGTATTGCAATCAATTATGATAGGGCCGCAATACCAAGCGGCGATTATTAACGGCGAAAAAGTATTGTTAGGCAAAAAATATCAAGCTGCAACACTCATTAAACTCAATGAGCGCGAAGCCGTTCTACGCAATCCTGATATGAGTACGCAAACACTATTATTGGACTTTGCCATCAATAAAAAGATTTTGACGCCTAGTTTGACACCTAATAATTTGACCCCTGGTGTAGATGCGACCACAGACAAAATAAAAATTAAACTTTCACCAAAACCGATTTCAAAATCAATTGAAGTAAGCGAGAAATAATGATGCCAAAATTACAACCTTATTTATCATTCATCTTGTTAGTGCTATTAAGCGCTTGCGCCACTACACAGCCAAAAAATAACTCAACACTTAATAAAATAAAAGATGAGTTAAAGCAGGCCACACAAGTGAAACCTGATGCGCCAACACCAACTGCAATTAACGACGCTTTATTACCGCCTTTAAAAATTGAAATGCCCAAAGCTTCTGCAAAGCAACTTGAACAACGTTTTGATTTAGTCATTAATAATGCGCCTGCAAACCAAGTATTGATGGGCGTAGTAAGCGGCACGCGCTATAGCATGTTGGTACGCCAAGATGTGACAGGCACGATTTCAGTTAACTTAAAAGATGTCACCGTGTTTGAAGCCTTAGATTCTCTTCGGGATTTATATGGTTATGAATACCGCGTAGAGGGCACCCGCATTTTTGTAGAACCACAAGCGATGCAAACACGCGTGTTTCAAGTTAATTATATTGTAGGGCAACGTAGAGGCGCATCTGATACACGCGTCACGTCTGGCTCAGTCAGTGGTGGGGGAAATTCGAATAGCCAACAAAACACGAATGGCTCGACCAATGCCAGTGGAGGGAGTGCATCAAATAGCGAAGCGCTCATTAGCACTAGCATTGTGACCACATCTAACACCGATTTTTGGAAAGATTTATCTGATTCACTTAACGGTATAGTTGGCAGTGAAAATGGCAGACGCGTCATCATCAATGTGCAGTCTGGTGTCATTATGGTACGTGCAATGCCAAACGACATACGCAATGTAGAGGCATTTTTAAAACTAATGCAAGTGAGCATTGAGCGCCAAGTTATTTTAGAAGCAAAAATTCTCAATGTGCAGCTTAACGACCAATCGCAAAGTGGTGTGAACTGGTCGGTATTTGGCCGTAGCGGCTCTAGCACTGGCATTGTGGGTAGTGTTAATGCCAATACGCAGCTTGCAAATAGTGGTAGTGGCAATTTAACGAGCGGTGATTTAGGCGCTACGCCAGGTAAAATATTGGCTAATGTGGCTACCACCGCGCTTGGTGGGCCATTATTTGCTGTCGCGCTACAAGGTGCGAATTTTGCTGCCCTACTGTCGTTTTTAGAAACACAAGGCGATGTGCAGGTACTCTCTAGCCCACGCATTGCAACCATTAACAATCAAAAAGCCGTATTAAAAGTCGGTACAGATGAGTTTTTTGTGACTGGCGTATCATCTAGCACTACCGCCTCAACTGGCGCGACGACGACAGTACCAGAAGTAACACTACAAGCTTTCTTCTCTGGTATTGCGCTAGATGTCACGCCGCAAATTGATAAAGATGACAACATCATCTTGCATATGCACCCTTCTATCAGCCAAGTTTCCACGGTGAATAAGCAAGTAAGTTTGGGTGGCACTTCAGGTCAGATTAACCTGCCGTTGGCCTCCAGCAATGTGAGCGAAACCGATAGCATTGTACGTACACGTGATGGTCGTGTGATTGCCATTGGTGGCTTAATGACAGAAAGCTCAACCAGCAGCAAATCTAAAGTGCCTGGCCTTGGCGATATAAAAGGCGTGGGTGCAGCTTTCCGCCAAAATGGTGGGAACACAAGCAAATCTGAGCTCGTCATCTTGCTTAAAGCCACCGTCGTACAAGGTCAAGATAGCTGGAGCAATGATATTTTATCTAGCCAGCAACGCATCGAAAATATGCAGCGCACAGAAGCCCAGCCTAATTGAAATGACTAGGCCAACTGAAACGACAATGGAGGACAATAAATCATGTACCTTGACCATTTCGGCTTAAAAGAACCCCCCTTCAGCATTACGCCTGATACCAGCTTTTACTTTGCATCGCCAAATTACAAAATCGGCTTAAATACATTGCTATTTGCGATTTTATCTGGCGAAGGTTTTATTAAAATTACCGGTGAAGTCGGCACCGGCAAAACACTACTCTGCCGCAAACTCATGCGTAGCTTGAACACTAACTTTAAAGTCGCTTACGTGCCTAACCCGTACCTAGAGCCTAAATCATTACTCATGGTATTAGCACAAGAATTAGGCATTGCATTGCCAGCCGAAGCGACACAACACTCGCTTTTAAATGCACTCACAAATAGCTTGCTAGAGTTTGCACGCAACAACATCAAGGTCGTGGTGTGTCTGGATGAAGTACAAGCCATGCCGATTGAAACACTTGAAGCACTGCGTTTATTAAGTAACCTAGAAACTGAAAAGCGCAAATTACTGCAAGTGGTGATTTTTGGGCAGCCTGAGCTGGAAGTTAAACTCAATCATGCGTCGATTAGACAATTAAAACAGCGCATCTCATTTGAATACATGCTTAGCCGCTTAAGCCGTGACGAAACGCAATTTTACTTAAACCATCGCCTTGCTATTGCAGGGCATCAGGGTGGCCGCATGTTTAGTAGCGCGGCACTGACTTTATTGTATTTAAAATCTAAAGGTACACCTAGGCTAATCAACATACTCGCCCACAAGGCACTGTTAGCCGCTTACGGCAAAGGCAAACATCAAGTAGGTTTGGGCGAAGTGCTCGCTGCGGCATCCGACACTAAATCGGTTGAATCATTCTGGAAGAGGCTATTCGTTCACAGCTTTTCTCTGAGCATTTTTATGGGTGTGTTGGGCGGAGCTTTGTTGGTTTACCCGCATTAGTGATTTATAAAAGTAGAAGATAATTATTATGAGTTTAATTAATCAAATGTTGAAAGATTTAGAAGAGCGCGGCGCCAGCAGCGCTGACGCGAAAACGGTTATTGCAAGCAACTTAACTGCGGCAAACATCCCTGATTCTAGTCAGTTTATAACAGCGAACTCTAACTACAGCCTCTGAACTGAAAGGCCAATCGGGCGAAAATATTATTTCACTCGCTTCCATCAAAACCAAATTCTTG
>JANNOS010000137.1:0-2815 GCA_031399315.1 Methylophilaceae bacterium | reverse complement strand
AGCTTAATAAATCCACCTGCATCACGCTGATCATAAGCGCCCGCATCATCTTCAAATGTCGCAATACTGGAATCAAATAAAGAGTCCGTTTTGCTGTCACGCCCCGCTACAATTACGTTGCCTTTGTATAATTTTAGGCGCACCCAACCATTCACCGATTTTTGTGTATGGTCGATGAGTGTTTGCAAGGCTAGGCGCTCTGGGCTCCACCAATAACCGTTGTAAATCATGCTAGCGTAGCGCGGCATCAAGTCATCTTTTAAATGTGCAACTTCACGGTCTAATGTCAGAGACTCAATCGCTCGGTGCGCTTTAAGCATAATGGTGCCGCCCGGGGTTTCATAGCAACCGCGCGATTTCATACCGACGTAGCGATTTTCTACTAAATCCAGCCGGCCAATGCCGTGTTTGCCGCCAATTTTATTTAAATGCGCCAATAAATCATGTGGCTTCATGGCCTCGCCATTTAAGCTCACCGGGTCACCGTTTACATATTCAATATCCAAATACTCAGCCGCATCTGGCGCAGCTTCTGGCGATACTGTCCAACGCCACATGCTGTCTTCAGCCTCAGCTGCTGGGTTTTCCAGATGGCGGCCTTCGTAAGAAATATGCAACAAGTTGGCATCCATGCTATACGGACTACCACCTTGCTTATGCTTCATTTCTACAGGGATGTTGTTTTTTTCAGCATAAGCCATGAGTTTTTCACGGCTGAGCAAATCCCACTCGCGCCATGGCGCAATAATTTGGATGTTTGGGTTAAGCGCGTAAGCACCCAACTCAAAGCGCACTTGGTCGTTACCCTTGCCTGTCGCACCATGTGAAATAGCATCGGCTTTAGTTTCATTGGCAATTTCAATCAAGCGTTTGGCGATTAATGGCCGTGCGATTGAGGTGCCTAATAAATACTCGCCCTCGTACACCGTGTTGGCGCGAAACATGGGAAACACGAAATCGCGCACAAATTCTTCGCGCAAATCGTCAATGTAAATTTCTTTGACGCCTGCCGCTTTGGCTTTACTCCGGGCAGGCTCAAGCTCTTCGCCCTGCCCTAAATCGGCAGTAAACGTCACCACTTCACATTGGTATTCGTCTTGCAGCCATTTTAAAATGACGGAAGTATCTAGCCCGCCCGAATAGGCCAACACCACTTTGTTAATTTTACTCATACCTTATACTTTTCCTAACAATAAATATTCCATCAGCGCTTTTTGCACATGCAGGCGATTCTCTGCTTCATCCCACACCACTGATTGCGCACCATCAATTACCTCAGCCGCGACTTCTTCGCCACGGTGCGCTGGCAGGCAATGCATAAATAGCGCCTCTGTGTTGGCAACTTTCATCATGTCCGCGTCCACTTGCCAATCCGCGAAGTCGCGTTTACGCTCTTCATTCTCCGCTTCAAAGCCCATGCTGGTCCACACATCAGTGGTCACCAAATCCGCACCTTTAGCGGCATCCATCGGGTCAGCAAACGTTTCAAAGTGATCATGTCCATACAAGTTAGCGCGTTCAGGTTCAACTTCGTAACCTGGCGGCGTAGAAACATGCACATTAAAGTCAAGCATTTCTGCGGCTTGCAACCAAGTGTTACAAACATTATTGCTATCGCCAATCCAAGCCACAGTTTTTCCCTTAATCGAGCCTCTGCGCTCAATAAAGGTGAAAATATCCGCTAATATCTGACAAGGGTGGTATTCGTTTGTAAGCCCATTAATCACTGGCACGCGCGAGTTTGCCGCAAAACGCTCAATAATTTCTTGCTCGAATGTACGAATCATCACGATATCACTCATGCGCGAAATGACTTGTGCGGCGTCTTCTACAGGTTCACCACGACCCAGTTGCGAATCGCGCGTATTCAAGTAAATCGCCGAGCCCCCAAGTTGGTGCATGCCAGCCTCAAATGAAAGCCTAGTCCGCGTGCTGGCTTTCTCAAAAATCATTACCAAGGTTCTATCTTGTAGCGGCCAATATTGCTGATAGCTTTTAAATTGGCTCTTAATCCAAGCTGCGCGCGTGAAGATATGATTAAGCGCTTCTGTGCTTAAATCGTTAAACTGCAAAAAATGTTTAATTGCCATAAATATTGTGTTGCTATTTGTTTTGCAAAAATGCTTTAATAAGTACGGATAAACGTGAAACCAAAGCTTGCGACTCCTCCGCGTTAATCACCAGTGGTGGCAATAAACGAATCACGTTATCTGCAGTCACATTAATGAGTAACTTCGCTGACAATGCTGTTTTTACAAGGTCTGCACAAGGCCTATCTAGCTCTATGCCTATCATCAAGCCTGAATGGCGAATCACCACAACACCTTTTGTATTTGCGAGCTCTGCTTTAAAGCCGTCGCAAATCAAATCGCCCATTTTCTGCGCGTTTTCACGTAGCTTTTCTTCTTCAATGACATTTAATGTGGTGAGTCCAGCCGCAGTCGCTAATGGGTTGCCGCCAAAAGTTGAACCATGCTTGCCATATACAAACACATCGGCTGCTGCGCCCTTTGCCACACAAGCGCCAATCGGCACGCCTGAGCCTAAGCCTTTGGCTAAACTCATCACGTCTGGCACGATACCCGTGTGTTGAAACGCAAACCACGTACCCGTGCGGCCAATACCACTTTGCACTTCGTCTAGCATTAACAACCAGCCGTTGTCATCGCAGACTTTACGCAAACCTTGAAAGCCATCGCTCAACCTGTCCTGGGCGGCGGCCGCGAGCAGGGTGGCTTCGACCCCCCACCGCGCGCCGGAAGGCTGCCAGGCCAACGAGGCGCCGCCCAGGACCGGCGGCATCCGGCGCAGCGGC
>JANNOS010000135.1:0-15952 GCA_031399315.1 Methylophilaceae bacterium | reverse complement strand
ACACGCAAGCATTAATGACACTAATGTCGCAAACCGCAGTGTGTAACCGCCACCATTCTGTAGAACAGCAATTATGCCGCTGGCTGTTGTTGACGATTGATCGCCTATCATCAAGCGATTTAATTATGACGCAAGAGCAGGTTGCCGGCATGCTGGGTGTGCGCCGAGAAGGTATTACCGAAGCTGCTGGCAACTTGCAACGTGTGGGGTTCATTAGTTATCGGCGCGGCCATATTGCGGTGCTTAATAGGGTTGGGTTAGAAAAAACCACCTGCGAATGTTATGCCGTGGTCAAAGAAGAATTAGGACGGCTGCTGTCAGATGTGCAATACCGTCAGAATGTTTAATAGCACAAATTATTCTACATGCAGCGCATTAGCTAACAAATGCGCGCTGGTTTGCTCAGTGTTGATGGTCACTTTTAAGGCGTTGCTGTCTCGTCTAAGTTTCGATTAAACCAAATTTGTAACAAAGCAATAGTAACAGTAAGCGTAACTGGTCCCAAAATAATGCCGGCGGCCCCAAACAAAATAATGCCACCAAGTACCGATAAAAAAGCTAGAATAGTATGCAGTTTAAGCCGGTTACCCATAAAAATTGGCCTAAGTAAATTATCTATGGTGCTAATAATCAGCACACCCCAAAAAGTGAGCATCAGTGCGCTGCCCCAGTGACCTTCTAAAGCCAAAAATAGTGCCGCAGGCACCCATACAATAGATGCACCCAACATCGGTATAACTGCGAGCAAACTCATCACCAAGCCCCAGAGTAATGGTGCTGGCAACCCCAACCACCAAAACATAAGCCCACCCAAAAGGCCTTGCACGGCCGCGATTGCAAACGTGCCATAAACAATTGCGTGAATGGTATCGCCCACTCGGTTAAACAGCGTACTCATCTCTGTTTTAGAGAGTGGTGAAAGCATTCTGATAGCGTGCAGCGCCAAACGACGATCGCGCAGAAAAAAGAACAGCACATAAAATACTAAAAAAAAACCTATCACCTGAAATACCGAACCTTGGACAATTACGCCCGCTGTTGCCCCCAACCAAGTAGTAAATGTTTTTAAGGTGGCTGGTAAGTCAATATGTTGCTCTATCTTATCGACAATTGGCGCAAGTTGCGGCTGCGCTTCAAGTGCGCGTCGCCACTCACCTGAACTAACCTTTGTTTCAATGAGTTGTGAGCCTTTTACTGCATGCAAAACCAGTTGTTGACCAACAAGCATCGCTGGCGCAACTACAATTAAACCAATCAGCAAGATAGAAACAATAGCAGCCAAGCTAGTATATTTAAGTTTTGACTCAAGCCAAAGCTGCAATGGGGTAAACAAAACCGCTAGGGTTAACGCCCAAACCAGCACCGACAAAAACGGCACTGCCATTTGATAACAAATATAGATGCCAAAAACAGTTGCCACCATCAACACAAGCGTTTGAATGTGATCACGTGAGCTCCAAGTATTCGAACTTGGTATCTCTAATTTCTTACTTTCTAGTTCATCCATACTTTAACTCATGGCTTAACTGTTGCCAGCTAACGCTCCAGTTTAATAATCTTAGCTATGGTAAGTCGTGTTATTTTTAGCTTTTACAGCTAATGCAAAAGTATACATTTAATAGCAGTTTAATTTTTATCTTTGCCAACTTGATTACCAATCACGCCGCCAATTGCTGCGCCGCCAACAGTACCAATCACACCACCGCCTGTCACAACCGCACCAACTGCTGCACCAACACCAGCGCCAATCGCTGTGCTTTTATCCCTTTTAGACATATTACTACAAGCACTTAAACTGATAAGCATAGCTAGCGTTATCGTAATTACAATAAATCTATGATTCGTTTTCATGATAATTCCTTTATTTAACTTTGGTTAAAAAACTTAGTTTCGATAAATAAGTGACCAAAATATCTGCTCACTACAACTATTGTTGTTTTAAATAAAACTTCGGTCTGTACGCCACCGACCATAACAAAAAATTTATTTATGCCTAAGGTGCGTTACCGAACGGACGCTGTGGATAACTAGGATTTAAATTGGTAATTGTCATTCGACGATGTTTTTTATTAAGAATTTTTACTATGAAAAGGATTTACCATGAATAAATTAATTTGCAGTATATTTGCAGCGGCGTTATCTCTTAGCGCTTATTCCGCCATTGCGGCAACAGATTCGACTAATAAAGTTAGTAAGATGATGGATACTAATAGTGATGGCATGGTATCGAAAGATGAGTACATGGCTTATCACGATCAAGCATACAGCAATATGAAACAAACCAACGGGGGAGTAAGCAAGAAGGATATAGAGTCTGGGGTAAAAAGCGGTTTTTATAAAAACTCCATGAATAACAAGCCTATCGGCACAACTACCGGTGTTAGTACCAATGGTAGTACTGACGACACTAAGATTGGTGAACCAATTAACGGCACAACTACTGGCACTAACTAACGTTAGTTGAAGCACTACTCATAAAAGATAATCAGTTGTGATAGCGATATTTTGAACTTCAAAAACTGGTTATCTTTGAGATTTAATTCATCAATATTACCCACACCTTCATGGCCAAAACGACTCATTAACGCGCAATAGAAAGCCCTAAGCGGATTTGTGTATCACTTTTATTATTAAAATCCAATAGCGTTTCCCCGTAACCCGAAAGCAGTTGCAGATGCACAAACGCCCCTGTGCGCGCAAATATTCTATCGCTGATTGGGTAAGAAACATCTAACTGGCTTGAGCTATAGCCGCCAGTACCCAAACGGTAAAGGCCGCCCAGTACAAGACCATCCTCGCGCCCATAACGTAGCTGCCAATCGACATAACCTCGATAACGTTGAATGTCGGAATTTTCTTCTTTATTTAAATAGTGTTGAAATTTTGGGTAAAAGGTTAATCGCCGACTATTGCCCATATCAAAATTCCAAGTTGGCCGGATATACATTGTATTGAGTGAGCGAGAACTTATGCCAGGCTGTCCATTAGATTCATGTTCTGCCCCGACTCTCCATTCATCTGGCAGAAAATTTCTACCACTACCTGCCCATCGGTAAAATAGGCTTGGACGATAACTGGTATCTCGAAAAGGGCCTGATTTTTCACCGATATCCCAAAGCGTAGTCTGAGTATAGGCAAAGTAGAGATTGCTGAGCAATGGCACAAAACCTGCTATTGAGCCTTCAGGGTCAAATGGACGATACTTAAAACTAAGCTGGAATCTAGAGTCTGTACCATGTTCAGTATTTTTTCCCATGATAAAATACATAGGCTCATTAGCTGAAAGTGCTGGTTCATCTTCAGGGTTGGCAATAACAACCACAGTGGAATTATTCTTTGAAGCACTGTCATTGTGTACCACTTCACTTGTTACAGCTTCAGCCTCGGCTACTTGCATGGAGCCCGCATCATCACTGGGAGCCAGTAAAACTAAGCGGTTAGAACTTAAACCTACTAGCTCCGCGCGTACGATACCCACATATTTTTTACTGGCAACGCCAATATAAGCACGATGCAGTGCATTTATATTAGACAATTTAGCAGGGCTCAGCTCAATTTCCTCGCTGTTACCAGCACCAGATAATTTCATCTTGAATGTAGCAGGCCAATCAATCGCATCATCTAGTTTTACAATATCAATTGTGATTTTTTGCCCAAAATTAATAGCTTCGCTTTTACTGGCAATCTGCCATTGTTCTGCTGCCGACACATAAGCAGGCAACATGCACATCATGATTAATGCTAATGTAAATAACTTGAGCGCATTTAAGCCGCTGCTGCTATACATTGTCTAGTAGCGATGATAGGTCTTCTGCATGTTCTTCTTCCATGGCAAGAATTTCCTTCAACATACGCTGCGTTGTCGGGTCATTCTCAGCCAAATACGTGATCATTTCGCGATAGCTTTCAATGGCAATGCGCTCGGCAATTAAATCTTCTTTTATCATTGCATTAAGTGTATCACCTGCCACATATTCGGCATGACTACGGTCACTCAAGCCAATGGGTGAAAAGTTTGGCTCGCCACCAAGCTCCGTAATGCGTTTTGCGAGGCGATCTGCATGCACCATTTCTTCATTTGCATGCTCAAGAAATTCCGCTTTAACGCCTTCAGAATGAATACCTTTTGCCATAAAATAATGGCGCTTGTAGCGCAATACGCAAACAAGCTCTGTAGCCAACGCCTCATTCAATAGTCTAATCACCGTATCGCGGTCTGCCGCATAACCTTGAGTCACCGCGCCCTCCTCGACATGTTGACGCGCATGGTTGCGTAGCGTTTGAATATCAGTCAGAACTGATTGTTCGCCTGTGACTTTTATATTTGTAACTTTATCCATTTTTAATCTCCTATCGCATTGCTACGATTTTTATTCGGTCTTTAAAAATATCTTTTCCAAGTGGAGTAATGTCGGACTCTATTGGTTTTACCTCGGTCACTGCACTCTCCATTTCGTCTTCATCGTAATCTTCATTAATTGCATTTGCACTGGTATCTCTTGTTTTGTTATTACTTGATTTGTTATTAATAGATGCGCAGTCCTTTGAAGTTTTCACCTCAGATGTAGTGTTAGCTATTGCTTTGGTTTTAGCGGTTCTTGCTTGAGCGATACAACTAGCTTCAGCAATTATTGAAAGCAAACTGCATTTATTCTTAGCAACTCTATACTCAGCATTAATACTGTTAGTGACAGAATTATGATGCTGCTTTGTTATACTTTCGGCCATTGCGTTTGTACTTGAAGCAAAACTAATGGCTAATATAACTGCACTAATATTAAGATTTTTCATATTATTTCCGTTTAATTGATTTGCTTAATTCTTTGTAAAAACCAGTCAAAGCCACTTCTATTGGCATGGCAGATTCTCTGTCAGTTTTAATCATATTTTTTAAAGTGTCATTTAATGTGGAAAGTTGCTTGTCAGCCCTAACTGTGTTGTCTTTATGTTTTTTCTCATCTCGACTAGAAGGGATGTTAATCTTTTCATGCGAGTCACTTATTCTTTGCCCCTGATTTAAGTCGCTATGAGGCCGCTTCTCACCGTTTTTAATTCGATTCCAGTTCATTGCTATTACCTTTGTGGATGGTTGTATGGTGAACTGTCTCTTCACTATTCCCGCATGAGAAGCAGTCTTGCTTTTTACATCAACTTCTTCGTATTGCTGTTGCTATCAGCTTTATCATGGTTACAACAGTCAGCTGTTTTCTGCGCATGTTGCCATTCGGTTAATTGTTTCTCAACATCGTCTTTAGCGGAGCCATATACTTCTTGGATTTTGCCAGCCAAATCATCGCGTTTACCAGCAATCACATCTAACTGATCATCCGTGAGTTTCCCCCACTGTTGCTTTACATTGCCTTTTAGTTGTTTCCAATTTCCTTCAATCTGATCCCAGTTCATTTTCATTCCTTTATAGATGGTTGTGTGGTGAGTTGTAGATTACGGCGATTGATTTATGTTGTCCGTTTGCTAGCGCACATAGCGAGGGTTTACTAACGAGATTTTTTATAATGGGGACTATTGTCGATGCTTTGGTAGAAAATGTTCGTCTTCCGCCAACAAAATCTCTTCTACTGAGCTATCTGAACGCTCAAAGCATTTTTCTACTTGCTCCCAATCCACTACTGACCACCATGCCTTTAAGTAATCAGGGCGGCGACTTTCATATTTAAGGTAATATGCGTGTTCCCATGTATCATTTAACAAGAGCGGAAAGCTGTTTTTCATCATAGGATGATCGTGGCCTCCAGTGGTAATCACCTTGAGCTTGCCACCGTTGTGTCGAGTACGCGTCAGCCATACCCAGCCTGATCCAAACAACTTGCTGCCTTTTTCTTCAAATTGCATTTTGAAATCTGCAAAACTGCCAAAATCTCGATTAATTGCCTCGCGGAGCAAACCTTTAGGCTCACTCGCCGCACCAGGTTTCGAACTAGGTTTCATAGCACGCCAAAACATACTGTGATTCACATGTCCGCCCGCGTTATGGTGAACAGCATCCCTAATTTCTGCTGGCATTTTTTCTAAGTTAAGTAATAACCACAAGGCTGAGCAATCACGAAAATAAGGAAAATTCTCTAACGCCTCATTAAGCTTCTTCACATAGCCTGCATGGTGGTTATCGTGATGTAATATCATGGTACGCGTATCAATATAGGGTTCTAGCGCAGCATAGTCGTACTTTAATGGCGGCAAGAAGTGATGCTTAAGATTTAATTTTGCTGGAAGCGAAGCGATATTAGTTAGGTCATTCATTGTTATGCTCCAAATGTGAAGGGTAAATCACTAGAGTACACATTGGAAAACTGGTGGTCTGTGCGGCTGCACACATTAAGAATAGTATTGCTGAATAATGAGTCGGTTAAATAAACACGCTCAAACTCATGATTTGTAATTGACTACTTTGCTCGTAATCGACATAAAACTTGCCATGCTAGCCAACCACGCTGCAACCACTTGCCAATATGGCTTGGCCGCACTGCCGCAAGCAAAGCAATGCTTGCACCAGAAACCCAAGCAGGATGGCTTTTGATATAACTCACAGCAGATAGCCCACGATCAGCCAAAATCAATGGTGCTCGCAAGGGTTCAATTTGTTGCACCAACATTAACCTTTGCGCCGCAGCTTCCGCAATTAAACACTCGCGACGCTTAGCTAAGTTTGTTAATTTGTTGCGCATTTTTGTCATGAGCCTAACTGCTGACTATCTTTAAACAGCTCTAGTAAGCTCGCTAAAAATAGCCTCGGTTTTGTTTTAGCTTTACACACTGCAAATACACATGCAACTAAACCTGCTACCAGAAAAAACCCTGCTAGCGAGCCTAACGCTAACAGTCGATGCGTATCCCAAAATACAACAACGAGTAAAATCGCTAACAATATTACGCCAAACAAGAGGCTAAATAACGCCACCAGTGACATCAACACTAATACCAATAGATGTTGCCTATCTTCCTCTAAGTCTGTCGATAGTAGCTCAAGCCGAGTATGTGCAATACTGACAAGCGAACCCACCAGTACAGTTAGCGAATGAAGCAGGCCTTTGTTGTTATCAGTCGTATTTTCAGCCATAACGGCAATCTAGCGACGGCCGATGAGCAAGCCAATAACCACCCCAATACTCGCTGCAAGACCAACCGAGCGCCATGGATTCTCATGCACATAGGCATCGGTTGCCTTAGCCGCCTCTTTAGTTTTATCAAGCATTACTTCTTGCGCATCTGCCATTCTAGCTTTTGCTACTCCAAGCGACTCTTCTGCCTTGGCACGAATCTCTGCAATTTTTTCACCACCTGTGTTTACCGTTGCTTTAAGCAGCGCTTCGGCGTCAGCAACCACTACTTTTAAATCTGTGATTAATTGGTCTTTGTTAAAATTATTTGATGATGTTTCCATGTCTTTCTCCATTATTATCTAAATCATATCTAAATACTTACTTACGGGCAAAAAGCAGAATCAACCCTGCGGCTATAGCACCGACACTTACCCAAACTGGGAAATTGATAGTTTCTTTATCCTTAACCGATAATTCTATCGGACCTATCCTGGCATTATGGGTCTCTTTGGTGTACGTGAAACTGCCATACGCCAACCCTAAGAGGCCTGCCACAATTAACACTATTGCCAACGTTTTGGCTGAGTTCATATTGATTTCCTCCAATTCACCTAACTTAAGACCAGGTTAAAACTAAAAAGTTTATTAACGTCTGCCTTGTATAAAGCGCATCAATATCATTACGATGGCCACAACCAACAGAATGTGAATAAACCCGCCCATGGTGTATGCCGAGACTAAGCCAAGCACCCAGAGGATAAGTAAGATAACTACAATCGTTTCAAGCATTTTTATTTCTCCTAATAGTTAACTCAAGCAAACTACTTGGCTTTAAGTTGCATGTCATTTTTAACGGATGTCACACCCTTGATGCTTCTTGCAACTTCAACCGCCTTATTAATATCAGCCTGTGAATTAACAAAGCCACTCAACTGCACTACACCCTTGAAAGTTTCAACATTAATTTCAGAAGATTTTAAAGTGTCTTCGTTTAATACTGCTGCTTTCACTTTTGTAGTGATCACACTGTCATCTATGTATTCTCCTGTACCTTCTTTTTGTGCTGTCGATGCACAGCCTAGCAGCGCTGCAAACAAGACAGCAAGGCTGATTTTAGTAATTGTTTTGAGTTGTTTCATGGCTTTAATCTCCGCATAAGTTTAAAAATAGTTACTTCAAAAAATAGATAATTCCAACAATTAAAATATTCCTCTGATTTTTACAGCGACTCTGTTCGCTATCGCACATAAACTAAAAATTTAAATTCACAATCTAAAATACCGATACCATCACGCAAGCCTACGTGCGCTAGCGAACGGACAACAAAAAGCCTATGAAGTAATTTATAACACTAAGTAAGTGATCGCTTTTTGAGGCCTAATATTTTTTGATGAAAGTGCTGATGATGAAAAAATTTGACTACGTCAGCATAAAGAGACTCTTAGCAGCACCTTACTTGGCGTTTCTCGGCTTGGCGTTTCTCGCAAGTTGCAGTTCAATCCCCACCATGGTGCCAGATATGGCGTTGCAATCACCGCGTCCTGTACAGCTAGAGGGCGCGCACGGTCTAATGACCAACAAACAAAGCCAAGCGATTCTGGCAAAACTCAAGAAAAATGGAGATGACACCAATATTTTCGACAAACATCTAGCGCTAATGACAGAAATTACCGATAGCCCGCTGGTAGTTGGCAACAAAGTAGAGCTACTAGCCGATGGTCCAACTACTTATGACGCAATGTTTGTAGCAATAGAGAATGCCAAAGACCATATCAATATGGAAACCTATATCATCGAAGATGATGAAATTGGACAACGTTTCGCTAAATTATTAACCAGCAAGCAAGCAAGTGGGGTACAGGTAAATCTTATTTACGACAGCGTAGGCTCAATCAGCACGCCCAAAGTGTTCTTTGAATCGCTAATAGCAAGTGGTGGGAATGTGTTGGAATTCAATCCTATCAATCCACTTATTGCACGCAAAGGATGGGAATTCAACCGACGTGACCACCGAAAACTATTAATCATTGATGGTCAAATCGCTTTTGTTGGTGGCATCAATATTAGTAGTGTCTATTCAAGTGGATCGTTTGGCCGACATTCATCTGAAAAACCTAAATCTACCCATGACAAGCAACCATGGCGAGACACCCATTTGCGCATGTCTGGGCCAGTTGTAAGCGAATTTCAAAAGCTGTTTATTGCGACTTGGAATGAGCAACAAGGAGAACCGCTGGCGGCTAAAAAATATTTTCCTGAGGCAACAAATCAAGGCAATGAGGTAGTGCGTGCCATTGGTAGCAATCCCGAAGAGCCTTACAGCCAAATGTTTGTGACCTTGTTATCCGCAATTAACAGTGCTGAAACTCAAATCTCTCTAACAAACGCTTACTTTGTGCCTGACTCACAAATGTTGACTGCATTAAAAGAGGCGGCGCAGCGCGGGGTAGATGTGAGACTGCTACTGCCTGATAAGACTGATTCTAATTTGGTGTTTTATGCCTCGCGTTCTTTTTACGATGAGTTATTAAGTGCAAACGTGAAGATTTATGAACGGCAAGATGCTTTGCTACATGCCAAAACTTTACTCGTAGATGGCGTATGGTCAACCATAGGCTCTACTAACCTTGATTGGCGCAGCTTTATCAATAATCAAGAAGTTAATGCGATTGTGCTGGGTCAAAATTTTGGGGCACAAATGCAGGCTATGTATGAAAAAGATTTGCAATCATCTAAACAAATTACCCTAAAAGACTGGAGAAATCGTTCGATAAGTGCCCGCATCAAAGAAAGGGCTGCTCGTTTTTGGGCGCGCTTTTTATGACCAGCAATGCCTACATATCTAGGCCAAATCTATCTAAACTAACAGCGTTACGCTTAACGCCCATTTTTATGATTATTATCAGTTTGTTGTTCAATAGCGGCAACTCTTCTGCTGCCGAGGCAGCATTGTCATTAGCCAATAATTCAGCAATAGCGCTAAAAGCGAAATACACAGAACTCAACGAACAGTTACTCAATAATCAGTTTCAGCGCGAACTCTACCTTGTTTCTTCAGAATCCCAGAATAATTTAAAAGGCGAAATTTATGCTGTGGTTGATTATCCGTTTGCCAACGTGAGCAAAGCACTCAATGATCCGAATCATTGGTGTGATGCACTAATACTGCACGTTAACATTAAGTACTGCCATGCCTCTGATAACAAAACTAACACTGTCTTAAAGGTAAATTTAGGGAAGAAATATGACCAGCCCTTAGCGCAAACCTATGGTGTTGAGTTTAACTACCGCGAAGTGATGAAAAACTCAGACTATTTTGCAATAGAACTCAAAGCGGCAAATGGGCCATTGAGCACGCATGATTATAGAATATGGATTGAGGCCACGCCGCTTAAGGATGGGCGTACCTTCATACATTTTACTTATACCTATGCCTTTGGCTTAGCTGGCCGCCTTGCTATGCAAGGCTACCTTGCGACAGGCGCCAGAAATAAAGTTGGATTCACTGTTAATGGCAAACTGCCGAATAATCAACCAGCCTATATTCAAGGGGTACGCGGCGTTGTAGAGCGCAATACTATGCGCTATTACTTAGCGATAGATGCTTTTCTTTCTGCAATCAATGCTACACCACCAACCCAACTAGAAAAACGTTTGCTGAACTGGTTTAACAGTACCGAGCAGTACGCTGTGCAGTTGCATGAGGTTGAGCGAGAAGACTACCTCGACATGAAGCGAAAAGAGTATCAACGCCAACAAGTGGATCAATAGCGTGCCCAGCACAACCAATTAATGCATCGAGTTATTGCTCGTTTGAATAGCCGATAATGCCTAAAGACACCCTCACCAGTTCGTATACTACCCATGAAATAGCGCGTTTAAGAAGATTGCCATGCGCCCACTCTTGTGCGGAAACTTGATAAGCACCAGCCCGAATAGAAGATATTATTTCTGCCCGTAATTCTGAAGAAAATGCTGTGTCTTGCACGATTATATTAGCCTCGCAAGCTAATAACATGCTAAATGGATCAATATTGGATGAGCCCACGGTGGCCCAACACTCATCTATCACTGCAACTTTGCAATGCATAAAGCTTTTTCTATATTCAAAAATTTCGATGTCGCTTCTTAAAAACTTACTATAAAAAGCATGTGTTGCAGACATTAAAAAATACTCCATGCGGCCTTGCAATAGCAGCTGCACCTTTACGCCGCGTTTAGCAGCAGCTAATAATGCCTGACGAAACCTTCTGCTAGGTAAAAAGTAAGCATTAGCAATGATAATTTCTGATTGTGCATGATTGATTGCACTCAAATAGGCTTCTTCAATATCGCGCCTATGTAAAATATTATCTCGTAATAGAAATGCCGCATCTATACCATTTTTAACAATGTGCTTTAATGTTTCTGGTTTAGTTTTAGTGGTACTAATTTTTTTACGTTGCAAGGCCTGCCATGACATCCGATGCCATAATTTATATACACTGGATAAGATACTTGGTAGTAAGGCACCTTCAACACGCACAGCATAATCTATGCGTGGTGGTGTATTATCTGGCACGTTGTAGTCATCAATAATATTAATACCGCCCACAAATGCAACGGTGCCATCGACCACTACAATTTTACGGTGCAGACGACGTAATCGATTTTTTTTAAGTGTCCAAGGCGATATTTTTGGACGATAAAACACCACCTGCACGCCAGCTTGCATAAGTTCTTTAAGATACGCTTTGGGCATGTCTTTACAACCAAAACCATCAAGCAATACATTCACCGTTACACCACGTTGTGCTGCCTGTTTAAGCGCGTTGCCAATACTAATCCCAGCTTTATCCACCTCAAAAATGTAGGTTTGCAGATAAATCTCGTGCATTGCATTTTCAATAGCGACTTCTAGTGCAGGAAAATACTCAGCACCACAGCGCAGTAATTTAATTTGATTGCCACCAATAAAGCTGGTCATATTCTTGTTAATGTAGCCGTTAGAATTGCATGATCAGACACTTTAACGAAATGTGCCCCTGAGTGCACTTCGACATGTTTAATATTTAAGTTGCGCACATAAATACGATCTAACCTTAACACTGGCAACCAAGAAGGAAAGCTCCGCGCTGGCTTACCTTTGTGATGCTCAAACACTTCATGCAGGTGTAGGCGTTCAGCAAAGACCCGCCCTGAACGTGTACTCCAATCATTAAAATCGCCAGCAATAATCAAAGGTGCATGATGTGGCACGTGCTTATCAACATAATCAGCCACAGCTAGTAACTGCTGACGGCGCCATTTTGCAAACAAGCCAAGATGTATACAAATAGTATGTAAAGGTCCATCCCAATTGGGTATATTGATTTCACAATGCAACATACCGCGTTCTTCTGTCGCGTGCGCAGAAATATTGACGTTGGTTGTTTTAATAATCGGATATTTTGATAATAAAGCGTTGCCATGGTGGCCAGCGGGATACACAGCATTTTTACCGTAAGCGTATTCTGACCAAATTGCATCTGCTAAATACTCTACTTGCCCCGATACAGGAGATGTTTCAATTCGCTTACTATGTTTTGCATGCGCACCTTGCACTTCCTGCAAAAAAATAACATCTGCATGTAATTTCCGCAACAAATCACGTTGAAGATGCAAGGAAAAGTGAGCGTTAAAATGCGTAAAACCCTTGTGGATATTGAATGTAGCGATATTTAACGTATTATGCAAAGTGAAATCGCTGAATAATGCTTCTCATCAATTTGTTAAAAAGGTGGCTGTCGAATGTCACATTTAGTACAAAAATTCAAACTACTATCTACGGCAACTATACAGATTTTTATTTAGTGGTGTTTTAAGTCTTATTTTTAACTCAGAACCACTTAATTAAACATAAAACTGATGCCCTACGAGGCAATATCCATGCGGGCTACAGGGGTGTTATTTTAAAGTATTTTGGAATTTTACAGTGTGGTCAACAACTTGCTCTCCCTGCTTGGCTTTGCTGGACTAGCTGCCTTTGATATTGCCATATCAAATTGTCTAACAGTCTTGCCGTCATATTTGGATAGCTAGGTTTAAGCTCTAGCGACACTGCGCCCAATAGTTGTTGAGCTTCGTTTATTCTTAGAGGTCTTTGCAACACACCCTTAATAAATCTATTAATCATCCTGTCTGGTTTAATCAAGTCTTCTGAGCCAGCTAGCATAAAAAAATACTGTAATGAGATTCCGCTTTTTTGCCCTGGAATTTTCTTGATTTCTTCTTCAAATTCAATATTCTGAATTATTTTAGGAATATCATTTAAATAATCGACACCATATTTTTTTAGCACCTCACCAAATTTATCAATTGCCTCAGCTTTAAGGATTCCATTTGTACTAGAAGTTCTTTGTCTGTTCTGAAATATATCTGAGGCAAATGCTTCAGACCCTACATCATGAACCTTTTTCAGAAAATCAGTTATCGACTCTTGAGTATTAGGTAACGGTAATAATTGTCTGTTATCTCTTAATTTCTTGAGGTCGCAATAAATACAATATCTATCCACAACATTCTGAACTTGTTTATAACGCACGCCTATGGAGTAAACCGCATCAATCAAACAAAGAGGCAAGCTTTGATAAAAATACTCTTCACTTAAAGCCGCATCCTTGAGAGGTAAAGCCCGCCTAGCAAATTCTGCAATTTTCTGAACTTCTATAAGGCTCATGGATTTAACTATTAAATATCCAAATTACCTGCCCGCAACGCATTGCTCTCTATAAATGCGCGGCGTGGCTCAACGTTATCGCCCATTAGGGTGGTAAAGATTTCATCGGCAGCAATGGCATCATCAATCTGCACTTTAAGCAAACGACGTACCGCTGGATCCATCGTCGTTTCCCACAATTGCGCTGGGTTCATCTCGCCCAAGCCTTTGTAGCGTTGAATATTCAGCGTGTTTCTGGCTTCAGCTAACAACCAATCCAGCACTTGTTTGAATGTACTTACCGCTTGTTCTTTATCGTTGCGTTTAACGCTTGCGCCCTCTCCAACCAAGCCTTGCAGCATGGTAGATACTTTTAAAATTTGGCGATAATCACCGCTGCTTAAAAACTCCGCATCAATGACGCAACATTGCAAGTTGCCATGTACGTATTTGTTCACTTCTAGGCGATAGGTATTGGTTTCTGCATCGAACGCCACCAGCACCTCGCTACCCACTGCACCTAAAATAGGGCGCAATTGCACAGCCACTTTATTGGCATTCGCCTCGTCGCTTAAATTAATTTCGCCCACATCTTGAATCGCCCGTAGCACGCTTTCGTCATACAGCGCAGCAATACGGCGAATCACCGCTTCTGTCAGCACCATTTGTTTGGCGATTGCATTTAAAGCATCGCCCGTTAGCACGCCTGCGTTGGTTTTAGTATCTAGCTCGGCACCTTTTAGTGCAGAATTCAACAGGTAAATATCCAGTTCTTGTTGGTCTTTTAAATAGCGCTCATCTTTACCCTGCTTCACTTTATACAATGGCGGTTGCGCAATATAAATATGGCCACGCTCTACCAGCTCGGTCATTTGGCGATAGAAGAAAGTCAGCAATAGTGTACGAATATGCGCACCATCGACGTCTGCATCGGTCATGATAATGATGCGGTGATAGCGTAGTTTTTCTACACTAAAGTCGTCTTTGCCAATGCTGGTGCCCAGTGCTGTAATCAAGGTAGCGATTTCTTGGCTGCCCAATAATTTATCGAAACGGGCTTTTTCGACGTTTAAAATTTTACCTTTTAGCGGCAAAATGGCTTGGTTTTTACGATCACGCCCTTGTTTGGCTGAGCCGCCTGCAGAGTCACCCTCGACTAGATATAATTCGCAAAGCGCGGGGTCTTTTTCTTGGCAATCGGCCAATTTACCAGGCAAACCCAAGGTATCCATCACACCTTTACGACGCGTGATTTCGCGGGCTTTACGCGCTGCTTCACGCGCACGTGCGGCATCGACAATTTTGCCGCAAATAATTTTGGCATCCGCTGGATTTTCTGCTAAAAAGTCGGCCAACTTAGCTGAAACCACTTCTGAAACCACTGGCTGCACTTCGCTGGAAACCAGTTTATCTTTGGTTTGTGATGAAAATTTAGGATCTGGCACTTTCACCGAAAGCACACAGCAAATACCTTCGCGCATATCGTCGCCCGTGGTTTCTACTTTGGCTTTTTTAGCCAATTCACTTTGCTCAATATATTGATTCAATGTACGTGTCATAGCCGTGCGTAAGCCCGTTAAATGCGTGCCGCCATCACGTTGTGGAATGTTATTGGTAAAGCATTGTACGGTTTCACTGTAACTATCATTCCATTGCATGGCCACTTCAATGGTCATGCCGTCTTTTTCGCCTTTGGCGTAAAAAGTTTTTGGGTGCAGCACGGTTTTAGTACGGTTGATGTATTCAACAAAGCCTTTAATGCCACCGGCATGCGCAAAGTTTTCGCTTTTACCGGTACGTTGATCGATAAGCTCAATTTTGACGCCAAAGTTTAAAAATGAAAGCTCGCGAATACGTTTAGCCAAAATTTCAAAGTGATATTCAACCAAAACAAAGGTTTCGACCGAGGCTAGAAAGTGAACCTCAGTACCCTTTTTATCGGTTTTACCGGTTTGCACCAACGGCGCCACTGGCACACCACGATGAAACTCCATTTGATGTACTTCACCTTTACGGTAAATTTTTAAGCGTAGCCAATCCGATAGTGCATTCACCACCGAAACGCCCACGCCATGCAGGCCGCCAGATACTTTATAGGAATTTTGATCAAACTTACCACCCGCATGCAACTCGGTCATGACAATTTCTGCGGCAGAGCGTTTTGGGTCGTGCTTGTCATCATCTTTAACATCGGTAGGAATACCCCGCCCGTTGTCTG
>JANNOS010000094.1:0-8223 GCA_031399315.1 Methylophilaceae bacterium | reverse complement strand
GTGCACACTTGAAAACACTCATTTGTAGCGATCATTACCTAAGCCCCGCAGTTAATGGCTGGCACGTAATTGGCACAACCTACGCACCTAACAATATGGATGCGGATATCAGCGGGGCTGACACACGTGAGAATTTAAATGCATTGCGCGCAATGTCTGCCAACATTCACCAAAATATCGATATGAATGCGATGCAAGGCCGTGTGGCATGGCGCAGCAAAACACGAGATTACATGCCGCTTGCAGGGCAATTGATAGACGAGGGGAAGTTGCGGTCTAAACCGCCGCGTTACAACGCCAAGCCTGCCGATTTGCCATGGTTAGAAGGTTTGTTCGTGAATGCAGGGCATGGTTCAAAAGGCATGATTTCTGCGCCAATTTGCGCTGAATTGATTGCTACCTTAGCCACAAAAAATACACCTAACATTAGCCCCGAACTAGCTTCTAAGCTAAACCCTAGCCGCTTCTTGCTGCGCGAGCTAGGCTTAAAACAATTGGCGAATACGCTATATAAAATTGATTAAATGTAAAATAGATTAAAATAACGCCATGCAAAATGTGAACGAAATACTGTCCCAAGCACAAATAAATCAGCGTGAAGGTAATCTTAGCTTAGCGCTACAGCAATTTCAGCAGGTGTTAGCACTTCACCCGACCGAATTAAATTTGCACATTGTTTGCGGTAATTTGTGTGCAGAACTACAGCGTTTTGAAGAAGCAGCTGGTTATTTTAGACGCATTGTAAGTGCTGAAAATAAAAACAGCGACGCCCGCAATGCCTTATGCTATGCGCTACAAGGGCTGGGCAACCAAGGGCATGCTAGCGGTAATTTTGTATTGGCCGAAGCTTGTTTTGAAGAAACTTTGCAACACCAAGCAGGCAACGCTGTTTTTTGGTATAACCTGGGTAACGCACAACGTGAGCTTGGCAAGCCGCAAGCCGCACTGGCAAGCTTTACGCAATCCATTAAATTTGACCCATCTGATGCAGATGCACACAATAATTTAGGTAATATTCAGCGAGAATTAGGTCAACTGGATAAAGCCATTGCCAGCTACCAACGAGCTTTACAGATCAACCCGTACTTGCATCACGCGCTCGCCCATTTGGTGCACCAAAAGCAACATGTATGCGATTGGCATGACTTAAACGCACAAATTCTGCAATTGCGTGATTGGATAAAAAACGAACCCCGTGCACAAATTTCACCGTTTGCGTTTATTGCCATGCCAAGCACTACCGCGCAAGAGCAAAAGCAATGTTCAACGAATTGGGCAAATAATCTTTATAATGACAGCGCCAAAAGCCGCTTGGCCATTAGTTTAAATATTGGTGGCTTGCAGGCCATGCCAAAACAAACGAAAAAACCAAAAGAAAAAATCAATATTGGTTATTTGTCAGCTGACTTCAGGTTACATCCCTTGGCGTTTTTAATCTCAGAACTGATTGAAAAGCACGATAGAACCCAGTTTGAAGTTGTGGCCTATTCTTACGGTGCAGATGACAAAAGTAGCACGCGCAAACGCTTAGAACAGGCTTTTGATAATTTTGTCGATATTCGCCATTTAAATGACATAGATGCTGCCAAGAAAATTCGTGCGGATAATATTGACATCTTGGTCGATTTAACAGGTTTTACGCAAACTAGCCGCACTGGCATTGTTGCACTTAAGCCTGCGGCTATTCATGTGAATTGGCTAGGCTTTGCTGGTACGATGGGTGAAATTGGAGGGGAACCTCTATTTGATTACCTACTGGCTGACCCAATCATCGCCCCAAACCAAGCCGACTTGAGTGAGCAATTGCTGTATTTGCCTTGCTATCAACCCAACGATAGCAAACGTCCAATAGGTAAAGCCACAACAAAAGCCGCCCACCATTTACCTGAAAATGCATTTGTTTTTTGCTGCTTTAACCAAACCTTTAAAATTACCGCAGAAGTGTTTACAGTATGGATGCGCATATTAAAGCAGGCACCAAACAGCGTATTATGGCTTTTAGAATGTAACATTTGGGCCAAAGCCAACCTGCAACGCGAGGCAACAAATGCGGGCATTGATGCAGAAAGACTTATATTTGCGCCACGCGTGCCAATTGCAGAACATCTTGCCAGACACGCCCATGCAGACTTGTTTCTAGACACGCTGCCTTATAACGCCCATACAACAGCGAGTGATGCTTTATTTATGTGCCTGCCTGTGTTAACTTGCATGGGCGACACATTTGCCAGTCGCGTGGCGGCAAGCCTGTTAACACGAACCAATTTGCCCGAACTCATCACACATTCTTTGCAAGAATACGAAGAAAAAGCACTTCAATTAGTGAAAACCCCTGAAAACTTAGCGCAAATTAAACAAAAATTACAAACAGATGCCAAACAATCTAAATTATTTGATGCCACGCAATTTGCGCGTGATTTAGAGCAACAATACTTAAATGTTTATCTGAACTACGTCAAATAAAGCATTGATTTAATAAACACGCTGTGATAAAAACACAGCTTCTGACAATTTAAATTAATCAACAAACAGGAATTATGATGGCAGCTGTCGATATCACACCCGTGTTGAAATTCATGACCGATAACAACGGATCTGATTTATTTTTTAGCACAAGTGCAGCAATTCACATGGATATCGAGGGCGAAACTGTTGCCGTCAATAACCAAATCATGGCGCCTGGCATGGTGAAAGAAATTGCCTATTCCATTATGACGCCTGCGCAAATTGCAGAATTTGAAGAAAACTTAGAATGCAATTTTGCGATTGGCCGCAAAGATATTGGTCGTTTTCGGATTAACGTCTTCCGCCAACGCGGCGAAGTAGGCATGGTGATTCGCCATATTAAAACCGAGATTCCTGATTTTGAGGTGCTAGGTTTACCGAATATTTTGCACGATTTAATTATGCGTAAACGTGGTCTGGTTTTGGTTGTTGGTGCGACTGGCTCGGGCAAATCGACCACACTTGCCTCAATGATTGATTACCGCAACGCTAACGAAACTGGCCACATTGTCACCATTGAAGACCCAATTGAATTTGTTTATGTGCACAAAAAATCAATTGTTGACCAGCGCGAAGTGGGCATCGACACACACTCATTCGAAAACGCTTTAAAAAATGCCATGCGTCAGGCGCCCGATGTGATCTTAATTGGTGAAGTGCGCGATATGGAGGGCATGAAACAGGCGCTGGCTTATGCTGAAACAGGGCATTTATGCCTAGCAACTCTGCACGCCAACAACGCAAACCAAGCGCTGGAGCGCATTATTTCATTCTTCCCAACTGAAGCTAAACACGGCTTACTACTTGGAATTTCGCTCAATTTAGTGGGCATTGTTTCGCAACGATTAATCCCCGGTAAGGTGCAAAAACGTGTGGCAGCGGTTGAAGTGTTGATTAATACACCCTATGTCGCCGAACTCATCCAAAAACAAAAACTCGGTGAAATGAAGGAGATTATGGCCGACAACAACGATATTGGCATGAACACCTTCGACCAAGCGCTGTTTAGGTTGTTTAGTAATGGCAAAATTGATGAGGAAAATGCACTGGCCAACGCAGATTCGCGTAATGACCTATCGCTTAAAATGCGCTTTGCAGCCGAAGGTGCGGCGGGTGGTTTTGGCGGTTAATGTGTTTTAGCTGCTTCTGTTAGTCAGCATGGTTAAATGAGGATATTAACGCTGCTGCAATAATCAAACTACCGCCTACCCACTCGTTCAACGTCATCGCCTCGTGTGCCAAGTAATACGAAGCAATTGCCGCCACCACCAACTCAAACAAAAATAATACCGAAGCACGTATCGCAGTGAGCTGCGTGACGCCGAATTGCACCAACAATGTGGCAGAAATGAGTAGTAGCGCAATAAAAACCATCAATAGCCATTGATTTAAACTAAAGAAACTTGGCCATGGAAAGCTTTGTGCGGGATTAATAAGCGCCAAAATAGGGGCACAAATCAGCGCCACGCTCACCACACCTATCCACACCGCAAACGATTTTGCACGTATGCTTAAATGGTTCGATTTACGCGTAATCACGTTTGTGAGCGAGAATCCTATGCCCGCAGACAGTGCCAGCCACTCAGCAATATTGTGCGGAATTGGCAAATAACTCGCAACTGCACTGAATGGCCCAGCCAGCATAATATAAGCGCCCACCAAAGCAATGGCAATCGATACAAAGCCAATTTTACTAATCGCTTCTTTCAACCAAAAACGTGCAAGTAATAATGTCCAAAGCGGCGAAAGATAAAATAGCAGCATCACACGCATCACTTCGCCATCTATTACGGCCAGCACGTAGCTTAAATTAGTCCAGCCTGCAATTAAGCCCAGCCATAAGATACTTTTAGGTTGTTCAAATAACCCGCGCCAATGCTTGCTAAAATACAATCCAGCAAATGTGGTGGCAATACTGTAAGTATAAAAACTAGAAGCTACGCCAGAAACGCCCGCCTCAGCCATTAGTCGGTAAGGATACCAAATCACTCCCCATGCCAATGCACCAAAGAGCAGACCAAATATCGCAAACGCATTTTTATTACTATTATTCAAAGCACTTCCTAATTTATTGTATGCTAAATTATAATAGTGGCTATGAACCCACATTTAACACAGCTACAACCCTACCCATTTCAACGCCTACGCGATTTATTTAAAGGCACAACGCCTAATCCAGCATTGTCGCCCATTAACTTATCCATTGGTGAGCCTAAACATGCCACACCACAGCTCATTAAAGACGCCTTAGTTGATAACCTAGCGGGTTTGGCGACCTACCCAACTACAGTGGGCGTGCCAGCCTTGCGTGAGGCCATTTCTGCGTGGATTGCACGCCGATACAATATTGCTGCGCCAAATCCAGAAAAAGCGATTTTACCAGTGAATGGTAGCCGTGAAGCGCTTTTTGCCTTTGCACAAGTCATTATTGATAGTAGCCCAAATAATAAACATCACGCGAAACCAATCGTGATTTCGCCCAACCCGTTTTACCAAATTTACGAAGGTGCTGCGTTTTTGGCAGGTGCTGAACCTTATTTTATCAATACATTGCCAGAAACTCAGCACGCGATGGATTTTGAAAGTGTGCCCGCAGAAATATTAAGCCGCACGCAGTTAGTATTTGTATGTAGCCCAGGCAACCCATCTGGCAAGGTGATGAGCTTAGCCCAGTGGAAAACATTATTTGAACTCTCTGACAAATATAACTTTGTCATTGCGGCAGATGAATGTTATTCAGAAATTTATTTTGATGAAAAAACGCCGCCATTAGGTGCTCTGCAAGCAGCATCCCTATTGGGTCGCAGCCATGCCAATTTGGTGGTATTTGCCTCGCTTTCCAAACGTTCTAACGTGCCGGGCATGCGTTCAGGCTTTGTGGCGGGCGATGAAAAGATAATTGAAGCATTCACGCTGTACCGTACCTATCATGGCTGCGCGATGAGCCCAACAGTACAAGCCGCCTCAATCGCGGCGTGGAACGACGAAGCGCACGTCATTGAAAACCGTAGACTTTACGCTGAAAAATTTAATATAGTCACGCCCATGCTGAAAAATGTGCTGGATGTTGAAATGCCTGATGCGGCCTTTTATTTATGGGCCAAAATAAAACAAGATGTAAATCGCAAAGAAAGCGATACCGAGCTGGCTTTAAAACTGTACCGCGAATGCAACATTACTGTGCTACCAGGCAGCTATTTAGCGCGCGAGGCGCATGGCATTAACCCAGGGCAAAACTTCATACGTATGGCGTTGGTTGCAAGCCTAGAAGAATGCGTTGAAGCAGCAAAACGCATACAGCAACTTTAAAAACACCTAGTACCGTCATTCTGGCGTAGGCCAGAATCCAGACGACCCACAGTGCAGCGCATGGTTATTTACTGACAACACTTTAAGTGCAATCTTGACTAGATTCTGGCCTACGCCAGAATGACAAAGTTTGTAATAATTAATTAATGTAATTTATTAAAATTAAGCCTTAATAAATTGATTTACTTCATTAAATACCAATTTGTTTAGATTGGTATTTAAACAATCTATTTCAAGCACATCATCCATTCCACGTAGCCATGTCAGTTGACGTTTTGCTAATTGACGCGTGGCGAATATACCTCTGTCGCGCAGTTCGGCCAAATCAAAGTCACCATTCAAATGTTGCTTTGATAAAAATTCCAACGCTTGCCGGTAACCCACGCAGCGCATAGAAGTTGATTCTGGCGTTAAACTTGGGTACTTGGCAATCAGCGCCCTCACCTCGTCCACAAAACCATCTTTTAGCATCTGTTCAAAGCGCGCTTCAATACGTGCATGCAGCACTTTGCGGTCGCTGGGAATCAGCACAATTTTAAGTAATTTGTAAGGCAAAGCCTCGGCCGTTTGCTTTAGAAAAAGACTAGACATGGTTTCACCCGTAATTTCATACACTTCCAACGCCCGCTGAATACGCTGCATATCGTTAGGCATTAAGCGTGCGGCGGTTTCTGGGTCTGTGCTCGCAAGTTTCTTATGCATGGCTGGCCAGCCTATTTGCGCGGCTTCTGCGTCGAGTTTTGCGCGCACTTCTTGTGCAGCCTCTGGCAAACCACTTAAACCGCCCTCTAGCGCCTTAAAATACAACATTGTGCCGCCTACTAATAAAGGAATTTTGCCACGCGCAGTAATCTCTGCCATTAAACGCAGGGCATCACTTCTAAAATTCGCAGCAGAATAGGCCTCGGTTGGTGGAATCATATCAATTAAATGATGCGGTGCGGCTGCCAGCGTAGCCACATCTGGCTTGGCGGTGCCTATGTTCATATCTTTAAATACCAGCGCAGAATCGACGCTGATAATTTCAACTGGCAGTTTTGAATACAAGTGCACCGCCGCGCCAGTCTTGCCGCTGGCGGTTGGGCCCATGAGAAAGATAGCCAATAATTGCGACTTAATATTCATTTTTTCAACTTGAGATTAACGTCGAATAAACTTTTATATCTTGCAACGGATATCCCATAAATTATATTTCTATCAACATCTCCACTACATACTAAAGCTACAACATTTTTATCCATGTCAACTATAGGGGCGCCACTACAACCTTGAAAAAACTCATTTCCTGGATGTTCAACAGGTAGTTTAAAAAGATGAAACTCTCCATCATCCCCAATATACTTCATTCCAGGATAGACATGGACCTCTGTGCACAATGTATGATTTTCAACTTTCTCAGGAAAAATTTGCCCAGAAAAAGCATAAATTTGCTCTCTTGTTGGTGTTAACTCAAGTCTAGTAGAAAAAATATGGCGCGGGACTTTAGATAAAGTTTTTCCTGTTATATTGATATGTTGGTAATAAGCTACGATGTCTTTTGGAACTTCTGCATAGCAAAAATCAATATGCTTAATTGATTCATCAGAGAGTCTTACTTCAGCAAGATAATTAAAATAGTTTGGTTTATATATCTCAGTGCCTTTTTCATCATCATAACCCAGCTCTATAACCCACTCCTGAGGAAGATGTTTTTTTACCGCATGCTCGACCGACAAAATAAACCGCTTGTGTCCATAGTCAATTAAACAGCCTGAAGTAATTCCTACTGGCAACCTATTTATATCCAATTTACGGAGGGGTACGCTAGTCAAAACCACCCAGTTTAACCATGCTTTAACGTCGTCAGCTCTGTCCATGTTTTTTGTCATCTGCCCCGCATAAACATCTTATCCAAATCGCTCATGCTCACTTGAAACCAAGTTGGGCGGCCGTGATTGCATTGTCCACTACGTTCTGTCGCTTCCATATCGCGTAGCAAGGCATTCATTTCGGGGATGGTGAGGCTTCGATTGGCGCGCACAGCAGCATGGCAGGCCATGGTGCCTAATAACTCATTACGGCGCTCCGTGAGCGCACGTGAAGCCCCGTATTCACGTAAATCTTTCAGTACGTCGCGGGCGAGCTGTACGGCATCTGCGTTTTGCAACATGGTCGGCACTGCGCGAACTGCTAATGTAGAAGGCGAAAGCACGGCAATATCAAAACCGAGTTGTCGCAAATTATCCGCACCGCTTGCCAGCTCCTCGTTAACGGTTGCCACTTCTAGCCTATCTGCATTAAAACTTACGGGGATGAGCAATGGCTGCATACTCACCGCGTTATCATCGAGCGCATTTTTAAGTTGCTCATACATAATGCGCTCGTGTGCGGCGTGCATATCGACCACCACCAAGCCTTGTGCGTTTTGCG
>JANNOS010000086.1:0-14311 GCA_031399315.1 Methylophilaceae bacterium | reverse complement strand
ACGGTTTGGCTGGGGCGCACCTCAAACGTGTGTCCACTATTTTTTATGGTGACTTGGTGACTCATGATTATTCTCTATTTTTTATCTTCATCTATTTTAGTGTATTCACCTTCAATCACATCGTCATTCGCAGCTTTTTTGTAGGTTGATTGTTGGTATTGGGTGTTAGTCGTATGATTTTGAAAATTTGAGCCTAGATTTGGCTTACCAAATGGGATTAATAACAAAACAACTGCAATCACATCGGTAATTACACCAGGGATAATTAACAACACGCCAGCAACCATATTCCGCGCGCTTCCCAGCATGGTTTTAATCGGGTTTCCACCTGCAGATAGGCTTTGCATCATTTTAGCTGACATGAGTAATTTCTCACCGCGAATCAATTGTAAGCCTAAGAAACCAATCACGACTAAATAAACAAGCAGCCACCAGCCATAGCGATGTGCAAGCTCTACGAGCAAAAATATCTCGGCAAAAGGAAAAGCGAGTAAAATTAAACCTATGATCAAACGCATTATTTAGAACTTTCTAAAGAATTTATCCTCTTTATCTGGGGTTTTACCTGTTATTTGCAAGCGTACTATTTAATTAATGCATTAATAAATGTAGCTGAATACCAAAGTGTAAGTGTTACTAGGGTACAAATATTTAAAGTGCAATTAAGCTGGAGTGTTATTTGAAACAATTTTTAAACATTATTCTATTCTCATTATTGACAGTATTGAGCGGACAATTGTTGCAAGCTGCTGAAAATAGCAGCGCAAACAAAAGTTTATTTACTGACACCGTAAAAGAGGATGAATTTTTATCGCCAGATGAAGCGTTTAAGCTAGAGATAACGGCGAAAGATGCAAGCAACTTAACCGCTAAATTCAGCATAGAACCAAGTTATTACTTGTATCGCGAGCGTATCAAATTTGTATTAGCGCCAGGTTCTGTAGCGTCTATTGGCAATGTTGAGCTGCCACAAGGCGATATTAAAAATGACCCTAATTTTGGCAAAATGGAAGTGTATCACCATGATTTTGTCGCCAATATTTCGCTAAATAACCCAACTAGCAGTGTAAAAGTTAGCGCGCGCTACCAAGGCTGTAGTGAGAAAGGTCTGTGCTACGCGCCACAAAATAAAGCCTTCGATATTTCATTAAAAAGCACTGGCCTGCAGGCCAATAACGGTGCGGCTTCTGGAGCATCTTTTAACGATGACCAAGCCACCACTTTGCTTAAAGGCGGCAAATTGTGGCTCGTTGCAGCAGGTTTTTTTGGCTTCGGTTTGTTGTTGGCGCTTACGCCTTGTGTTTTGCCGATGATTCCGATTCTTTCTGGCATTATCGTAAGCGATAAAAAATCACATCACCACACGACGAGTCGATTACACAGCTTTAACCTCTCGCTGGCTTATGTACTAGGTATGACACTGAGCTACACTTTGGCAGGCATCGCTGCTGGCTTATCTGGACAACTTTTAAGCAATGCCCTGCAAAGCCCGTGGATATTGGCTTCCACAGCACTCATTTTTGTTATTCTTTCGTTCTCTATGTTTGGTTTTTACGAGCTTAGATTGCCTCACAGCATCGAAAATCGCATGATTAATGCCACCAACAAACTTAAAGGCGGACAGTTTATTGGCGTATTTATCATGGGTATCATTTCTGCATTAATAGTCAGCCCTTGCGTGGCAGCCCCACTTGCGGGCGCCCTGCTCTACATTAGCCAAACACACGATGTCGTACTGGGTGGCGTCGCACTATTCGCGCTTTCACTCGGCATGGGCGTTCCTTTATTGCTCATTGGCGCATCGGCAGGCCATGTACTGCCAAAAGCTGGGCCTTGGATGACCGCAGTGCGCAACTTTTTCGGCGTACTTATGTTGGCAGTTGCCATTTATATCGTATCACCCGCTCTCCCAATAAGCATTCAAATGGTGTTATGGGCAGCGTTATTGATTATCCCTGCAATTTATCTGCACGCTTTAGATAACCTGCCATTAAATAGCGCAACAGGAAGATCCCACCCTTGGATGCGCTTCTGGAAAGGCATTGGCATTATCTTGCTGGTTTTGGGCATTGCATTATTAATAGGCGCAGTTTCTGGGGCTAAATCACCATTACAACCACTTGCCGGCTTACGCGCTGCAGGTGCTAATCATAACGAAACCACTTTACCATTTATACGTATTAAAAATACTGCTGAGCTCGATGCGCAAATTGATGCCGCAAAGGGGAAGATTGTCATGCTCGATTTTTATGCCGATTGGTGTGTATCGTGTAAAGAAATGGAACAATTTACTTTTAGCGACCCCAGCGTACAAAAAGCACTCAAAAACGTAGTGTTGTTACAAGCAGATGTAACAAATAATACGGCTGAAGATCTTGCTTTACTAAAACGCTTTAATTTATTTGGCCCGCCTGGCATTATATTTTTCAACCGTTCTGGGCAAGGAATTAAACCATCAAAAGTTGTTGGGTACGAAAATGCTAAAAAGTTTTTGGTGACTGTAAACCAAGTCAACGCACTCAAAGCGGATGAATGTAACCCGCTAATTGTTTGTTAACTGCACGTATTAAAAAGAGCTCAATTTAATGTTAAATAAATTACTATCACCCATTGGCGCTATCGTTTTAATTGTTTTTCTCGCAATCGCCGCGCGCTACTTTATTTTTAATGGTGGTGGCAACCCTAATAACGAATCTGCCAAAGCACTATTTGCGGCTACTTTTCCCAATGAAAAAAATCAGCCACAACCGCTCAAGCAATACGAAGGTAAAGTTGTCGTGCTTAATTTTTGGGCAACGTGGTGCGAGCCATGTCGCGAAGAAATGCCTGAGCTTTCAACTTTACATGAAGAAGGTCTAAATAAAAACATCGTCGTGTTAGGCGTAGCCATTGACGATGTCAATGCAATTAGTGAGTTCACCAAGCAAACAAAAGTGAGCTATCCACTGTTTGCGGCAGATATGCAAGGCATGGAATTAGCAAGCAACTTAGGTAACGATAAAGGTGTTTTGCCTTATACTGTTATTATTAAAGCGGATGGTGGCGTAGCAAAAACCTATTTTGGTCGCGTGACTAAGCCCTTATTGGAAGAAACACTACATAAAATAACACAAAAGTAGTTTTTCTTTAAATTCAAACACTTAACTATTTTCTCTGGTATAACTTCGCTTAATTTCTGTTAATTTGCTGGACAAAATGCACTAAGTTCGGCAAACTCCGCGTTATGAAGTTTTACAAAATTATTACAAAAAAGTGTGTTGAGGGGCTTTCTGGTGGCTACTAAATCAATTTTAGTATTGCACGGCCCAAACCTCAACTTGCTTGGCGTGCGTGAGCCAGAACATTACGGCAATTTAACGTTGGCTGATATTGATAGCAATCTGCAAACATTGGCGAAGCAAGCCAATGTCGCATTAGAAAGCTATCAAAGTAATGCTGAAGCTGATTTAGTTACTAAAATACAAGCGCTGGCTACGAATAAAGTAGATTTCATTATTATTAATCCCGCTGCATTTACACATACTTCTGTTTCAATGCGTGATGCAATTTCTGCTGTAAAAATTCCATTTATTGAAGTGCATTTATCTAATGTATACGCACGTGAAAGTTTTAGGCATCACTCTTACTTTAGCGATATTGCAATAGGCGTAATCAGCGGCTTGGGGGCTGAAGGTTACTATTCTGCATTTAATTTTGCAGTTAATCATTTAAATAAAGCATCATCTTAAAAATATAAATTAAAATTTATTCATATAAAAAATCTTTGGGGGTCACTATGGATTTACGTAAACTTAAAAAACTGATCGACTTGGTCGAAGAATCTGGTATCTCAGAACTAGAATTGACTGAAGGTGAAGAGAAAGTCCGCATTAGTCGTGCATTAATGCACACCTCTCCTGTAACGCATTATGTCAATGCACCTGCGCCAGCGGCTGCTAATGCCCCGCCTACACCCGTAGTCAGTGAGCCAGTAGCTCCTGTAGTTGAAGGTCATATTGTTAAATCGCCTATGGTCGGTACGTTTTATCGCTCATCATCACCAGATGCAAAACCGTTTGTAGATGTAGGCTCTAAAGTTTCAGTAGGTGAAACGGTATGCATTATCGAAGCGATGAAGCTACTCAATGAAATTGAATCTGACTTCGCTGGTGTGATTAAAAAAATTCTTGTTGAAAACGGTCAGCCCGTTGAATATGGCGAACCTTTATTTGTGATTGGTTAACAGATGTTTGAGAAAATACTGATTGCCAATCGTGGCGACCAGCGTCCTTTAGGACGCGCAGCGGCGAAGTGCTTTAGCACGAAGCCAAATTGCATAGTGGCTGAAAGCCATAAAGTTATAGAGACGCGGAGCTAAAATGTTTGAAAAAATACTCATTGCCAACCGCGGCGAAATTGCTTTGCGTGTGCAGCGTGCTTGCCGTGAATTAGGTATTAGAACTGTTGCTGTACATTCTGAAGCCGATAAAGAAGCTAAATATGTCAAACTGGCTGATGAATCGGTGTGTATTGGTCCTGCGCCATCTAATCAAAGTTATTTAAATATCCCTGCAGTGATTAGCGCGGCTGAAGTCACCGATGCACAGGCGATACACCCAGGTTATGGTTTTTTATCTGAAAATGCTGATTTTGCAGAGCGCGTAGAACAAAGTGGCTTTGTATTTATTGGCCCGCGCGCCGAAACCATAAGATTAATGGGTGATAAGGTTTCTGCCAAAGATGCCATGAAAAAAGCGGGTATCCCTTGCGTGCCGGGCTCAGACGGTGCGTTGCCAGATGACTCTAGTGAAATCATTAAAACAGCAAAAAAAGTAGGTTACCCTGTCATTATTAAGGCGGCTGGCGGCGGTGGTGGGCGAGGCATGCGCGTGGTACACACCGAAGCAGCGCTTATTAATGCAGTTGCCATGACCAAAGCTGAAGCGCAAGCTGCGTTTGGTAACCCGATGGTTTACATGGAAAAGTTTTTAGAAAATCCACGCCATATTGAAATCCAAATATTGGCTGATCAACACGGAAACGCCGTGTATTTGGGCGACCGTGATTGCTCTATGCAACGCCGTCACCAAAAAGTGATTGAGGAGGCACCAGCACCCTTACTTAACCCAAGATTACGCGCAAAAATCGGTGAGCGCTGTGCAGATGCTTGCCGTAAAATTAAATATCGTGGCGCTGGCACATTTGAATTTTTATATGAAAACGGCGAATTTTACTTTATTGAAATGAATACGCGCTTGCAAGTAGAGCATACGGTCACCGAAATGATTACTGGACTTGATTTAGTACAGCAACAAATTTTTGTGGCTAACGGCGAAAAATTGCAATTTCGCCAAAAGGATATTGAATTACGCGGTCATGCCATTGAATGCCGCATCAATGCCGAAGACCCATATAATTTTGTACCATCTCCTGGAAAAATTAGCACATTCCATATGCCTGGCGGCCCAGGCGTGCGCATTGATACGCATGCTTATTCTGGTTACACCGTGCCATCTAATTATGATTCGATGATAGGCAAACTTATTACTTATGGTGCCACGCGCGAGCAAGCCATCGCCCGCATGCGTATTGCCTTGTCTGAAATGATGGTGGATGGCATTAAAACGAATATCCCCCTGCATGCAGATTTAATGGCAGATGCGGCTTTTCATTTAGGTGGAACAAGCATTCACTATTTGGAACAGAAGTTAGGTATTGGTCATAAATAGGCCGTATAGACTCTGTGGCCTGGCTGTTACTTAAAATTGATGCAAACGAACAAAATGCAGATGAGATTAGCGATGCATTAATGAATATTGGCGCGCTTTCTGCGAGCATCGAGGATGCAAATGCAGAAACGCTTGCCGAACAAGCTATTTTTGGTGAGCCCAGCAGTCAAGATATCCATTACCCCCCGCCAGGTATTTGGCAGCAAAATATCATCACCGCGATGTTTGATGAAAATACAGATGCCGCTCAAATAATAAGCGCCTTGAGCCAAGAAACGGGCATTGCACAGTTTCGATACAGCACTGAAGTCATTGCCGAGCAAGATTGGGTACGCGCCACACAAGCGCAATTTGACCCAATTAAAATCACCGATAAGTTATGGATTGTGCCTACATGGCATGATGCGCCAACTGAAGATGCGATTAATATTATTTTAGACCCAGGCTTAGCCTTTGGCACAGGCAGTCACCCGACAACAAGCTTATGTTTGGAATGGCTCACGCAACAACCTAACTTGGGCAGCGTTTTAGATTACGGCTGTGGTTCTGGTATTTTAGCGATTGCTGCTAAAAAATTAGGTGCGATATCTGTAGTTGGCGTGGATATTGATTCGCAGGCCATTATTGCGAGCGACTATAACGCGCAGCAAAACCAAGTAACTATTAATTTTTACGACGCAAACGTATTTACCCAGCAAACTTTTGATGTCGTTGTGGCAAATATTTTATCAAGCGCACTGATGGTGTTAGCACCCGCGTTAGCAAAGTATTGCAAAACTGGCGGTAAATTGGCATTATCAGGAATATTAGAGAGTCAAACAGATGCGCTAACTGCACGTTATAGTGAATGGTTTAACATGGATACGCCCACACAAAAAGACGCTTGGGTATTACTCACAGGCACTAAAGTAGAAACTAGGATAGACACTAGACGATGAATTACATCACCTCTTGCCCCGCCTGTGGAACACAATTTTTACTTAATAATGAGCATCTTAAAGCGCATCGCGGTAAGGTACAGTGCGGTAATTGCGAGCATATTTTTAATGCAAAAAACCGCCTCACAGAAATTTCTGATGATATCCACAGTCCAGAAGAATATAACGCTAGCCTTGAAGAGTCATCTGCCGAATCTGATGAAACACAAGTCTTAGATGAAAAACGCATTGGTGAAGCATTAAATATTGTTTTAGAAGCTGTTCCTGATTTACAAGATTTAGAATCAGACGCTTCGGATTTAGAATATTCTGCGGAATTCCCAATAAAAGTTGCTCAAGATGACGATAGCCTTTTTATAAGCACAAATACACCTGAATTTGCAGAACCATACGATACAAACCTAATCGGCGCGCCTATTACTATTGAAGATTTAACTAGCAATGCTAAATTCGCCAAAACAAAAGCAAAACTCAATTATTGGTTAGTATCGCTTAGCGTGTTATTAGCTATATTGGCTGGCTTGCAAACCATTTACGCAAAACGCACACAAATTGCGGCAGAATATCCACAATATAAGCCATATTTAGTGCAAGCTTGCGATGCACTTAAATGTGAGATTCCATTACCCACAAATTTAGACTTATTTACTATTGATGACTCTGACATGCAAGAAGATGAAAACCATCAGAACGTCATTAAGTTTTCAAGTTTGCTGATAAACAACGCGCACTTTACGCAAGCATACCCTAACATCGAACTAACGCTTACTTCTACTGACGATCAACCAGTATTAAGAAGATTAATCAAGCCTGCGGAATATTTAAAAACGGGTACTAATGTTGCCACAGGCTTAGCTTCACGTGAAGAAATGCGCATTCAATTGGCTATTAATGTAAAAGATTTAGCAGTTGCTGGCTACCGCGTTTTATTAGTTTATTAAGCCTTTTTATTTAGCATCTAATGATTTTCATTAGATAGTTTTAATAGCTACGCATAGACTTTACGTTCAACTAATCTGTAGTATGGACGTCATAGATTGTGTAGTACTTATTAATTAACTAATTAGGAGATACACCATGTGGACAACACCAGCAGCTACTGAAATGCGTTTCGGTTTCGAAGTTACAATGTACGTAATGAATAAATAAGTTTTAACTTATTACTAAAAAAGGCGCTCAATGCGCCTTTTTTGTTAGGCGTAGCTGATACAAGTTGCGCCTTTTTTTGTTGCATGCAATTTATTGATTAGTTAACGGCTTTCATGTAACCAGAGTCAATCGCCTTAATCGCCTCGGCAATTTTTTCTACTGCTTCTAACCGCACAAAACTTTTACGCCAAGCAATGGCGATGCGTCTTGTAGGTGCAGGGCTTACAAACGGTATCACTTTAATCAGCGGGTTGTTATAGCGTTCTGCCGTGGCCGAACATGGCAATACCGTAATGCCCAAGTTTGAGGCCACCATATTTCTTATTGTTTCCAGCGAATTGCCCTGCAAAATCTCACCTTTGCGTGAAAGCTCTGGGCACGCTTGTGTCACTTGGTTGCTAAAACAATGCCCGCTATTCAGCAATAGTACTTTTTCGTCTGATAATTCTTCTGGCTTAATATGCTTGCGCGCTGCCCAATGGTGGTGACTAGGCACCACCACATCAAACTCTTCATCATATAAAACGCGATATTGCAAACCCGGCACGTCAAACGGCAGCGCGATAATCGCCGCATCAATCACGCCATTTCTAAGCTGAGTTTCTAAATTTGCAGTTAAATTCTCTTCAACTTCCAACGGCATATCGGGTGCTGTTTTGCGCAAAATAGGGATAATTTCTGGTAACAGATATGGGCCAATAGAATGGATTAAACCTAGCTTTAATGCACCTTTCAGCTGATTTTTGCCTAGTTCAGCGAGTTGTTTAATGCGCGCAGTTTCTTCTAACACTTTCTCGGCTTGCTCGACAATTTTCGCGCCAATTTCTGTCATACTCACATCGGTACGGCTACGCTCAAAAATAATAACATTCAGCTCTTCTTCTAGCTTTTTAATCGCTAAACTCAAAGCGGGTTGTGTTACAAAACACTTTTCCGCTGCGCGTCTAAAGTTACGCTCCTGTGCCACTGCGACAATAAATTTTAATTCTGTAAGACTCATATTCGTTAATCATTAATAAGCTTCACTTATCATATATTGATAAATTAAATTTATCAAGTATATCAAAACATACAATTATACAAATCGAAGTTGTGCGCCTAAGATTCTCTCCATGCATCGTAAATAATAACTTTTGAATGATGCTTGATTAGGAGAGTAACATGACAAAAAACCTATTAGAGACTACAAACCAATTACTGATTGAACTACTAGCAGATTTTGCTGCTTGCAATTAAATGCCCACTTTTATTTATTAGGAGAAGCCAAGTATGAAAAAGAAATTAACCACCGCCGCTGGCGCACCAGTGCCAGATAACCAAAACACTATGACCGCTGGCCCGCGTGGCCCAGCGTTATTGCAAGATGTTTGGTTGTTAGAGAAGCTTGCTCATTTCGATCGCGAAGTGATACCCGAGCGCCGTATGCACGCAAAAGGATCTGGCGCTTACGGTACGTTTACCGTAACGCACGACATTACCCAATATACCCGCGCCAAAATATTTTCTAACATTGGTAAAAAAACGGAGCTATTTGCACGCTTTACCACGGTGGCGGGCGAGCGTGGCGCTGCTGATGCCGAGCGCGACATTCGCGGCTTTGCATTAAAATTTTATACAGAGGAAGGTAACTGGGACATGGTGGGTAACAATACACCGGTGTTCTTTTTGCGCGATCCGTTAAAGTTCCCTGATTTAAATCACGCCGTAAAGCGCGACCCTAAAACCAATATGCGTAGCGCAGAAAACAATTGGGACTTTTGGACATCGTTGCCCGAAGCCTTACACCAAGTGACCATTGTGATGAGCGAGCGTGGCTTGCCTGCTAGCTATCGTCATATGCACGGCTTTGGTAGCCATACCTTTAGTTTTATCAATGCAAATAACGAACGTTTTTGGGTTAAATTTCATTTCCGTTCACAACAAGGCATTAAAAACTTAACCGATGCCGAAGCCCAAGAAATCGTAGGTCGCGACCGTGAAAGTCATCAACGTGATCTTTTCGATAACATTGAAAAAGGTGATTTTCCAAAATGGAAAATGTTTGTGCAAATTATGGCCGAGAAAGACGCAGGTAGTTATCATTTGAATCCATTCGATTTAACCAAAGTATGGCCACATGGTGATTATCCCTTAATTGAGGTGGGTGAGTTTGAGCTTAACCGCAACCCAGAAAACTTTTTTGCTGAGGTTGAGCAATCTGCGTTTAACCCTGCTGCAGTAGTGCCAGGCATCAGCTTCTCGCCAGACAAAATGCTTCAAGCGCGTTTATTCTCTTATGGCGATGCACAGCGTTACAGATTGGGGGTGAATCATCACCAGATACCTGTCAATGCGCCTAAGTGCCCATTCCACAGCTACCACCGTGATGGCGCCATGCGGGTAGATGGCAACCAAGGTGCAACTATTGGATACGAGCCTAACAGCAAAGGCGAATGGCAAGAGCAACCTGATTTTAGCGAGCCGCCATTAGCCATTGAAGGCATGGCCGATCACTGGAACCATCGTGTAGATGAAGATTACTACTCTCAACCAGGCAATTTGTTCCGCTTGATGACACCAGCGCAACAGCAAGTGTTGTTTGAAAACACTGCGCGTTCAGTGGGTGGTGCCTCACTAGAGGTTCAAAAACGCCATATTGGCAACTGCACCAAAGCCGATCCAGCTTATGGCGCTGGTGTTGCCAAAGCACTAGGCTTAGGCGTTTAAGTTATTTAAGTATCAAGCCCACCTCGATTAAAAAATTCGAGGTCGGGCTTTTTTATTTAAGTTGTAAGCTTTTAGCCTTACAAGCGACAAAATAAAGTGCTTATCACTTAAAATAACTCTATTAACAGCTATCGGAAATAATGACGATGAAAACTTGGATGTGCATTGTGTGTGGTTTAATTTATGAAGAAGAAAAAGGCTGGCCAGAAGACGGTATTCCCGCTGGCACGGCATGGGAAGATGTGCCTACCGATTGGAAATGCCCAGAGTGTGGCGCTAGCAAAGAAGAGTTTGAAATGGTCGAATTTTAAGACTCCTTTAATTTAAAACAACTAAAATAAGCATAAAACAGATGCCCTGCGAAGCAATATCTACGCGGGGGTTATGAATCACCATGCGAGATCACCCAGTATCTACTAAACATTCCTTGCCTATTGAAATGTCGATTTTCAAATTTTACTTTCTCTTCAATTGATTCAAATCAAATCATTTCGCTCTATAAATGCATAACATTCAACCATTAAATTAACGTTTACTTATTACTTAATGGAGAATGTGAAATGAAAAGAACATTGTTAGTGTTAGCAGTAGCAACCGCAATTGCCCCAGTTTTAGCGCACGCAGAGGCTGGAGATTGGGTCGTCCGCGCACGTGCAGTTAACGTTGCACCTAATGAAGATAGTAAATTAGGCAAAACAGTGAATAACCTACTCGGTGCTCCTGTAATGACGCCAAGCGCTGAATTGGCAGTAAGCGACAAAGTAATTCCTGAGCTAGACATTTCTTACTACATTACAAAAAATATTGCAGCTGAGCTTATTTTAGCTATAGGCACACGTCACAATGTGAGCATTCAAGGGGATAGTGCAGGCGTCATTGGCAATCAAGCCCTAGGCAGGGTAAATCTTTTACCGCCGACTTTAACCGCGCAGTGGCATTTTAATCCTGATCAAACTTTTGATCCTTACGTTGGGGCTGGGATTAATTACACCATCATGCTCGACCGTAACCTTAAAGGGAGTTCAGGCGCTATTGCAGGCAATAAGATTAAAATTGATAGCGACAGCTGGGGCCCAGCTTTGCAAGCAGGATTTGATATCAATTTAAAAGACGGTTGGTTGATTAATGCAGATGTGAAATACGTTACTTTAGATACTACCGTTAAATTGAAGGGTGCTGCAACTGGAAATGTTTGGAGGAAAATCGACTCATTGGATATTAATCCATGGGTGGTTGGGATTGGGATTGGGATTGGGATTGGCAAGAAATTTTAAGCTTATTGTTTCTTTGTAGTTGGTCTATTCCCCGAGACCGCTTGTCTCTGTCATTAACATGGCAGAGACTTTTTTACTGATACTGCTTAAGTTAACCACCACCCTAACCAAATAGCTAAAACTTGTAGTATTAAACCAAGAATTACTTGCTGCGAGAATTGTTTACTCCCACTGATGAAAGCCATTACGGCTTTTGCAAATGAATTTGCTGAAAAAGCGACCAAAATTGGCATCACTGCACTTTCTGCAGTCAGCTTACCTGCTGCTGCTAATGAGGCTACAGCAATGGTAGGTGCGTGAACGTCGGCCAACCCAGCTATACCAGACGCTGCCATAAGCCCCGCCTGCCCAAACCAGGCTTTCAAAGCAGATGAAACAATAAGCACTACTGCTATTACCACAGCAAGTATTAGGGCGCTTTTTACACTAAAAGTTTTGGTAGGCTTTGTGATTTCTGTTTTATTTTTACGGAATGATTTTACAGTGACAAACAGACCATATATTGCAATTGAAACTCCACCAAAAATAAGTGGCCATGTAAGCGCGTGTAATGTGGGCTGGTGCACAGCAGCGAGCAATATCGCGAGCTGTAAAATAGTTGCTAAACTTGATAATGTCGCGCCTGCAACGGCCTCACCCATAAGGTTAGGCGTTTCCTTTGCGCGCTCGCCCATGACAGCAAGGGTGGCAATGCTTGAAATAAACCCTGATATTAACCCTACAAGTGGCAAACCTATACGTGCACCTAGCCAGCGTAATACAAGATGACCAAGCGCACTAATTGCCATGACCAATATCACGATAAGCCAAAGATTACGTAGGTTAATAGCCTCGAATGGGCCGATAAATTCATTGGGTACCAGCGGTAAAATGATGAGTGTTGCGGCGGCTAAAATGAGAAAATCATTTAATTCATCTTTAGTCACCATGTTCAGCACAAAGCCATGAATTGGCTCTTTTGCAGCAAGCAATATTGCCACGCTCACCGCAAGTGCTGCGGCTAGGGCTGGCGTGCTCATCGCTAACCCACCCAAAATTACAGTCACTATTAATGCGATTTCAGTGGTGATACCTGGGTCTTTATCCTGTCGGCTATAGTAAGCAATTGCCGTAAAAACCGTCACGCAAAAAATTGAAGTGGCTAATAACCAGAAGTTGAAAAAAATACTGACAGCACCAAGAAGAGACGCAATGGTAAAAGTACGGATGCCTTCAGATGACCTGCCGAGCCCAGTACCTTTGCTGCGCTCTCGCTCCGCTCCAATAAGCAAGCCAATGCCCAAGGCCACTACTAAATTTAGCCAAAGCGTACGATCAATATTCATTAGACGCCTTTATTAATGCGATGGTAATTTGAATATCATTCTACCCTCTAAACTAATCACTAAAAGTTTAATTAATTACACCAACCTTTTACTTGATGCGCCAAATCCATCCAGATTGCCCAAGCCGCCGCACCACTAAGCAACAAGCCTGCTAAGCGCATACTTACACTTTCGCTTATCCATTTGCTACCACTTTTAAGTTTAAGCCATAACCAAGGACCAAGCATGAGTGAAACACTCGTCCCAATCGCAAATGTCGCCATGCTCAATGCACCATTAATCGCATTGGCATTTAAGGATGCCACTAATAAGGCTGAATAGAGTAAACCGCAAGGCATCAAAGCCCATAGCATACCAGTTGCAACAACGCCGCCTGGCAGCTGTGACAACTGGCGCACGCGCGCCCAAATTTGACGACCAAGTTTATCTGCCCATATTGGTTGACGTGCGTAGATGAACAATACCAGCCCCCAACTGAGCACTAGCACGTGAAAAAACGTCCAAAGCAGGTGCAATGCTAGCGTTTGACTAGAAAACCATGCTAGACCACTGACGGAGCTAGCGGCTATTGCACCAAGGCTAGCATAGCCGACTAATCGACCCACATGGAATTTCCATATAGCACCGCGCTCTTTTCGAAAGCCCGCACATGCCGCACCGCACATTGCGATGCAGTGCGGCCCGCCAGCCAAACCCATAAACAGGGTGGCGAGTACAAGTGGAGATAACAACATAAGGCAATATTAAATGATTTTTGAAAATCGTGATCGATTCTGGTCGGCCTGTAAATGACGATCGAACAACATGGCGATGGCGCGTACAAAAAACCAACCTTTATTCGTCACTTGTAAACCATAATCATCCATTTCTAAAAAACCGAAGTTTGCGAATTTTTTTAGATCTTCGAGCGAGTCAGAAAAGTAATTTTTAAAATCAATCAAATAGTTTTGATTAATATCTTCATACTGAAATCCGCCTTGGCACATTAAAGCCATAATAACCGTACGACGTAGCATATCATCATGCGTTAAAGCTAGGCCACGCACAACTGGAAAGCGATGTTGATTCAATAAATCATAATACTCATCAAGGCTTTTAGCATTTTGACTATACGTATTGCCGACTTTTCCAATTGCAGAAACACCCAACCCAATTAAATCGCAATCTGGCTGTGTACTATAGCCTTGAAAATTACGATGTAAGCGCCCCTG
>JANNOS010000151.1:0-4609 GCA_031399315.1 Methylophilaceae bacterium | reverse complement strand
GATAAACAGGCGCCTGGGTTGGAGGTTAGCAAGTCTTCGTGACCATCTTTTGGTGCGGTAAATGGATGGTGCAAGGCGGCCCAGCGGTCGTTTTCTTCGTCATGCTCGAACATCGGGAAATCGACCACCCACAATGGCGCCCATGCACGACCATCCACATGACCTTTATCGTGACCAACTTTAAGGCGTAACGCGCCTAGCGCTTCATTCACGACTTTTAATTTGTCCGCACCAAAGAATACGATATCGCCATTCTGCGCACCAGTGAGGTCAATAATCGCTTGCAGGGCAGTCACGTGAATGTTCTTCACAATTGGGCTTTGCAGGCCTTCTTCATTCAGCTTGGTGATATCGTTGATTTTGATATACGCCAAACCTTTAGCACCGTAGATTTTAACGAACTCGGTGTAGGCATCAATTTCAGAACGTGAAATCGCCGCACCGTTAGGAACGCGCAAAGCAGCTACACGGCCACCTACCATATTGGCCGCACCAGAGAACACTTTGAAATCCACGTCTTTCATCACGTCACTTAACTCAGTGAGTTCCAATGTCACGCGCATATCAGGTTTGTCAGAACCGTATTTGTTCATCGCCTCGTGAAAACTCATGCGTGGGAAAGCAGCGGGCAAATCGACGTTTTGTACTTTTTTGAGCATTTGCCGAATCATCTCTTCGACAATGTCCATAATCTCGTTTTCACCCATGAACGAGGTTTCAATATCCACTTGGGTAAATTCCGGCTGACGATCTGCGCGCAAATCTTCATCGCGGAAGCATTTAGTGATTTGGAAGTAACGGTCGAAACCAGAAACCATGAGCAATTGTTTAAACAATTGTGGTGATTGTGGCAACGCAAAAAACTGCCCTGCATGCACGCGCGAAGGCACGAGGTAATCGCGCGCGCCTTCTGGTGTAGACCTAGTTAACATCGGTGTTTCTACTTCAATAAAACCGTTTTCATCTAAATAATCACGCAGGGTTTTAGCCACGCGATAACGCAGCATCATGTTTTTCTGCATGGCTGGGCGGCGTAAATCGATGTAGCGATGTTCAAGCCTCACTGTTTCAGTCAGGTTTTCATCATCCAACATAAATGGAGGAGTCAGCGACGCATTCAAAATTTCGATTTCAGTCGCCAACATTTCTACTTCACCCGTTGGAATGTTGGCATTCACCGTGCCTTCTGGTCTTGCGCGTACTTTACACACAATTTTAAGTACAAATTCGTTACGCACAGATTCTGCGATTGCAAACGCCTCTTTTGTATCTGGGTCGATGACGATTTGCGCCATGCCTTCGCGGTCACGCAAATCAATAAAAATAACGCCACCATGGTCGCGGCGGCGATGTGCCCAACCGCATAAAGTAACGGTTTGGCCAATGTGGGAGCGGTTTAGGTGGCCGCAGTAGTGTGTACGCATCATGATTATGTATAGTTTCTTAAATTAGGTTTAATTATTTTTTTGCTTTTGGTTTGGTTTTAGATTTTATTTGTGGTGGGACTGTACCCATGCTAATAATATATTTTAAAGCTTGATCCACACTCATATCCAGCTCCACCACATCAGACTTAAGCATCATCAGAAAAAATCCAGAAGTCGGGTTAGGTGTTGTCGGCACATAGACGCTGACATATTCACCTTGTAAGTGGTTACTCACATCACCGCCTGGTGTGCCAGTTAAAAATGCAATTGTCCAACTACCTTGATGTGGATACTGCACCAGCAAGGCCTTGCGGAAGGCATTGCCAGAATCTGAAAAAAGCGTATCAGAAACCTGTTTTACACTGGAGTAAATAGTCTTAACGAACGGCACGCGCGCAAGCAAACTTTCCCACAGGATAATTAACTGTTTTCCAAAGATATTTGTGGCTATTAAACCCGTCACAAAAATGATACCCACAGTCAGCAGAACGCCTGCCCCTGGCACACTAAAACCAAATAGATTTTTAGGTTGCCATGCCTCGGGTAATAATGTCAGGCTTTGATCCATGGTTTGAATGAGCGTGGTAAGCACCCAAATGGTAATCATTAAAGGTACTAGTACAAGCAAACCGGTAATAAAATATTTTTTCATTTAGCGTAGTTTTTTAGTTAATTGAATTTAGTTAATGGCAGGCGCAGCCAGGTGCGCAGGCTGCGGTAGTGGTTTCAGTAGAATTAGTGCTGGCTTCTGAGCTTGTATTGGTTTTATCACTTGTGTTTGGTTTATCACTGGTATTTTTATTATCTTTTTTAGTTTTAAAATCAGTTGCATACCATCCTGTGCCGCTCAGCTGAAAGCTAGGTGCAGAAAGCATTTTTGTAAACGCTTCTGCTTTACAATGTGGGCAAATTGTCGTGTTCGATTCGCTCATTTTGCGCATTACTTCACTTTGATGTCCACAGCTTGTGCATTGAAAATCGTAAATTGGCATAGTTTTGTTTGTTAAGTTTTTCCAAGTTTTGCTGAGAGTGTGAATTATAACCGATGTCAATTAAATGTTTAATTGATTGTTTTGAAATAATTAAATCAATAAAAAAGCCCCTGCAAATAGGGGCTTTAGCTTAGCCAAAAAAACTTCTAAAAAGGCCTTCTTAAAAAGGGATGTCATCCTCAAAGTTATCAAACGCATTACCGCCCGATTGCGCTGGTGTTTGTTGTGGTTTAGCTTGTCCTGAAGCTGGCCTAGCTGGCGCTTGATTAAAGTCATCTGGCGCGCCACTTTGATCCATCCCACCGTCATAACTCGCACCGCCACCATCACCTTTGCTACCGAGCATTTGCATATTGTCGCCAATAATTTCAGTGGTATAACGCGTGACGCCATCTTTCTCCCATTTGCGCGTTTGTAAGCGGCCTTCTACATAGACTGGGCGACCTTTTTTAAGATATTCGCCAGCAATTTCGGCCAATTTGCGGTACATCACAATATTGTGCCACTCGGTTTTTTCTTGTTTTACGCCTGATTTATCTTTCCAGTTTTCAGTCGTTGCAATACTAAAATTGCACACAGCCTCACCATTAGGCATATATCTAACTTCTGGGTCGCGCCCTAAATTACCCACTAAAATCACTTTATTTACCGATGCCATTTTATGCGCTCCCTATCAAATTAAATATTGCTTGCTCAACTTCTGCTTGTTGCGCTTTTGTTTGCTGATTGTTTATTTTAACAATTAAATTATGCTCTTGGGCAATTAAAGTAGCATCGACCACTCCTGCCACATTTTTTACCGCCAGTTCTAATTGTTGGCATTGTAAAACGGTTAAATCGCCAACATGGTACATTTTGGTTTTAACGCTGGGTGGCGTTTTCATGCCAAACGCCAACAGCAACCAAACACCCATCAGCACCGCACAAAATATAAATACGGCCGAATAACCTATTTTATGCGATAAATATCCGCCCATCACTGCACCTAAAAACATGCCTAATGATTGCGCCGTATTGTGCACACCCATCGCGGTGCCTTTGTAAGCGGCGGGTGCCATTTTGGATATTAATGACGGCAATGAAGCCTCTAAAATATTAAACGCCACAAAATACACAAATAACGAGGCAACAATGCCCCAAAACACATGAATATTAAACGCAAAGGCAATTTGTGCAGCCAACATCAAGGCTACAGCACCAATAAATACTGGCTTGAGTTTGGCGCGTTTTTCGGCATAAATAATCGCTGGAATCATCAATACAAACGAGGCCACCAACACTGGTAAATATACTTGCCAATGCTGGTTTTCAGACATACCGTTGGTTTCTTTTAAGGCAAACGGCACCACGATAAACATGGCCATTTGTGCGCCATGTAAACAAAAAGTACCAAAATTTAGGCGCAGCAATTGTTTGTCATGCAACACATCTTTAATTTTGCTTGGCGCTGCTTGTGCATCAGAGTGAAACTGGCTGTGAGTGGGGTCTGGCACGGCATATTTCACCACACCTATTGCCAAAATTGATAGCACGCCTGTCATCCAAAAAATACCAGGCACCCCAATCCACTGGTTTAGCAAGGGCGCTGCCACTAGAGAAATTGCAAAGGTCATACCAATTGTCGCACCTATCATGGCCATAGCTTTGGTGCGATGTTCCTCACGGGTGGAATCGGCCACTAGCGCGGTGACCACTGCCGAAATGGCACCAGCTCCTTGAATCGCCCGACCAACAATGACCATATAAATGTCGCTTGAAACCGCTGCTACCACGCTACCAACTGCAAAGAGCACAAGACCAATATAAATCACTTTTTTTCGACCATATTTGTCGCTGGCCATGCCAAATGGCAGTTGCAGCAATACTTGCATTAATCCATAGGCGCCAAGTGCCACGCCAATGAGCGTGTGATTTTGTCCGCCTTCTAGCTTTTCTGCGTAAATCGCAAAAATTGGCAATAATAAAAACATGCCCAACATGCGTAAGCCATAGATGGAAGCCAAGCTAACGGTTGCGCGCAACTCGGTGGGCGTCATTTTTTCGGAAATTTGCATGAATGCTTAAGGTTATTACTTAAATGGTTGGAAGAATTGCAAATAATTGCGTATATTATCAGGTTGCCCCAATTTTCGTTAAGGTATCATGGAATTTATTAAAATCCGCGGCGCACGCACGCACAACTTAAAAAAT
>JANNOS010000050.1:0-9882 GCA_031399315.1 Methylophilaceae bacterium | reverse complement strand
CGCTTCACGCTGTTTTGCAAGTTCGCTCGACTCTTCTGCAGGACTGACAATCGGGTGAATATGAATACCTGCATCGCTAATATCAGTTTTAGTGGCAATAAACTCCCTGTAACTAATAGCCCCTTGCGCCATGCTATCGGTACTTGGAAAAATACCTTTAAAAGTATCGTTAATCCAATTCACCACAGCAGGGTGTGAACGGTTGTTACGATATAAAGGCAAGCGCGTTAAATGAATATCGCCAATGCCGCGCTCGGCCGCTTGCAAAAACAAACTCACATTGGCTTTGCGAAAGCGATAAATGGATTGCATCGGGTCGCCCACGCAGAATAGGGTGCGGCCATCGCCGCTGGGATATTTGGTGCGGCCATCGTCAGCTTGCCAGCCTTGCGTTAATTGTTCAATCAGCGCGATTTGACTGGGGCTAGTATCTTGAAACTCGTCCACCAATAGGTGTTGAATTTGATAATCGAGTTTTAAGGCTAAATCAGTTGGCTCACCAAAATGGTCGGTGAGTGCGAGAGTGGCGCGGCTGGCGATCTCTACAAAATCCACTTTGTTATTGCGTTGAAACACCAGCCAAAGCTTAGCCACCGCTAAATTAAGCAGCTTTGATAGTGCTCCCACCATCAGCCAATTCTCGTGAGTATTGCCTAAATCTGGCAATTGCCGCACGCGGTGCAATGCAGATAAATCACCGACTGCTTCAATGACTTCGCATAAAGTTTGTTTGTGCGCCTTGCCTTCATCGGTAGGCGGAAAACCGAATTTAACGTTGAGGCCTTTTTCTTTGCGTGGCTCGCCTTGGTCGGTAAGCATCAAGCTTGCTAATGCGCGCCATTGGCTTAAATGTACTGGTGCGTGATTTAACGACGTATCCCAATCGATAAGCGCGCCGATATTGCTCTCTACTGGTAAATTAGCTGCGGCAAAACGCGCTACGGGCATTAGCAATTGTTGCAAAGCTGGCTGAACACTATCGGCGGCAAGTTTGAGCGTTTGGTTAACCAAATGGTTAATGATTGTTTGCGTGTGTTCGGCGTCAAAAGTTTCTTGCGCGTGATGCAGCCACTGGTCACGTTTGGCGAGCATACTGGCTAGCAAGCCAATCAGTTGCTCCGCATTATTATCCACATAATGCAATGCGGTTTTCACGAGTTCGCCATGCTGGGTCGATTCCAGCTCGGCCAGCGTTTGCTGCGCCGCTTGTTGGTATAAAACGCTAGCATCTTCTGTCACGCTAGGTTGCGTGCCAAAGCGGCTCATGAGCGGCATTTGTCGTGTGAGGTGCGCGCATAAACTGTCGATGGTGAAAATACGCAAACGCGCTGGGTTTTCAATCAGTTGCCAATCATGCATTTCTGCATGCCCAAGTGCTTTTAGGCTTAAGTCATAAGTGATTTGTTTGTGCGCGGCGGTTGGCGGATGGTTGTTCGCCGCCATCATCAAGCTATCCATAATACGTAGCCGCATTTCAGCCGCGGCCTTATTGGTAAAGGTGATGGCGATAATTTCTTCTGGTGAATTGACGGTGGTGAGCAAGCGTAAAAAGCGCTGGGTCAGTAGCTCGGTTTTACCAGCACCTGCGGGCGCTTCTACAATAAACGATGTTAAGTTAAGTGCACGCGTGCGGTTTTGCTCATCGATTGTTAAATGGTCGATTTCTAAAGGGTTAGTCATTGTGTGCGGTATCTGCTAAACCTAAAAAGCGCTCAAATTGTAGTTGCCGTTCTGGCAGTCGCAACAAAGGCAGTACTTCGCAATAACTTAACGCTTTTTCGTCATTAAATTTAACCGATGCTTCACCTGTTTTGACTTCTTCTGCTATTGCTTCAATGCTAGTTTTAAAGTGCTCAAGCAAGTTTCCCCAATCGCTAAATTGTTGAGTAAACTTAGGCTTGCGTTTGCTCGCTTCAATATCAAAACTGTATTGGCTCACACCCTCAAAACTGTGTTCAGCCGTTTTAACCATGCCAAATTGCAGCCCCACAATTGTTTGGCTATCATCGTCAAAGTAAAAGCTGGCGTAAATTGGCAATTGTGGTTCGGCAATGCGATCCTCTCCCCACGTGCTAACCTTGGGCGTTTGCCCAGTTTTGTAATCCACAAACACCATGCCGCCATCACCTAGCTGGTGAATTCTGTCGATTTTGAGCGTGACTTCAATGCCGCTAATATCCACTTGTTTTTCTAGCTCGCAACCAATGATATGAAAGGCAATGCCTTGCTCTTTTTCGAATGCGAGCCAGGCGCCCACTAATTTATGCAGTCGTTCATGTTCCAGCTCCAGTATTGTTTTAGTGGCAATATTGGTGGTTTCGGCAAAGGCTTGCAAAGTTTTTCGAATGGCCTTATTTAAATGTGTATTAAGCGCTTCATCCGACATCTCGCGCAAATCGGCAAAATGTAGCGTTTTTTCACCAGATTGCCAAAACGCGGCTAATACAGCATGTACCAATTGACCGCGCGCGAGGTTATCTAAACCCTCGCTTGGCGTTTTAAGGCTTTTTGCACCTAGGCGATATTGATAAAATGCCCAAGCAGGGCAAATGGCTTGCGCTTTAAACAAGCCCGTACCGCCTTGCACATGCTCGCCTTCTAATACAACTGGCGCAATATGGTCATCTAAATGCGTTAAGTCTGCATTACCTACTTTGCTTAACACTTCCGCTAAAGTTTGTGCGAGTGGTAGTTTAGCGATAATTTCAATATCTTTAATAAGTGGTGATGCACGTAGTTGCGATGTGTTCTCTAATTGGCTACTAGAGAAAATGACTTGTTTGGCAGAATGCAAAACGCGCTGATGAATGCGAGTTGCAAAAGCCGCTTGCACGTTATTGTCTGCATTAGGTAAGCGCGCGGCACGCTGAATATTAGCAGGTAACAGCGCGTTAGGGCGTGCAGGTGGCGGCCAAATGTGGTCGTTCATTTGTAGCACCCAAACCGCATCTACGGGCGCACTTAAGGCTTCCATCATGCCTAAAATCTGTATAGGTGTTGTTTCTACGGTTTCGGGCTGAAACACTTGTTGCGTGCATATTTGTTGCATTAAACTGGCGGCTTCCTGCATCGAAATCAGCGGGTTTAGTGCATCTAAAGCGCTTAATTGTTGCAAGGCTTTTTGCCAAGCTTTTTGCGTTTGAAATTCTAAGCTGGTGATGCTGCGCAAGCCCGGCCATTGTAAAGCCGCTAATAGTTGCGCAAAACGTTGCGCCCAAGCCGATGGAGCAGCTTGTTTGTTCGATACATAAATTTTAGCGGCGGTTAAATCATGAACTAACTGCGCAATGTTCAAGCCTTTTTCAAGCTGACTATTGGCAAACACAATAAATGAATCTAAGGATAATTGCGCCGCAGATTTCTCGCGCATTTTTGCATCTAGCTGTGCGCGGCTATCAGCTTCTTGCTCGTAGGCTGACCAAAATGGCGAATGTAACACTTTAGAAAAATCCGCCTGTTGATTGGTGTAGCTACTCAATAAGCGCAATAAGTTTAAAGCTGCTTGTATCATCGACTGCTCGTTGAGTGGCGTGCCGAGCGAGAAATTGTAAAGCCGCGCGCTATCATGCAGGGCAGGGCGCACACTGGCTGGGGTTAATACATCATCTAATAAATCGGCCAGCATATTGCGCACAGCACTCAATTGCGGCGCGATGATGGCGATATTGGCGTGCGCGTTGTTGTCTAGTTGTTGCTTTGCCCAAGCCACCGCAGCACGACATTCCGTCTCCTGGTTTTCTAAGCTGATATGTTGGCTATGCGCAGGCGCTGCCAGCTTGTTTGGATAATCTGAAATGTGAATACCGCGTTGCTGTAGCATATTGCGCAGACGCTGCTCTTGCGGCGCAGTTTGGTCAAAACCTGCAAACTCAACATGTGTCGGCAAGTCGCAGGTTGACTGTAGATTACCTAATTGCCAATCCACATAACGTACATTTTCTAACACACCCAGCGCCTTACAACGTGCTTGAAAAGCTTGTTGCCACTGCACAAATTGGCGCGTTTCTTCTGCTAAGCCTTCGCGTGGAATATGCAAACTCCAAGCCACACAATATTGGTTGGCTTCTATCGCTGCGCTGGCTAAACCCGATACATTAAATAAAGCGCCAAATGCATTTTTTTTGAGTGATTGGCTAATCACCTCCTCCCAAAGTAGTTGCTCGTTAAACGCGCTTAAGCGCAGTGGTGGATTTGTTATTTTGCCAGCTAATAAGCTGGTTTCTATGCGTGCATCTAGCCATTGCGTAAGCGTTAAAATGGCTTGGCTATGCCATTGTGTATTGCCAGCTAGCGTTTGTTCTTTGGCAATATCGGCTTGAATGGCGCGCACTAAGCGCGCGGTAGGACATAGAATGAGCTTGTTTTGCATACCCGCATTCTATTGGATATTAATGCCTAACAGTAGTGTTAAAATAGAGGCATTGTATAAATTTAGGAGTCATGATGTTTTCAAAAATTGCTAAGCTTTTAAAGTATTCTTTGTGGCTGCTCATCATTCCAATTGCGCTATTTGCGCTCTACACATGGGCATCGCTTACTTGGGTATATTCCAGCGGTGAGCGTGCAGGGTATGTGCAAAAACTCTCGCAAAAAGGTTTTGTTTGCAAAACCTATGAAGGTGAGTTGGTACTGGTTTCCATGCCAGGCACGCAAGCCGAAAAATTCTTTTTCACGGTAAGAAATGCTACGGTTGCTAAACGTATCAATGAAACGGTGGGTAAACGCGTACGTTTAATTTATGAGGAACATATTGGCATACCAACTTCTTGCTTTGGTGAAACGGGTTACTTTGTGCATGATGTGCAACTACTTGATAATCCGAAAATTGAGATGATACAAAAAGGTGAGCCGCAATAAGTATGGTTGGTGCTTTAGCGATTAACGACGAAAAAAACTATATCACGCCGCAAGGTTTTGCAGCCTTGCAGGCGGAGTTTCATCAGCTTTATAAAATAGAGCGGCCGGAGGTTGTACGCACGGTTTCTTGGGCGGCAAGTAACGGTGACCGCTCTGAAAATGGCGACTATATTTACGGCAAAAGAAGATTGCGCCAGATTGATAGCCGTTGCAGGCATTTAATGAAGCGTATGGACTTGGCCGAAATTGTCGATAGTAGCTTACAGCAACATCTAGAAAAAGTGTTTTTTGGCGCTTGGGTGACACTGTTTAATTTAAGCGATGATACTGAGATTACCTATCGCATTGTCGGTAAAGATGAACTCGAGCCAAACAAAGGCTACATCAGTTGGGTTTCCCCCTTGGCAAAAGCCATGCTGGGCAAGGCGATTGGCGATGCAGTCAAAGTGGCCACACCCAAAGGCGAAGAACAATTTGAGGTGGTGGATATTCGCTATTCAGTAATTGAAGATGCGGCAAGTTGAACTTATCTGACAATTCAATTATCATAGCTTTCATGTTGAAGCGCTTTTCACATTTCTTTGCTTACTTGCTGTTGGTGTTAATGCCAGTGCATGCCTTGGCTACTGCCAATATGCTAGTATGTAATAGCATGATGCAATCGCAAGTGGTAAACCAGTCGATAAATGCTATGCCTTGTCATCAGCCTATGACCAATCTTACCAATGTAGACCAAGCCAGTGCACACGAAACAATGCATAGCGATGGTCAAGAGTCGCCCTGCAAAGCCAGTTGTGCCAGCGTTTGTGCCAATATGTGTGCAATGATAGGATTGCCCGCGGCTATACAATCCAGTTTTGCGTTAAATTTAAGCCAGCTATTTAATTTTAACAATCTGCCATACGTTTCAATCACCCAACCCAACCTGCAACGCCCACCCATTTCTTTTATCTAACAGCCTAATTACGCCCAAAATTTAGGGCGTATTCATTTGGTTTGATGACTACTCAATAGTCATTCAAACGTTTAGATAAAGGAAACATCATGATTTACCACCGTTTTAAAGCAGTTTTGCCATGGCTGGCAATAACACTGAGTCAATACGCCACTGCTGGGCCCATGGGTTTTGATGAGTCATTTATGGCCATGGGCGATTTCAACAACAATTGGCGCGAATCGTTCGTTAACTATGCCATTACGCCGCGCGATGCCTTTGGTGTCAGCGCAACTTATATGCGAAGTGACGACAAAACAAAATCGCGTACCTTAGAAGAGCTTACCTACACGCGCTTACTTAAGCGTTGGAACGCACCACATGCGCAAGCCAATTTATGGTTTATGGGTGGTATCGGCGCATTGCAGGGAGAAGATGAGCGTGTCGGCAAGGATGATAGTTTTGACAAATTCGTCTATACGCCTGGCGTGCAGTTTGATTACGAGACGACGCGCGTTTACTTCCAAGCCGCACACAGGCTTTATCGTGCTTCAGATATTAATCACGATTACACCAGTGTGCGTGCAGGATTTTCGTTTTATGAAAGTGATTATGACAAAACTCAACCTTGGCTGATTTTAGAAGCACGTAACATGAACGGTTTATCGGAAAAAATTGAAGTCACCCCGATGTTGCGCCTAATTAACAAAAGCTTTTTTGTAGAAGCGGGTGTGAATAACTCACGCGAACCACGCTTTAACTTTATGTATATATTCTAGGAGATTTAAGATGAAAAAATTATTATTAACAACACTTGTTTCATTCACATTTTTAAGCAATGCAGCCTTTGCAGCGACGCAAACCATTAAAGCCAATGTTAACGGCATGGTGTGCGCATTTTGCGCGCAAGGGATTGATAAAAAGCTGCGCGCGCTCACTCAAACCAAAGATGTTTATGTGAACTTAAAACAGCGTATCGTTGCAGTAGAGCTTAAAGAAGGCCAAACTTTATCAAACGAAACCGTAAAGGATTTGATTAAAGACGCAGGCTACGACGTGACTTCAATTGAAATAAGTGAGCATTCAGTAGCGCATATTAAGGCCGAAATGGAGTCGAAATGACACTTAAAAACATGCAATCTGATGTTGACTTAAGCGCAATGAAAACCGCGCAAAAAGCCAACATTCTGTCCTTATTCACCAGTGGTTCTACGTTGATTTGTTGCGCCTTGCCAGCCACTTTGGTGGCGATAGGCTCGGCCGCAACGTTGACGAGTTTGGTTTCTAACTTTCCACAATTAATATGGATTAGCGAGCATAAAGGTTTGGTGTTTGGCTTAGCCGGCGCAATGCTGGCGATTGCAGGTTATTTACAATGGCGAGCACGTAACGCGCCATGTCCGGCCGACGCGCATTTGGCAGAGGTTTGTGCAAAAACGCGTAAAAACGCTCTACGCATTTATTGGCTATCAGTTGCAATTTTTGGCGTGGGTGCGTTTTTTGCCTTTATCGCACCTTTTTTTGTTTAATTTTAATTAGTAACATTTGCGGCTTAATCATTAAACTATAAAATAGTCTGCGATTAAGCCGTTTTTTAAAGGGTAAATATGTCTTACTTGTTCATCAAATATTTCATCACGGCTGCTGTGGTAGTGCTAGTTTCAGAACTTGCCAAGGCCAATGACAAGCTTGGTAGCTTAATCGCTGCGTTGCCTTTGGTGACAGTTCTTACGTTGATTTGGCTTTATGTTGAGCAACAACCTGTCAGCAAAATCACCAATCACGCGTATTACACGTTTTGGTATGTCATTCCTACGTTACCGATGCTTTTGTTGTTTCATTTTTTGTTGCCAAAACTTGGCTTTTGGTCAACTTTATTGAGCTGCGTTGTAGTGACGTTGGTGATTTTTTACGTGTATGCGAATGTACTAAAAAACTTTGGTGTTGATTTACTTTGACTGATTTTTCTTTAAAACCACGTTGGGATATTTTTTGCAAAATCGTCGATAACTTTGGCGACATTGGCGTGTGTTGGCGCTTGGCGCGGCAACTGCGCGTGGAGCATGGCTTACAGATACGTTTGTGGGTAGATGATTTAAGCGCTGCGCAAGCAATTATTCCCAGTTTAAATATTGAAAAAAATCAGCAAATTTGCGATGAAATTAGTATTGAAAAATGGGACGAAGCTGCCGATTTTAACCAAGCGGCCGAAGTAGTGATTGAGGCTTTTGCCTGCGCTTTACCCGAAAAATACTTAACGGCTATGCAAGGTCAAAAATCTAAATGGATTAATTTAGAATATTTATCTGCAGAATCTTGGGTGGATGATTTTCATGGTAAACCTTCACCACAATCAAATAGTTTAACGCGTTATTTTTACTTTCCAGGCTTTACTGAGGCGACTGGTGGTTTGATTCGCGAGTCCTTCGACTACGCTCAGGGCTGGCGGACTGCTTTGGAAGGAAATCAAACATCAACCGTTCGTCCTGAGCTTGTCAAAGGACATGAAAACACCTTAAAAATTTCACTATTTTGTTACCTTGGCGCGCCAATCCATAATTTATTTACTGCGATGATAGATTCGAATGAGGTTATAAATTGCTATGTGCCCGCCAGCAGTATTTTGCCGCAAATCGCAGATTTTTTTGGTGAAGAAACTATTCGTGTGGGCGATTATTTGTTGTGCAACAATTTGCACGTACACATATTGCCGTTCCTCTCGCAGGCGGATTATGACAAGTTGCTGCGCGATTGCGACATTAATTTTGTACGTGGTGAAGATAGTTGGATCCGTGCGATTTGGGCGGGTAAGCCGTTTATCTGGCAACCCTATTTGCAAACTGAAAATACGCATATTAAAAAGCTAAAAGCGTTTATTGATGTGTTTTATGCAAATTGCGAGCAAAAAGAGGTGCTCTGGAAGGCGCATGAATACTGGGCTGCAGAGCATGCCTTGCAAAGTGATTTTAAGCTTATTTGGCAAAATTATATGAACGCACTTCAATTGATTCAGCCTTACACAAAAACGCAATCTCAAAAGCTTGCAACGCAAACTGATTTAGCCGCTAAATTGGTGATTTTTTGCAATAATCTTGTTTTTACAAAGGAATAAGTCTCGCGTATAATGCGCACTTCACAAATTATTAAAGATTTTAGCGATGAAAACAGCACAAGAACTCCGCGCCGGCAACGTGATTATGGTCGATGGCGTACCATTAGTCGTGGTTAAAGCCGAATACAACAAATCTGGCCGTAGCACTGCTGTGGTGAAAATGAAGTTTAAAAACCTATTAACAGAAGCGCCAAGCGAGACCATTTACGGCGCTGGTGACAAATTTGACGTGATTGTGCTTGAGAAAAAAGAAGCGACTTACAGTTACTTTGCAGATCCAACCTATGTGTTTATGGATTCTGAATATAATCAATACGATGTTGATGCAGAGTTTATGGAAGATGCATTACCATTTATTGAAGATGGTATGCCAGTGGATATTCGCTTTTATAATGAAAAGCCAATTTCAGTTGAAGTACCTAACTCTGTGATCCGTGAAATTACTTACACTGAGCCAGCAGTTAAAGGCGACACCTCAGGCAAAGTGATGAAACCAGCAAAAATCGCCTCTGGCTTTGAAATTCCAGTACCGCTATTTTGCAGCACTGGCGACAAAATTGAAATTGATACACGTACAGGTGAATATAGAAACCGCGTACTTAAGTAATCTTAAGAAAATAAAATCTGCATTAAACTTTATTGATATCAATAAAGTCAAAAAAGGGAGCCCTTAGCTCCCTTTTTTTATGCCTTAAATGGCTGAATAGCGTTAATATAGCCTTACAAGAAATCTACTTCAAAGTAGTAATGCTGGTTGGAGAATACAAATGAACGACAAACTAACTCCAGAACAGGAAGATCTCATAGCTATCCGAGAAGTCTTGGAAGATGTGGCGATGGAGATCGAGGGAAGTCGCTAGAGGAATTTGATCGCGAATTCCGCAAACGACATGGGATTCCGGATGACGCGAAGTAGCCCGAATTGGACGGTTTTTGTGTTTAATCCGTGCAAATCCGTCCGATCCGCGTCATCCGTGTT
>JANNOS010000048.1:0-16806 GCA_031399315.1 Methylophilaceae bacterium | reverse complement strand
CCAAGTCATCCATGGGGTAAAGCAACTTGCGCAACACCCAAATTTTCTGCAACACATCTTTTTCGATGAGTAGCTCTTCTTTACGCGTACCTGATTTATTCACATTAATGGCTGGGTATAGGCGTTTTTCAGCCATGCGGCGATCAAGATGAATCTCCATATTGCCAGTGCCTTTAAACTCCTCATAAATTACGTCATCCATACGCGAGCCAGTATCCACAAGGGCTGTAGCGATGATGGTGAGTGAGCCACCTTCTTCAATATTACGCGCGGCGCCAAAGAATCTTTTCGGTTTTTGCAACGCGTTAGCGTCTACACCGCCCGTGAGTACTTTACCTGAGGATGGAATCACCGTGTTGTATGCGCGGGCTAGGCGCGTAATCGAATCCAATAAAATCACCACATCTTTTTTATGTTCAACTAAGCGCTTGGCTTTTTCTAACACCATTTCGGCTACTTGCACATGGCGTGTTGCTGGCTCGTCAAAGGTTGACGCAACCACTTCGCCTTTCACTGAGCGTGTCATTTCTGTCACTTCTTCAGGACGTTCATCAATCAGTAAGACAATTAAAATAACATCAGGGTGATTGGCGGTAATGGCATGTGCGATGTTTTGCATCATCACTGTTTTACCACTTTTGGGGCTGGCGACTAACAAACCACGCTGGCCTCTACCAATCGGCGCAATCATATCAATGACGCGGCTGGTCACGTTTTCTTCGCCACGGATATCCCGCTCTAGCGTAAGCGGAATAGTTGGAAAGAGCGGTGTTAAGTTTTCGAATAATATTTTATGTTTGGTGTTTTCAGGCGCTTCGCCATTCACCATATCCACTTTTACTAGTGCAAAGTAACGTTCACCATCTTTTGGTGTGCGAATTTCACCTTGAATAGAATCGCCTGTGTGTAAATTAAAGCGGCGAATTTGTGATGGTGATACATAAATGTCATCTGTGCCGGCCAGATACGAGGTATCTGGCGACCGTAAAAAGCCGAATCCATCTTGTAGTACTTCCAGCGTACCCTCACCGAAAATACTATCACCTTTTTTTGCTTTGTTTTTAAGAATGGCAAAAATGACTTCCTGTTTGCGCATACGGCTCGCATTTTCGATTTCGTCGGCAATCGCCATTTCTACTAATTCGGTGACAGGGAGGTGTTTAAGGTCGGATAGATACATGTGAGAACTCGCTAGATGGGTGATGCAAGAAAAGAGAAAGATTAAAAAGGAAGCTGGCTATAATTACCCAAAGACTTTAAATTGCCTGCTGACATCACTTGGTAGCCAGCAGGGTGAAGTTAAATACTAAACTATATATTACTATCGATAAAAGCGGTAAGTTGGGACTTAGACAAAGCCCCTACTTTAGTGGCTTCTACGTTACCATTTTTAAACAACATCAAAGTTGGAATACCACGAATGCCATACTTGGGTGGAGTTTGCTGGTTGTCATCAATATTGAGTTTGGCTACTCTTAAGCGCCCAGCGTATTCTTTAGAAATATCTTCTAAAATCGGCGCAATCATTTTGCACGGGCCGCACCACTCTGCCCAATAGTCAACCAAAACTGGCAGTGGTGATTGCAATACTTCCTGCTCAAAGGCAGCATCGCTTAAATGGGTAATATGTTCGCTCATTGTAACCTCGGTATAAATTGTGATGAGTTGCTTAAGTTATTGCAAAACTCAGTTAATAAGCCAATGAATTGTTGTTATTTTCTGTTGGGAGCTTAAAAACTAAAATAGTGTATTAATTGTGATTGCTTGTAAACAATGCCATTGTTAATAACGCCAATGCTAATAACGTAAGTATAACAACATCGTTTGCGTTATATCAAGCTGTATTGAAAGCGCTCAAACCGTGCGGTGCGCTCAACTAGCTTGTTAACAAGTATTTTGTCATGATTAGTGAAGCTTAAAACACTACCCACCTTGCAAAACCCGCGTGCTGTAACAACGCTGGCAGCTTGTTTAAGGCCGCTAATCTCGGGCAATAGTAAAGCTTCACCTTCAATAGGAATTGCACTGTTCTCAACTTTTGCGATATCAGCTGATGCGATTGGCGAGATTAGTTCTACGCCTACATCTAACTGGTTCATGTCATTAATATGCGCCCATCGTAATACTGCTAACTCCCATGAAGCGCCTTTACTGTTTTTCATTGCAACGACATCCCCTACTCGCGCCGATGCTTGAGAAGAGCTAAATTTACGTAACGCGTAACCGCCAGCACTTACATTTAAAACCTGCCAGCGAGAAGGCTTAATCGCACCTTCAATATTGTCGTGTTTGGTATGTGGTTTTCCCGTTTTAAGCAAATGATGAGCGGTTATTAAACCAATACCAAGTTCTACGCCATCGCTTTTTTTAGATCTGGAAAATATACGTTGCTGTGCTTTGCCAAAGTTTTTAATCAGTTGTGCAAGTAAGTCTTGATATTGATTTTCTAAGGCATGGCTAGGCAAGTAGCCATCATTGGGCACAATGCCATCTTGCAATAATTTAATGTGTTGATGAATTTGCCTTGCCAAATTTAAAGTAATTAACAGAATATCCGTGGCGTTATCTGGTTTTTCTTTGTTTTTAGCCATAGGCATAGGTGGTTTATCACCATCTAGCGCGATTAAAAATACCCCTGCAGGATTATCTATTAAGCCTAAAGGCCTAAGTTCTGCATGTTCTGCAATGTTAGAGAGGTAGGTATCCGTTTTTATAATGTCTGCACTGGCTAAATGTTGTGGGTCGGCCAGCTCCATTAATAATATTTGCGTGTAGACTAAGTTAACTGAACTGACGTTGTTCATGGCTAATTGATCAATCACAGCCAATTTTTGAGCAGATTGTTGTAGCGCACAAAAGTAAAGTTTATGTAACTCTGCCCATAAGCTGGACGATGGTGAACGGTAACAAAGGTGATGTATTAAAGCGATTTCTTTAAAGGCATGAATTGCACGCTGAATCACTTGTGCAGCAGTTTTGCTGCTGTTAATGGACAAAATTTTATTTTGCAAATCAATTAAAGCAAACTTGTAGCCGTAGGCAAACTCTTGCCATAGTTTTACGGCAACATCAGCGAAAGTACGCTCGTTTTTTGTAAGTGGCAAGCTGGCATTGCTAAAGTGTAAAATCAAATCCCTGTAAATTTGAATTGCAGCAGGACGGTAAAGCTCTAAAGCATTAAGACGGTTTGAAAAAGCAACTTTTTGGGTATTTAAAATTTGCAATTCGTCGATTAAGTCATTTGCGGCTGTGATTGGGTCACCAAAAGGCAGTTTTTGTATAAATTCGTTAATTTTGTGCGTGCGTGTTTCTGCCAACAAAATTGGATTATCATCTAAACTGGGTAGCTTAAGGCTAATTGCCATACAAACTCCAAAAGGAATTATTTAATATTAGTGTGTAATTCTGAATTTGTCACTTTAGTTTAGTAACTTTTTTAGGTTTACCAGTTTTTTTAGTTATATATCTTATATTATTAAAGACTTATGTTGTATAAAAAATTATTCTTGCACAACTTTTTGACATTAGTGCTACTTAGTTTAACTATATTTAGCTTAAATACATTAGCTTATGCGGCTAATGATTTTGTCTTAAATGATACATCTGGCAAAAAGCACACATTGTCGCAATATAAAGGCAAATGGGTAATTGTGAATTATTGGGCAACTTGGTGTCCACCATGCTTAGAGGAAGTGCCAGATTTAGTGGCCTTATATGATAACCATAAAAGTAAAGATGTGATGGTGTTCGGCGTGGCATTTGAATATGAAAATGCAAACGAAGTGGCAAAATATGTGGATGATATGCTGATGTCATATCCGATAGTCTTAGGAGACGACGCAGTAAGGAAGCAAATCGGGGGTTCAGAGGTGCTTCCCACCACTTATATTTACAATCCGCAGGGGCAGTTGGTTAAAACCAAGCGCGGACTTATCACTAAAAAATATCTCGAAGCAATGATTGCTGGCGAGCTAAAATAAACTTTTATTTAGCTGTTAAGCGGTACTTTAAATTAAGTAGCGCCTTAATTAAGAGGCGCCTCGATGCTATTGCCCGCTTCATCCAAAACATTAAGTCGATTCTCATTCGCAAATTGCATGAGCTCCTCAAATCTTTCTGGGCTCACATCTTTCAATTTCATATCTACTACCAAGCAGCGTGTACCGTTAATTACTTCTGGCTTTAAATAAGGCGAGTAGCGCAATTTGCGGTTTTCACCAAACGTGGCGAAACTGCTGCAAATGCGGTCTATCCAATCGCTTGGACGAAACGCTTTGCCGTCGCGCGTGGTGCTTTCAATAATAATTTCTGTTTTGCTGTCAATTAATTTTTTTTCTGACATGTTGATTGTATTGGCCATATTTTCTTTCTAATATCTAATTTTTTAATTTACATACTCAAAAACTTTAACTACTTTTTCTACGCCCGAAGTATTGCGGGCAATTTCAACGGCAGCGTCAGCTTCGGCAGCGCTTACAATGCCCATTAAGTACACAGTGCTATTTTCGGTCACTACTTTCACGTAATTTGCTTGAAATTTATTTTCAGTCACAAACTGCGTTTTAACCTTGGAGGTTAAATATGTGTCATTGCTACGTGAGCCAATGGATGATTTTAGCCCCACCACAATCTCGTTAGTCACCGCGCGTATGTTTTCAATGCTTTTCACAAAGGCTTCGGCTTTCGCTTTGGTTTCTTCGTCTGGCGCTTCCCCGGTGAGCAGCACATTGCGGTTATAACTCGTGATATTTACATGGGTATTTTCACCGAGCGTGGTTTCCACATACTTAACTGCTTTTAGCTCTATATTTTCATCTTCTACATAAATGCCAGAAGTGCGTCTATCTGCAACAACTGCACCGCCAGCTGCCGCGCCGCCCGCCACAATTGGAACGCATGCGGCAGTTGACGTAATAACGGCAAAGCATAAAATTACTTGAGCAGCTAGCTGCTTGATTTGTGGGTTTTTGGCTTGATGCGGAAATGATAATTGCATTAAATGCTCCTTAGAAATTATAGTTTTTGAATATCACAAGAATTATATTGGGGTTCTATAAATATAAATTAGGAAATGTAAATTAGGCGCATTATTTTTTGCGAATAATACGCCATTTATGTTTCAAATGCATTACGCACCCATTCTATACTTTGTAAATTGGCCTTGTTCATTAAAATTGCATCAAAACGACATGCGGCTTCGACATGTTGCTGTAGGTAATGTTGTGCAGTTAAAATTAATTTTTGCTGTTTTTGTGGGGTAATGCTACTACCAGCGTCACCAAATTGAGCATTACTTCTTAATCTTACCTCAATAAAAACAAGGGTTTTACCATCTTTCATAATTAAATCAATTTCACCAAAACGGCAATGATAATTTTGCGCAATGAGCTTAAGGCCGCGTTCAGTCAAAAAAGTTGCAGCTAATTTTTCTGCTTCTAGGCCAGCATTGTTTTGATTCATTTTCATAAGGGTTAGTTTATAGGAGATGCTTTAATAGGCGATATTTTTAGGCGTATTGGCGGCTTTAGCTTAAAATTGTAAGGATGAGTGATTTAAAAAATAGTAATCAAGGTACATTATATGTGGTGGCAACACCAATCGGCAATTTAGGCGATATTACGCTGCGCGCGATAGAAACGCTTAAAAATGTAGATGCGATTGCAGCCGAAGATACGCGGCATACTTCGGGCTTGTTAAGCCATTTCGGCATATCAAAAAAACTCATTGCTGTGCATGAGCATAACGAAAATCAGGCTGCGGAAAAACTTTTAACGCAGCTTAAAAATGGTGAAAATATCGCGCTGGTCACCGATGCTGGCACGCCAGGTATTAGCGACCCAGGTGCTGTGGTGGTGGATATTGTGCGTAAGTCAGGGATAAAGGTTGTACCTATTCCTGGTGTGAGTGCCGTGATTGCTGCGCTTTCTGCAAGTGGCATTAAGCAAAATGGGTTTTACTTTCACGGATTTTTGCCTGCCAGTGGCGCTGCGCGGCGTAAAATGTTAGAAAGTTTAAAATCGCAAACGGTGACGTTAGTTTTGTATGAAGCACCGCATCGTATTGTGGAATGTGTGGAAGATATTGCAAAGGTGTTGGGCGGTGAGCGTAGCATCACCTTTGCGCGGGAACTCACCAAGACGTTTGAAACGATTTACACCTGCCCCGCAAGCCGCTCCAGTGCTTGGTTGCAGGCCGATGTAAATCAGCAGCGCGGTGAGTTTGTGTTGTTAATTGAAGCCGCGCCTATTGTAGAAACACAAGATATAAGCGAAGAGGCGCAGCGTGTATTAAAATGCTTGCTAATTGATTTGCCGCTAAAACAAGCGGTCGCGCTAGCGACAGAGATTACGCATTTAAAGAAAAACGATTTGTACGAATTTGCGCTTGCTTTAAAACAAGAAACTAAAAATGACAACTAAACCTACCACTACTTTGGCAACTGCTTTGGTTCTCACCCGCCCAGACGATTGGCATTTACATTTGCGTGATGGTGATGCGCTTAAAGCCGTATTGCCAGATACAGCGCGACAATTTGCAAGAGCGATTGTCATGCCTAATCTGCGCCCGCCAGTGACAACAACAGAATTAGCCACTGCCTACCGCGAACGCATTATGGCGGCAATACCAAAAGGCGCAAAGTTTGAACCGCTCATGACCTTGTATTTAACTGACAATACCAGTGCAGAAGAGGTTAAAAAAGCCAAAGCTAGCGGCATTATTCATGGCGTTAAGCTTTACCCTGCGGGTGCCACAACGAACTCAGATTCAGGTGTGACCAGTTTAGAGAAATGCGCCAAAGCGCTAGAAGCCATGCAGGATGTGGGTATGCCGCTACTCGTGCATGCGGAAGTTACTGACAGCGATGTTGATGTTTTTGACCGTGAACGCGTTTTTATCGACCGCCATATGACACCGCTCTTGAAGAATTTCCCTGCCTTAAAAGTAGTGTTTGAGCACATCACCACTAAAGATGCGGCAGATTTTGTGATGCGTGCGCCAAGCAACGTTGCCGCGACCATTACCGTGCATCATTTGCTGATGAATCGTAATGATATGTTTAGAGGTGGCATTCAACCGCACCATTATTGCTTACCGATTCTAAAACGTGAAGAGCACCGCTTGGCTTTGGTAAAAGCGGCGACTAGTGGAAATAAAAAATTCTTCTTAGGCACTGATAGTGCGCCGCATGCCAAACACACCAAAGAAGCCGCTTGTGGCTGTGCTGGCATGTATACTGCGCATGCAGCAATTGAGCTTTATGCAGAAGCGTTTGAGGCTGCAAATGCCTTAGATAAGTTGGAGGCGTTTGCTAGTTTTTACGGCGCAGATTTTTATGGTTTACCACGAAATACAGATAAAATCACTTTAGCGAAAACCAGCTGGCTAGTACCAAATGAACTCCCGCTTGGCGATGAAAGTCTAGTGCCATTGAGGGCAGGGCAGCATATTGGTTGGAAGTCAATATAATTTGTGTATGCAATACGTGTTATCACATATGAGCAATACATAAGGGTTAGTTAGCAATATTCAGTAGTCAATCCATATAATATTAATTTGTGCGGTACCGCACAGAAAGATTTTTATAAGTATGTGAACATTATGAAAAATGCCCTCACATACAACTCATCAATTAAGACCTAGTCATTTAATTCACCCTAAATATCGTGCAGATATTGATGGTTTGCGTGCATTGGCAGTGTTGTCTGTCGTTGGTTTTCACGCATTTCCAAATTCGATTAAAGGAGGATTCATCGGGGTAGACATTTTCTTTGTCATTTCTGGTTTTCTTATATCCACCATTATTTTAAACAACCTAGAGCATGATCGTTTTAGGTTGGTCGAATTTTACAGCCGACGTATCAAGCGTATATTTCCAGCCTTATCATTAGTATTATTTTCCAGTTTCGTGTTTGGTTGGTTTTTACTATTCCCCGATGAATATAAACAATTGGGCAAACACATCGCTGGCGGCGCTGGCTTCATCTCTAATTTTATTTTGTGGAGAGAAAATGGTTATTTTGACAACGCTGCTGCTACTAAGCCGCTATTGCATCTATGGTCGCTCGGCATTGAAGAACAGTTCTATATTGTTTGGCCACTGATGTTAGTTATTGCATGGAAACAACGTTTTAATCCCATAATAATCATAATTCTTATTGGATTGATGTCATTTTTGCTAAACCTTATCAAGGTGCGACACAACATGGTGAGCGCGTTTTATTCGCCACAGACAAGGTTTTGGGAATTACTGGCAGGCTCAGCTCTGGCCTATATTACGCTATACAAATTAGATATTGCCTCAAGATATAAACAAAAGTTGATTCAATTGTTGACTGTTGTAATTCCAGCGGACATGCAAACGACAAACAATAAAGTGTTCAATAATTTACAGTCTTTATTGGGTGTAATATTCATTGGTGTTGGGCTTGTTGTTATCACTAGTGAGCGGATGTTTCCAGGGTTATGGGCACTGCTACCTGTGCTCGGCACTACTCTAATTATCTCTGCTGGCTCGCAATCTTGGTTAAATCGTTCCGTATTATCAAATCGTGTTCTAGTGTGGTTTGGCTTGATTAGTTTTCCACTTTATTTATGGCACTGGCCTATATTATCATTTACACAAATCATCGAAAGCGAGTTGCCAACAACTCAGCTACGTATCTTTGCGGTGTTAGTTTCAATCTTGCTTGCGTGGTTAACCTATATTTTTGTCGAGAAACCTATTCGTTTCGGCGGAAATAGCAAACAGAAGGTGCTGACATTAATTATATTAATGTTGGTTGTTGGATGTCTTGGGTACAGTGGCTTTAAGCAAGACGGATGGAGCAGCAGACTAAAAGAGCGTCAGGAATATTTTAATTACTTTTCAAATAGCGCGCCCGATTGGCGCTATTACCACGATGCTGAGTTAAGCAAAAAATATCATGAAGGATGTGATTTTTATGATAATGAAAAGTTTATTAAAGGAAGCCCAACTTTGGCTCCAAGAGCCAAGATTGACAATGTATGCTATCAGCGCGATTATCAGTATTCTAATGCTGTGTTTATTTGGGGAGACTCTCATGCACAGCAGTTGTATTTTGGGCTGAAAACTTATCTGCCATCAAACTGGCAGATACTACAGGTAGCAACATCGGGCTGTGTACCCGATACAAATGCTAATGAACCATCAAAAACAGATAAATGCGAACAATCTAACTGGTTTGCCTTAGAGGCAATACGCAAAACTAAACCAAATGTTGTGATTGTTGCGCAAGATCTTGGACATGACTCAAGTTCTATTGAGATAATAAGAGCGAAATTAACAAGTTTAGGGGTTGGCAAAATAATTTTCACTGGCCCAACTCCGCATTGGACTGCAGATTTACCTAAAATTATTCTCAGAAATTTTTGGGAAAATACTCCAAATAGAACTTTCTCTGGAATTGATTCAAGCATTTTTAAAGAAAATTCATTGTTAGAAAAGAATTTTAGTCAATCTGACAAAGTGATTTTTGTAAACTTAATTAACTTTTTTTGTAACAAGTCTGGTTGTTTGACCTACATTGGTAATAATAAAGAAACTGGCTTGACCACTTTTGACTATGGGCATTTAACCCCTATTGCTTCTGAATACCTTGCAAAGAAACTGTTGGTTAAATTGGTAGTAGGTTCTCAATAACTTTCTGGGTTGACCAGAGTACTTTGCAACTTTATAAGTTAACTACATGTAAATATTGCTGATGGTCTTGGCATTTGTAGTTTGCTGTCTAAAAGTGTTAGAAACTGTAATTCGCTACGTAATTTAACGCAAAACAAACTTACTTCTGTATTCTTTGCTTCTAGTATGATGAGCATAAAAACTTGTTTTGTGAGCCTGCTTGAGCCAATTGTATGCATGCTAGCATGTTAGGATAGATATTTTGTTTCTGATGAAACGCTTTTGATGTAATGATGGTCTGACTGTTTTTGGAGAAAAATTTATGACACAACTTAATAAAATGATTAAAGTTGGTTTTACACTGGCTGGTTTAATTCTGGGCTTTATCGCCTTGCCAGCATTGGCGATTACGCCAGACCCTTCAGATCAAAATATCTACCAACGCGAGTTTAAATTATTAGATGTAGACAGTAATGATAAACTTAGCTCATCAGAAGTGACTAAAGACCCTATTTTTGATGATGGTGGTTTTGCCAAAGCCGATAAAAACCACAATGGCAGTTTAACGCAAGATGAATATGCGACTTATAAATCGGCCGTGCAGCAAAAAGAGGCCAAACAAGCGGCGCATGACAGCGCGATTACCTCAAAAGTGAAAGCCAATTATTTGCTCGAGAAAAACTTTAGAAGCTTTAAAGTAAGTGTGGAAACCAAAGACAGTATCGTGATATTAAGCGGTTTTGTGGATGATGAAGCCACCAAAACCCGCGCAGAACGCATCGCCGCGGGTGTAAAGGGTGTTAAATCGGTTAAAAATGGCTTAGTTGTTAAGCCTTAAAGTGCTTAAATTTATGCTCTGTGGCGTGTGAATAATGCGCTTAAGCGCATATATTCCACGGACAAGCCAAGTACTGGCTTAGGCGTCATTCCGTGCTTGACACGGAATCCAGTGGCGTTTGAATTTTGTCGGGGGCACCCCGCTGCCGCTTTATCCTTCGGTCTTAGCGCCGCATCTGGGTGGCGGCTGCGGAACTCGTGCTTTCAGCACTCAGACAGTCCTCGCCGCCTACCATCTGCCGCTCAAGCCGAAGGCGCGGCAAAGGGGATTAAAGCCATGCGGCGGACTACGTTACCTAATCCGCCCTACGCGGGCTGTTTATATTTTTACGACTCTAACTAATCCACCTCTGTCGTCTAGTTCTTCAAGAATCTCAAAGAGTGATGAAATAAGATCTCTGCCTGTAGATGTTACGAAGTAATTTGATAAGTCTGTAATCTCGCTTGAGATACTGTTTCCCCATGGAGGAGTTTTGCTCTGATTATGAATGTCCCAAATGACTTTATTTGGTTTTAAATTAGAAAGCTCATTTTTAATTGTTTTTAATTCAGAAATAGCGCCAACAGCATCTTTTCTAGATAATTCTCCGCTGTATAGATTTTTCATAATTAACGGGAAACGACTACCCCATCCTTTAGTTTCAAGATTCCCTGATATGGTCGAGAAAAAAGCATTAAAAAAGTCAGCTGTGCCAATTTCATCAGTAATACTGCCAAGCTCAATGCCTATCGCCATAAGTTACCCCTTTCTAAATTTTTATTGTACAAGTGTACCAGCCGTCTTTTCCAAATTAAAGCCTTTTCGTGCGCTGTGTTAAAATGCTTGTGAAGCTAGCTAGGCAGTCGCCGCTTGAGCAATCAAGGGGAGGAAAGTCCGGGCTGCACAGAGCAAGATGACGGCTAACGGCCGTACGCTGAAAGCTGGCAACAGTATAAGGCGCGGAATAGGGCCACAGAGACGAGCGTATTAAGTTACGGTGAAACGCGGTAACCTCCATCTGCAGCAAGACCAAATAGGCCAGTAAGCTATGAAAATAGCAAGGCGTGGCTCGCGTCACTGGCGGGTAGGTTGCTTGAGCGCATGAGTAATTGTGCGCCTAGATGAATGACTGTTACGTGTAGCAATACACGACAGAACCCGGCTTATCGGCTAGCTTCTTTATTATTCAAGTCCCCAAAAAAAGACCGCACCTATTTTCAAGGTGCGGTAAGGGGTCATATTGCAAACGCGGCTTAAGTTTCTATAGAGTTGTATACCTGCAACTCTCTAATAACTCACATCCCTAAATGGGGGTGGGAGTGCTGTGTAACACAGATTGCCGCTTATTGTTCTTGTCTGGGTTTAGGCTCAAAACCATATTGTTATTGTTTTAGCTAAAAATTTAATATGGCAATTCTAGGGGCTTCAAAAGTTACAACAATCCTCCATATGGGGGATAAACATAGTAAATTTTGGAATCATCAGATAAGAGAAAACGCATTAAAGCTAGGTAGGAAGCGGCATTTCAGCTGGTTCTTCTAGCTTAGTTTGAGGCAATGATTTAATTCAATCACATAGTAAATAACGCTAATAATTTACATTCAGTTAATTTTTTAACCAATTGATTATAAAAAACATTTTTTTAATAAAAATTGATTAAGTTTTTCCTAAGTCTTTGTCTTGTAAAGAAAAAGCTTAAAAAGTGCTTGCAAAGCACTTTTTTTTTATCTATAGTGCACTTTGGTGGGGAAAAGTGGCGTTTTGTGGAGAATTTCTAACTATTTCTAAAAGTTGTTAGCGACTCCCGTTTTCGGTCACTTCTGCTTTTGACCAATAGTGCATAAGTAATTATAAGGCTTTTATTTAGACATGTTTAGCGGCGCAACAAATTTAAGTATGGATGTAAAAGGCAGGTTAGCAGTGCCAGCTAAGCATCGCGATGCGCTATTAACACAAAGTGCGGGCAATATTGTGTTGACTGCGCATCCGCATGGGTGTTTGTTGCTATACCCTCAACCAGCATGGGAGCCTATTGAAGCTAAGCTCACTGGACTATCAAGTTTTAATCCTCAAACCAGCGCAATAAAACGCATGATAGTGGGGCAGGCAGATCATTTAGAGCTAGATGCATCGGGTCGCCTTTTGGTGAATGCGGTGCTGCGCAAGTTTGCAAAATTAGATAAAGAAGTGATGTTCGTCGGCCAAGGCAGTCATTTTGAACTGTGGGATATAGAAGCGTGGAATAAACAGCTAGCCACTTTGATGGGAGAGGATAATTTAGAGCTGCCCGCAGAATTAGAAGGTTTTTCACTATGATGGTGGGCGCGACGTCGGCGCCCGAACTATCACCAATTTCGGCCAAAGTATCAGTATCAACCATGTCATCATCTTCAAATCACAGCGCTTCGCATACTACTGTTTTATTAAACGAGGCAGTAGACGCGCTCAATATTAATCCCGGCGGGACTTATATTGATGGCACATTTGGGCGTGGTGGGCATAGCAAAAAAATATTATCCAAGTTGGGTGAGACAGGTCGCTTGTTTGCAATGGATAGAGATTTAGCAGCAATGGAAGCAGGCAAACAAATTCAAGACGCTCGGTTTTGTATTGAGCATCGGCATTTTTCAGAAATAAATCAATTAGCAACACACAATAATTTAGCGCATGTCGACGGCATTTTGCTGGATTTAGGCATTTCATCGCCGCAAATTGATGAAGGCGAGCGCGGTTTTAGTTTTAGGTTTGATGGTCCACTAGATATGCGTATGGATCAAACACGTGGCAAAACAGTTGCAGAGCTGTTGTCCACAATTTCAGAGCAGCAATTAGGAGAGGTAATAAAACATTATGGTGAAGAACGGTTTGCTAAGCAGGTTGCAAGGGCGATTAATAAGGAGCGCACAGACGGGCGCGCCATCACCACTACAGGACAGCTTGCCAAGGTCGTGGCAAGTGCAATCCCCAAGGTCGAACCGGGGCAGAACCCTGCAACGCGCACCTTTCAAGCTTTACGGATTTACGTCAATCAGGAGCTTGAGGAGTTATCGTTAATATTGCCGCAATGCTTGAATTTATTGACTTCTGGTGGCAGGTTAGTAGTGATTAGTTTCCATTCTTTGGAGGACAGAATCGTAAAGCGTTTTATTAGTAACGAAGAAAATCGTGATGATTTACCTGCGAATTTTCCGATTAAAGCAAAAGATTTACCACAGCCAAGATTAACCACGGTAGGTAAGGCAATCAAACCGAGTGCGGCTGAAGTTAAATTAAATGTACGTGCAAGAAGTGCAGTGATGCGGGTTGCGGAAAGAACAGTGATTGCCTGATTAATGATATGACGCGCCTAAATTTAATCTTGTTTTTTGTATTGATTGCTGTGGCGCTTGGTGTGGTGACTTCGCAACATAAAGCACGCAAATTGTATTTTGAGCTGGAGCAATTGCAAAACTTAGCTAAAAAATATGACACCGAATATGGTCAATTACAGTTGGAGCAAAGCACATGGGCGATGCACTCTAAGGTTGAAGAGTTTGCAGCAAAAAAACTGCAAATGCAAGTGCCTGATGCTAAGCGTATACAGGTAATTTCATTAGAAGAAATGTCGCGCTGAAAATGGCTTACGATAAAACACGACATCACATTGTTAAATTACCCGCATGGCGTAGACGCGTGCTGTTGATTGGCGTGTTGGCATTATTTGCAGGTTTATTTATGCGTGGCATCTATTTGCAGAGCATGCAAAAAGAGTTTTTACAGAAAAAAGGCGATGCGCGCTACAGTCGGTCGCTAGTCTTGCAAGCCCATCGTGGCAAGATTACTGATAGAAATGGTGAGCTACTTGCCATAAGTAGTCCAGTTGAGTCTGTTTGGGCTAGTCCGCCAGATGTGGTGATTAATAAACAACAAAAGGTCGCTTTAGCTAAGTTATTGAAAATTAAAGTCAAGGATATAGACAAAAAAATTGCCAATAGAGAGCGTGAGTTTGTTTATTTGAAGCGTCGTATCTCACCTGACCTTGCGGCACAAGTTATGAGTTTGAAAATTTCGGGTGTATTTCTACAGCGTGAATATAAACGGTTTTATCCTGCTGGGGATGTGACAGCCCATTTAGTGGGCTTCACGGGCATTGACGATAACGGTCAAGAAGGTTTTGAGTTGGCGCAAAACAACTTACTTTCTGGCAAAGCCGGAAGTCGCCGTGTGATTCAAGATAGGCAAGGTCATATCGTTGAAGATTTGGAAGCTGTGAAAGTGCCACAAGATGGCCATGATTTAGTGTTAAGTATAGATCGTAGATTGCAATACTTAGCATTTAGAGAGCTATCGAAAGCAGTGGAGAAGCATCAAGCCAAAGCAGGAGCCGTGGTGATTTTAGATGCCAAGACTGGCGAAGTGTTAGCGATGGTGAATTTACCAACTTACAATCCGAATAACCCGGTAAATATTCAAGGCAAAACACGTAATCGTGCCATTACGGATACCTTTGAGCCAGGGTCTACCATGAAAGCAGTCACGGCCTCAGCCGCGATGCAATTTGGGGATTTCAAACCTGATACTAAAATTCAAACAGCGCCTGGCTCTATGACAATTGGCCCTGCGACGATACGCGATTCGCATGAGCATGGCATATTAACAGTCGCTCAAGTGATACAAAAATCATCTAACGTTGGCTCGGCGAAAATGGCTTTAAGCTTAAAAAGAGAAGAGCTCTGGAGCACATTTAATCAGCTAGGTTTTGGTTCACGGGCAAATATAGGCTTTCCTGGAGAGGCATCCGGTATTTTAAGACCATATAAAACATGGCGACCCATTGAGCGGGCTACTATGTCTTATGGGCATGGTATTAGTGTCACATTGTTGCAACTTGCACGTGCATACACCGTATTTGCAAATGAGGGTGAAATTAAACCAGTTTCATTAACCAAGTTAACAGAGCCCTCTGTTGGACATCAAGTATTTTCAGCACAAGTGGCAAATGATGTAAAAGCGATGCTCGAACTAGTCATCCAGCCTGGAGGAACGGCCTTGAGAGCACAAGTTGCAGGCTATCGTGTTGGGGGTAAAACGGGAACCGCACATAAAATTGGCCCAAATGGTTATGAGGCAGATAAATACGTCGCTTCGTTTGTTGGTATTGCGCCAGCATCGAATCCACGCCTCATTATGGCGGTGATGATAGATGAACCAAGTATAGAAAATGATCAGTATTATGGAGGCGTCTCGGCAGCGCCTGTGTTTGCTGCAGTGATGGCTGATGCCCTCCGTATGCTGGCTGTGCCGCAAGATTCACCCAATACCAATGTGGTGATTCCGCCAGAAACAACCGAAGACGCGAAAGAGGTGGTATGAGTAAATACGTCATTCAGTCACGCATTGCAAACATTACTGCAGACAGCAGAAAAGTAGGCCTTGGCAGCTTGTTTTTAGCTTATCCAGGTGAGAAATCTGATGGGCGCGATTACATAGGCGATGCCATTAAAAATGGCGCAAGTGCTGTGCTTTGGGAGTCTGATGGTTTTACTTGGAATCCTGAGTGGCAGGTTGAAAATATACCCATTAAAAAATTGCGCTTTCAAGCGGGCGTGGTGGCGAGTCAGTTTTTTAAAAATCCATCACATACATTGTGGATGATAGGCGTTACAGGCACGAATGGTAAGACTTCTATTACACAATGGTTAAGCCAATGTTTTAATCATTTACAGCGCAAAACCGCGGTGGTGGGCACGTTAGGAAATGGCTTGCCAAACCAACTGAGTCCAGCTGTAAATACCACACCAGATGCCATTTTATTACAAGAAATGCTTACCTCTTATGTGAAAGAGGAGGTTGAAATTGTGTCCATGGAGGTATCGTCACATGGCTTGAGTCAAGGGCGTGTGAAAGGCGTGAACTTTGATGTGGCTGTGCTGAGCAACTTAACACAAGATCACTTGGATTATCACGGCAACTTGCAAGCTTACGCCGATGCAAAACGCACTTTATTTACAAAAGAAGATTTGAAACATGCTGTGTTAAATGCAGATGATGTTTTTGGTCAAGAGGTAGAAAAAGCGCTGGCAGATAGTGGTGCTCAGGTACTCACATATGGAATAGAGGGCGGTCAAGTAAGGGCAGTAGATTTGCGGTTTGAGGACACACATTTTGTGTTTTATGCAAACACGCCTCAAGGCAATGCGCCAGTTAAAGCCAACTTAATTGGGCGTTTTAATGTGTATAACGTATTAGCCGTATTGGCAACACTATTGGTTTCAAAGGTAAGTTTAGATGATGCAGTAGAAGCGATATCGCACATTAAATCAGCCAAAGGCCGCATGCAGCAAATTGGCGGTGGAGACAAACCGCTCGT
>JANNOS010000028.1:0-9838 GCA_031399315.1 Methylophilaceae bacterium | reverse complement strand
ACCCCCTCACCCGTATTAAGTTTTTCTACAATCTGTTGTGCGATTGGAAATAAATCGGTGGGGTCATCATCAGTCCCAACTGCAAAACATTGCAACTGTGGTGGGTTTTTACCTAAAACATGGCTAACACAATGTATCAGGCTTTCGCCCAAATTGCCGTGCGCAATAATTAGAATTCCTATCATGTTACTTTTACCCTCTAAACAATTTTAATACTTAATATTTAATCAAGCTTTAATCTAGCCTAGTTTTAATCTAGTTCTCGGTGTCGTGTAATCACATATTGCTTTTGTTGTTTAAAGCGCACGCTTAATTGCTCTACAAAATAGACAGATCGATGCTGTCCGCCTGTACAGCCTATGGCCACAGTAAGGTAGCTACGATTATCTTGTATAAAACTTGGTAGCCACTTTTCAACATAATGCTGAATGTCTGCTAGCATTTCAAGCACTGCTGGCGTATTTTCTAAAAATGCTTGCACTGGCGCATCTTTGCCTGTGAGTGGTTTTAAGGTGGGGTCGTAATGTGGGTTTGGCAAGCTACGCACATCAAATACAAAATCAGCATCAAGTGGGATACCGTGTTTAAATCCAAAAGATTTAAACAACAACACTAAACCGTCTGTTTCTTGATTGCTTTCTTGGATAAGTTCTCGTATGTGGCTGCGTAGTGTATTTGCGCTTAAATTGCTGGTGTCGATATGGTGCCCTAAACCTACCAGACCAGCTAATAAGTCGCGTTCATGCGAGATACTTTCTGCTAGGGTCGTATCAGCATCACTTAAAGGGTGTTTGCGGCGCGTTTCTGAAAAGCGCTTTACTAAAGTTTCTACAGTGGATTCTAAAAAGAGCACTTGAACTTTGATACCACTTTTTTTAAGGGTTTCTATCGCGTGCGGTAGCGCCTCTAACGCAGCACTGCGACTATCGATGCTAATAGCTATTTTTTTTTGGTTGCTAGCTTCTAAGTGCTGCGAAATTTGCGGCAGTAGCGTGGCAGGTAAATTATCAATACAGTAATAGCCGCTATCTTCCAGTACGCGTAGTGCAATACTCTTACCTGAGCCAGAAAGGCCTGTGACGATAATTAATTCCAACATTTAGCCTAACTTTCTTTCTTTTGTTTTGCTTTCTGTTTTCTTACTTTTTGTCGTCTTGGCACTTTCTTTTTGCATCATCTGTTTTTGTCGTTTACTAAACTGCTGGGTTGCATTGACGCCGCGCAACAAGAGGATATGGTTGCGTACCGCGACTTCTACCAATACCGAAATATTACGGCCTGCTGCGATTGGTATGATAACTTTGGGAATATTTACCTCTAGCACATGTTCATGTTGTGTTTTAGCATTTAGCCTATCAAGGGCTTGCGGGTTTAACGTATCCGCTAATTCTAACTGAATAATTAAATCTAAGGGTTTGGTGGGTTTGACTGAGTTATCGCCAAATAGCGCACGAATATTTAATATACCAAGTCCACGGACTTCTAAAAAATCTTGCAATAAACTAGGGCAACGGCCTTCAATGCGTTCTGGTGAAATACGATAAAAATCCACAATATCATCAGCAATTAAGCGATGCCCACGCGTAATCAGCTCTAAAGCGAGTTCACTTTTGCCGATTGCGGGAGAGCCTTGAATTAATACGCCAAAGCCCTGCACCTCAATAAATACGCCATGTAAGCTAGTGGTTTCAGCCATCGCTTGTTTTAAATAATGGCTTAATAAGTCCATTAACTGCGGGCTTTGCATGGGCGATGTAAATAAGGGCGTGTTATGCACATTGGCTGCGAGAATTAATTCTTTGGGTGGTTTTTCGCCATTAGCAACCACAACTGCAGCCAAGTCTGTTGAGTATAAGTTGCTGATCGCTTGTTGTATCGCGATGATGCTTAAAGACCGTAAGTAATCCATCTCTGCACAACCCAGTACCTGTACTCTATTGGGATGTACAAAATTAAGGTGGCCAATCAACGCTAAAGATGGCTTGGTGACCTTTTCGGAAAGAAGTTGATTAATACCGCCTTCAAGCCCAGCAACCCAATTGAGTTTGAGCTTGAGGCGGGTATCTTTGTAGAGTTCGGCTACGTTAATTTGAGCCATAAAAGTAGGTTTTAGTTAGGGGTTTGTTGTTGCTCAACATTTTGATGTTTCACGGCGCCATTGGCTTTATTGTGGTTGCCATTTTTTTCTTTATGTTTAACCACTTGGCGGTCTAATTTGTCCGTCAATAAATCAATCGCGCTATACATATTTTCATCTGCGCACTCGGCGTGTAAATCGTTGCCTGGTACGTGTAATGTAGCCTCTACCTTTTGGGCGAGCTTTTCTACACTCATGGTAACTTTCACATCAATCACATGATCAAAATGATTGCTGATGCGAGCCAGCTTGCTTTGCACATATTCGCGTAATGCAGGAGTAATTTCTAAGTGATGCCCAGTTAATTGTAAATTCATGACTTGCTCCTTTTTGAAATGTTCTACAGATTTATTAGCTAAATACTAGTTAAGTAAAGTCTGTTCGAACAATTTTAGTGTACTCCTTTGGCGATTACGTGCAACTAGCCAAAAGGACTATTTTTTTGCTGTTATTTAGATTTTTATAGCGATTTTCGCAAATTAGCTGGTGGAATGCTCAGCGACTCTCGATACTTGGCAATGGTTCGACGTGCTACCACAATGCCTTGTTTGGCTAGAATTTCACTAAATTGATTATCAGAAAGCGGTTTTTTAACATTTTCTTCGGCAACCATTTGCTTAATTAAAGCGCGAATCGCCGTAGCTGAGCATTCCCCGCCCGCATCGGTTGCTACGTGGCTACCAAAGAAATATTTAAGCTCATATACACCGCGCGGCGTGAGCATATATTTGTGGGTGGTGACGCGTGAAATGGTCGACTCATGCAATTCAAGCTCTTCAGCAATTTCGCGTAATACCAATGGCCGCATGGCGATTTCACCGTGCTCAAAAAAGTTACGCTGTCTATCCACAATAGCTTGTGAAACACGCAGAATGGTCGAAAAACGTTGTTGGATATTTTTAATCATCCAACGGGCTTCTTGCATTTGCGTTTGCAAATATTGGCTTGAGTTTTCGCGATTGCGTTTCAAAATATCTGCATAAACTTGGTTAATACGCAATTTTGGAATAACGCCGTCATTAAGTGTGGCAATCCAAATGCCTTTTACTTTTTTAACGATGACTTCATGTTGAATGTAATGGTCGGAACTCAATTGAGCAAAGTCGCTGCCTGGGCGTGGATTTTGTTGCTTGATAAGTGTCTGCGCACCTTTTAAGGCGACTTCATCGCAATTGAGCAATTTACGTAGTTTTGCAAAATCTTTATTCGCTAGTACTGCCAAATGCTGGCTTACCATGGTTTTAGCAATGTTTAAATATTCGGTTTCTTGTGGTAATACATTGAGCTGCAACATAATGCATTCTTGTAAGCTCGTTGCACCGATGCCGGGTGGATCTAAATTTTGAATATGTTTTAACGCAGTTTGCAGTTCGACTAACTCAATTTCAAGCTCTATTGGAAGTGATTCCTCAAGTTCTTCTAGCGACTCTTCTAAATAGCCATCTTCGTTAATGCTATCAATGAGCAGAAACACTAAATTTAGGTCACGCTCGGAAAGAGGTAAGAGATTTAACTGTTTGAGTAAATGGTCATGTAAACTCTCTGAGACGACTTCTTGGCGCGTGTAGTTACCATCGTCATCGTCATCACTACTGTTTTGACGGCTTCCTTCATCCCAATTGCTGGCGCTGCCATATTCTTCATAGTCTTCATCAAAATCGGTGGCAGAAAAATCATCTGCTGCGTTTGATGTTTCTGGTAGATTTTCTGTTGGATTATCTGGCGATGCCCCGTTGATTTCTTGAAAATCAATATTGCTATAACTATCAAAATCTTGCGCGTCAGCAGATGCTTCACCATCTGCACCGACTGGGTCGCTATCTGTATTGTTTGCTTGGGCAGGAAGCGTACTGTCATCGCTGATATCGGTATCAGGGTTGTCGCCATCCACTAGTTCTAATAATGGATTTTCTTGCAGAATCACTTCTAGTTCTTGATCAAGCTCGAGTGAAGACAGTTGTAGCAAGCGGATAGACTGCTGCAGCTGCGGCGTCAATGCTAGATTTTGTGAAATGCGTAATTGTAAATTTTGCTTCATTGGCTTTAAAAATTCAATCGTTACAACCTGAAATCCCGACCTAAATATACTTCGCGTACCGCCTCATTATTCACTATTTCCTGAGGTTTGCCCGAAGCGAATACAGTGCCGTCATTCACAATATAAGCTCTATCACAAATGCCTAAGGTCTCACGTACGTTATGGTCTGTTATCAGCACACCTATATTTTTCGCGCTTAAAAAGCGAATAATTTTTTGTATATCTAACACCGCAATTGGGTCGATACCTGCAAACGGCTCATCTAATAAAATAAAACTTGGATTGGTAGCTAAACAACGCGCAATCTCTACACGCCTGCGCTCACCGCCAGATAAACTAATGGCCGCGTTATTGCGAATATGTACAATGTGTAATTCTTGTAACAGAGATTCTAGTTGAGCGTGCATTTCTTCTTCTGTTAAATCTTGCAGCTCTAGCACAGCGAGTATGTTCTCACTAACGGTCAGTTTGCGAAAAACTGAAGGCTCTTGTGGTAAGTACGATAAGCCCATGCGTGCACGGCTGTGAATGGGTAGACGACTTAAGTCTTTACCATTGAGTAAAATACGTCCAGCATCTAGCGGCACTAAGCCTACCATCATATAAAAACTGGTGGTTTTACCGGCACCGTTAGGACCTAACAAGCCAACTACTTCGCCACTTTTAATTTGCAGCGAAATATCTTGCACCACTGTACGTGCTTTGTAAGATTTGCGTAGGTTTTCTACAATGAGTTCGCTCATTTGATTTATCTTTTATTCGCTTGGCTGCGCGTCAGGGTTGTTAGTAGTACCGAGTTTGTTGCTAAACCTGAGTGTTTTATTTACTACAGGCTCTGTAGTGGCAGTGCTAGGCGTGTCTGATTGAGGTGCGTCTGATTGAGGCGCTTGAGAGCGAGGTGCGTCTTTAGGTTGTGCTTGCTTGTTTTTTGGCTGAATGATCGCTTTTACACGGCCGCTAGAAGTGCCACCATTTTCAGATTTTGCACCGCCAATAACCTCCGCGTATTCGGCATTGGCGTCATAGCTAATGTAATCGCCATGCACAATATCTTCGCCGCGCTTTACCCACGCTTTGGTATACAACTGCACTTTATCCATGCGGCCATCATATTCTATGCGCTGCGCACTGCCTTCCATGTATTCATTTTTGCCTTCGCGCTTTTGTTTGAAGGTGGTTGGGTTTCCTGTAGAAGTGCTATGTTGAAAGCCTTCTTTGTCTTCGCGTACGATTAATTTATCAGCTCGAATGATTAAGGTGCCTTGCGTTAAAATCACATTGCCTGCATAAGTACTAATTTTTTTTGCATCATTAACAGTCACTGTGTCAGCTTCTAGCTCTATCGGTTTATCGCGATCAGCGGCCTCGGCAAAGGCGTCCAAGTGAAAACACAGACTTATTAAAAAGCCAACGTTAATTAAACCAATTTTAATTAATATTGGGCGAACGAGGTTTCTCATGGTTTACTCCGCGTTTTTTTATCTGTAATTTTTAGTTTTTTGGTATTTTTTAATAGATTGCTACTGGCTTTATTTGACGCTTTAGCGTTGGCTGCTTTAGAAGAATTTTTATTGGGCGCTAAAGATTTTATTTGTGGTTTTAAGGCTTTTGTGGGAGCGACAATAGGCCGCTCATAATGCACTTTAACACGGCTAAGCAATTTGACCGTTTGGTTTTTTTTGTCAAATATCATGCCAGTACCATGGATAACTGTTTTAGGTGCTTGTGTAATCACCACTGGGCTGCTTGTTTTTGCTATATCTTGGTTTGGTAAAATAATTAACTTTTCTGTAAGCAACTGCATTTCACCTTTGCCCTCAAACGCTTGACGCACCACTTTTACATTATCGACTAGCTCAACTTCTTCACCATCGCTAGAAATATAGCCGCGTAAACTTTCTATTTGCGTGTATGGATTATCTGTAGAGTATTGGGTAAAGCGCGGGCGTTGCAGCACTGTGCTGTCATCATCTGGGTAGTGTTGCATTTCTACTGCAGCTAAAACATAGCGCAGTTTTCCAGTAATATCGGTTTGTGTTGTCACAAAATTATTCATCTTATAGTCAGGGTCATGTCGGTTACTACCATCAATTTTAGGGCCTTGTTGCTCTACCGCCAAGTTAATCCAAAATGTAATTAGCGCGAGCAATCCGGCTAATACGAGAGGAAAAAATATGGCTGAACGCGTTAACATATTTTGTCAGAATTTACTTAAAATTCACTTGAAGAACTGTGCCATTTGCGCGACTATTTAATTAGCGGCGCTAATGCGCCTCTAGTTTAAAAAACGGTGCTAATTGCGCTTCTAGTGTTCCTTGCGCTTGCATAATGAGCTCACATACCTCGCGCACTGCGCCGCGCCCAGCTGGTGCGGCTGTAATGTAATGTACATGCGATTTAATTAGGCGATGTCCACTCGGCACGGTGATTGCCAAACCACAGCGCATCAAGGCCGGTGCATCAACAACGTCATCCCCCATAAAAGCGAGCTCATCTGCTTGCAGCTTCATTTTGGCCATTAAATCGTTAAAGGCTTCTAACTTATCATCCACGCCTTGGTAAAAATGCGCAACGCCTGTAGATTCAGCACGTGTTTTGACCACATTACTGGTGCGGCCAGTAATAATCGCCATTTGCACACCAGAAGCTTTAAGTAGCTTCATGCCTAAGCCATCTAGGCTGTTAAATGTTTTAAACTCTTGCCCATCGTCACCCATGCCTAGCCCGCCATCCGTCATCACGCCATCGACATCAAAAACCACGCATTTAATTTTTTTTGCGCGTGCTAACACTTCTTCTGAAATTGTCACTATTAAACTACCTTAGCTTTAAGTAAATCGTGCATATTAAATGCGCCTACCAGTTTGCCAGCATCATCAACGACTAATAAGCCATTAATTTTTTTCTGTTCCATTATTTCAACTGCTTCAACCGCAAGTTGATTTGTATTGATGGTACTTGGGTTTGCGTGCATCACATCATTAATGATAGTGGTTGTGCTATAAATGCCTTTAGCAAAAGTGCGGCGTAAATCACCATCTGTAAATACGCCAATAGGTTGATTTGCAGCATTAACAATGGCGGTAAAACCTAAGCCTTTTTCGGTCATTTCGGTGAGTGCGACAGATAGTAATTCTTTATCTTTTACCTTTGGGATATCGTTGCCGTTTCGCATCACATCTTTTACGCGCGTGAGTAAACGTCTGCCAATGTTGCCACCAGGGTGAGAACGTGCAAAATCTTCTGCAGAGAAATCACGGCAATCTAATACGCAAACCGCTAAAGCATCACCTAGCGCTAGCGCAGCAGTTGTACTGGCGGTTGGTGACAAGCCCAGTGGACAAGCCTCTTGTGATACTTCAGCGCTTAAATGGATGTCTGATTCTTTGGCAAGTGTTGAGCTTGCTGCGCCTGTAATGCTGATTACTTTTGCGCCTATACGCTTGATAGTGGGCAGAATATTAAGAAGCTCATCGCTTTCGCCCGAGTTTGAAAGCGCAATCACTACATCGCCATTAGTAATCATACCAAGGTCGCCATGGCTGGCCTCAGCGGGGTGCATAAAAAACGCTGGTGTACCAGTGCTTGCAAAGGTGGCAGCAATTTTGCCACCCACATGGCCAGATTTACCCATACCACTTACCACAATGCGACCTTTGCAATGTAAAATGAGTTGCACAGCCGCTTCGAAACTGTTGTTTAGTCTTTTTGCGAGCGCTTCGATTTCTCGTGCTTCAATGTTCAATACATTGCGCGCAAGTTCTAAAGTGCTAGTTTTTGGTGCGCCTGTGTTTGGTGCATGTCCGCGTTCAGATTGGAGTAATGTTGGTGTCATAGGCCTTTAGTATAAGAGGGAATTAACTATGAATAAAGCAAAAAACATCAGAATGTGACAAAAAGATGAGGCTTTAAAGGTAAAATGTTAAAAGTAGGCACAATTTTTGCCTAAACACATCACTAACGATGGTAATTTAACTCAAAATTAAGCAACTAGACATAATAGGCAAACTAAACAAAACGAATGTTTAATTCATTAACCAGTGTTTTACTTTTGCTCACCAGCTCTGTGCTGGCGGTTGCACTGTTTCGTGCACTGCGGCTACCAGCCATGCTGGCTTATTTTATGGTGGGCATATTATTTGGACCGTTTGCGCTTGATCTACTGCCGAGTACCGAGTCAGGTCGTCATGTTGCAGAGTTTGGCATTGTTTTTCTAATGTTTAGCATCGGTTTAGAGTTTAGCTTGCCTAAGCTTTATGCCATGCGCAAAACGCTGTTTGGGCTTGGTGGTTTACAGGTGTTTATTACCTTAGCAACAACAATTTTGGTTGGATGGATGGCAGGCTTAAGCTTAACTACAGCCTTTGTGATTGGCGGGGCGCTCACCATGTCATCTACAGCGATTGTTTCTAAAATCTTAATGGAGCGTGTCGATTTAAATTCACGCCATGGCCGCTTAAGTATTGGTATTTTACTGTTTCAAGATTTAGCGGTGATCCCTATTTTGGTACTGATTCCTGCATTAGGTGCACATTCAGATAACCTTATTAACATCTTATGGATGTCGCTCCTAAAATCTGCGGTATTGCTATTTTTGTTGTTTAAATTTGGCAAAACCATCGTGAACTTTTGGTTTGGCTTGGTTGCGCGTCAACGCTCGCGTGAGTTGTTTGTGATGAACGTGCTGATGGTGACTTTGTTATTGGCTGCAACAACCAAAATCGCAGGCTTATCATATGCTTTGGGTGCATTTATTGCGGGTATGTTAATTTCTGAAACGCGTTACCGTTATCAGGTGGAATCTGACATTGCGCCTTTTAGAGACATTCTGCTGGGACTATTTTTTATTAGCGTTGGCATGCTGCTTGATTTTAATTACATGATCAATCACATCGATTTAGTCATGTTGCTGTTAGTCGGTTTTGTTTTATTTAAAGCGCTAGTTGTGGCGGTGTTAACTAAATTTTTTGGTTATGAGTTTGGTGTGGGCATACGCACGGGTATTATTTTGGCGCAAGCGGGTGAGTTTAGCTTTGTTATTTTGGCATTGGGTTTAGAGCAAAACTTAATCGGCGGTAACAATCTGCAATTAGTACTCGCGGCGTCTTTATTATCTATGGTGATTGCACCTTTTGTCATTCAATACAATGGCCGTATTGCGCGTAAACTGGCTAAAAACTACACGCGAAATAGTAGCCACGTTGTGGAAGATATTGCCAGTGTGGGTAAAGATTTAAAAGACCATGTGATTATTTGCGGTTACGGGCGTAGCGGCCAATATTTAGGCCGCTTTTTAAAAGAAGAGAATATTCCCTTTATTGCGCTAGATATTGACCCAACACGCGTGAATGAAGCCGCAGCGGCAGGTGAACATGTGGTCTATGGTGATGCCGGGCGGCGCATTGTGCTAGAAGCGGCAGGCGCTTCGCGCGCCAAAGCGATGATTGTAAGCTACGCTGATAATCGTGCCAGCATGAAAGTATTGCATGTGCGGCAAGAGTTTTATCCTAATTTGCCTGTGATTGTACGCACATTTGACGACACACACATGGACGAGTTGCGTGCTGCAGGGGCGACAGAAGTGGTGCCAGAGGTGCTGGAAGGCAGTTTAATGCTGGCCTCGCACGCGCTTGTGTTGCTTGGCGTTCCATTAAATCGTGTGG
>JANNOS010000018.1:0-2941 GCA_031399315.1 Methylophilaceae bacterium | reverse complement strand
GCGACGATTTCTTGCGCAAATTTTACTTTAATATTGCGCGGGTTTTCACCAGCCTCTACATCAGCCTTCCATTTAGCAATGGTTTCTAACGATGCAAACGACAGCAACTCGATATAGCGCCACATTAAATCATCATTAATTGACATGAGTTTTGCAAAAATAATCTCAGGTGCTTCATTAATACCAATATAGTTATTCAGCGATTTAGACATTTTATTGACGCCATCCAAGCCTTCTAGCAATGGCATAGTGAGTACACACTGCTGGCTCATGCCTGCTTGCTTCTGAAGCTCGCGCGCCATCAGCAAATTAAATTTTTGATCGGTGCCGCCCAATTCAACGTCTGCCTTTAACGCCACTGAATCGTAACCTTGCAGCAATGGATACATAAACTCATGAATCGCAATGGGTTGGTTGCCTTTAAAACGCTTACTAAAATCATCGCGCTCTAACATGCGCGCCACCGTAAGACTAGCCGCAAGTTTGAGCATACCGGCTGCGCCTAAATCGGTGAGCCAAGTTGAGTTAAAGACAATCTCTGTTTTGTCTTTATCGAGTATTTTAAAGACTTGTTCGGCGTAGGATTTGGCGTTCTCGGCCACCTGCTCTTTTGTTAAAGGCGGGCGTGTGGCGCTTTTGCCAGTTGGGTCGCCTATCATGCCAGTAAAATCACCAATTAAAAATATCACTTGATGACCTAAGTCTTGAAAATGACGTAACTTATTAATTAAGACAGTATGCCCAAGATGCAGATCTGGCGCGGTAGGATCAAACCCAGCCTTAATGCGTAGCGGTATGCCTTTTTTTAGCTTGTCAACGAGTTCTGCCTCTATTAGCAACTCATCTGCGCCTCTTTTTATAATAGCTAACGCCTGATTAATATCAGTTTTCACAGTTTTTTCCGATAAAGTTGGTATACATAATTTATAAATTGTTACTTTTTGTTGATTTAATTTTTCTGTTACCATGCTTTTATACATTTCAAAGCATTTATAGGCATTTGGGCTATTTTTATGCAACAACCAATACAAAATGACAAGCAGGAATCTAAGATTTCTATTTTAACGCAAAATAAATCGTTAAGCCTGTGTAAAGCAAGTGGCATGCGTAAAATAAGTGGTTCACTTAATATTAATTACCAAAATAAAATAAATTGTTTAGGTAAAGTTAGATTAAGCTGGCTATTTGCCATTTTACTTTTGCCTGTTTTTGGTTTTGTCGCAGCATTTAGCGCGACACCGCCTGCCAAGCCAATTAATGTAAAAATTGAAACAATCACTGAAGATGTCACTTTACCGCTTGCTGTAGACGCACTGAGGAATAGCGAAGAGTTCTGGCAAATTGATACGGTGCGGCGTGAAGACACGCTTGAAAGCTTATTTAAGCGCATGGGTGTACGCGACGAAGATGCAGTTAAGTTTTTGATTCTGAGCCCAGATGCAAAAGCGCTTAACACACAACTTATCCCTGGCCATACCGTTGAGATTAAAACTAACTCAGCTGGCAAATTACTATATATAGAATATGAAGTAGATGCCGAAACAATTTTGATAGCCAGCCTCACGCAGAGCGGTTATCAGGTAGCCACACAAAAACTATTATTGCAAAGCCATCAAATGTTAGCCAGCGGAAAAATTAGCGACAGTCTATTTGGCGCTACCGACGATGCAGGTATTCCAGATGCCGTTACTTTGCAAATTGCCGATATATTTTCTGGCGAAATCGACTTTGTAGAAGACATACGCGCTGGCGACACGCTTAATGTGGTTTACGAGGCCTTTTACAATGCGGGCGAGCTGATGAAAACAGGCAATGTGCTTGCTGTAGAATATATTAACCAAGGCAAAAAATATACTGCTATCCGTTTTGGCGAGGCACAGGGTAAATATGCTTACTACACGACAGATGGCAAAAGTTTACATAAGTCATTTTTACGTTCGCCTGTAGAGTTTAGTCGCGTTAGTTCAACTTTTAGTTCAGGTCGATTCCATCCAATTTTACATCGCTTAAAAGCGCACAAAGGCGTAGATTTTGCTGCGCCAATCGGCACGCGCATTAAAGCTGCCAGCGATGGCATCGTTGACTTTGTTGGCTATAAAGGTGGTTATGGTAATGCTATCGAGCTTAAGCATGATAATGGAATCAGCACAGTGTATGGCCATCTATCTGGTTTTGCTGCAGGCTTGCAACGCGGCCAGCAAATTTCACAAGGCGACATTATTGGTTTTGTAGGCATGACAGGTCTAGCCACTGGCCCACATTTACATTATGAATTTTTGGTGGCTGGCATACACCGCGATCCACTTACTGTAGCGCTACCTACAAACATTCCGATTGATGCCAAACTCAAACCTGACTTTGAAAAAATAGCCTTGCAGCAATTAACGCAATTAGCCATGTTACAACAAAGACAAGTCGTCAGCGTGGCTAATAAAGAATAATCAGGCAAAGATTAACCATGGAAAATTTATTTATCGGCATCATGTCTGGCACTAGTTTAGATGGTGTTGATGCGGCTTTATGCAAATTTGAAGGTAATGCCTGCGAGATAATCGCCACGCATTTTTTACCCTATCCAGCCGAATTAAAACTAGCATTATTAGCACTGCATAAACCTGATACCAACGAGCTAGAAACAGCTTTGTTATTAGGCAATAAACTAGCCCGCCTATATGCAGAAGCAGTCAACAATTTACTGGTTTCTGCAAAAAAAAGTGCAATTGACATTACGACAATAGGTTGTCACGGCCAAACGATTAGACATAGGCCAGAACTTGGGTTTACCCTACAGATTGGCAATGCTGCGCTATTAGCGGAATTGACTAATATCACGGTGGTTTCAGATTTTCGTAGTCGTGATATTGCCGCGGGCGGTCAGGGTGCGCCACTGGTACCCGCATTTCACAAAGCCATACTTGCTAACAGCAAGTTAAACCGCGCG
>JANNOS010000006.1:0-3957 GCA_031399315.1 Methylophilaceae bacterium | reverse complement strand
TTTCAACCCAGGCAATATGTTTGGTTTTGCAACTTTTACCTTTACGCTTAAAGCTTTAAACTCGCTCAAAATCAATTGGCAAATATGCTCGGCCAGCGCTTCTACCAATTTAAAGCTGTGTTCGGTTAAAGTCTCGCGGATGCGCGCAACGACTTGCCCGTAATCAATGGTGTCGGCAATATTGTCGCTTTTGCACGATTTGCTTAAGTCGTAGCTAATTTCAATATCTAAAATAATGGTTTGCGGCACCATGCGCTCCCATTCGGGTACGCCAAGTTTGGTTTGCACTTTCACTTGCTCTAAAAATATAGTGTCCATAGTATTTAAGATGGTTTTGTGATGGTTTAGAATGTAATAATAGATTTTAGAGCATAATGGTGTGCAAACACTAATTTAAGGCGTTATTTATGAGTGAGGTAGGTTTTGTGTCAGTGGCATTAATCCCAGCTATATTTATCGCTGCGGCGTATTTATTGGGTTCCGTGTCGTTTGGTATTTTAATTAGCAAGGCGTTTGGCTTGCCAGATCCGCGCACCGTGGGTAGCGGCAACCCAGGTGCGACTAATGTGTTGCGCAGTGGTAAAAAGTCTGCCGCCGCGCTCACTTTGCTGGGCGATGCACTAAAAGGCTGGTTGCCAGTGTGGCTGGCCTTGCAATCTAACATGCTGATGTGGGTAGTAGCAGGTGTTGGTTTGGCGGTATTTTTTGGGCATTTATACCCAATATTTTACAAATTTAAAGGCGGCAAAGGCGTGGCAACGGCGCTGGGTGTGATGTTGGCGGTTTCGCCTTGGTTAGGGTTGGCGTGTATGCTGGCGTGGGGCATTATGTTTGCAATTAGCCGTATTTCTTCACTCGCAGCGTTGATGGCCGCAGCGCTTTCCCCAGCTTTTGCATTTTTATTATTGCCATACAAAGATTATGTGTGGATGGTGCTGATTATGGCGGTGATGCTGTTTTGGCGACATAAGACGAATATTCAAAAACTGATAGCAGGTACAGAATCAGGTTTTGGGAAAAAATAAATTCCCTCCCCTTTTTGTAGGCGAGGGTGTAAATTTGGCTATACGAGTTACTTTCTACCCTCATCCCAACCTTCCCCCTTAAAGGGCGAAGGAGCTTTAAGGTTTTTGTAATTCTGCTAGATCCCAACGCGGCTTTACGCTAAAAGCATAATCTTGTGTTTGCATCGCTTTTAAACGCATGGCTTCTAATCTCATAGCGCCTGCAAACGCAATCATGGCACCGTTATCGGTGCAAAATTCTAAGCGTGGGTAACTGACTTTGCATAGTTTGCGTTTGGTTGTGACATTCAGTTTTTCGCGCAATTTGGTGTTTGCACCCACACCGCCAGAAACGACCAAATTATCTAAACCTGTTTCACGCAACGCGGCCATGCATTTAGCAGTTAAAATCTCTGTAACCGACTCTTGAAATTCCCACGCAATATCCGCTTGAGTTTGCGCGTCTAAAGGTTGGTTGTTATTTACTAGTGTTAACACTGCGGTTTTTAATCCACTAAAACTAAAATTTAAATCTTTGCTATTCAGCATCGGCCTTGGCAATGTAAAACGTGGTTTGCCTAAAGCTGCTAATTTGGCCAATGCAGGGCCGCCAGGGTAGCCCAAACCCAGCAATTTAGCGGTTTTATCAAAAGCCTCGCCCGCCGCGTCATCCAACGTGTCGCCCAATAATTCGTATTCGCCAATACCATCTACGCGCATGAGTTGGCTATGCCCGCCCGAAACCAATAGCGCAACGAATGGAAATTTTGGTGGGTTTTCTTCTAACAGCGGAGCAAGTAAATGTCCTTCGAGGTGATGTACGCCTACGCTTGGCACATTAAGCGAAAATGCCAGCGATTGCGCAATGCTGGTGCCTACCAATAGCGTACCAGCTAAGCCTGGGCCTTGTGTATAGGCAATACCTTGCACATCTTTTAAGGTTTTATTGGCTTGCTTTAACACCAATTCAGTCAGCGGTAAGGCGCGCCGAATATGGTCTCTAGAGGCAAGCTCTGGTACCACGCCGCCAAATTCTGCATGCATTTCTACCTGCGAATGTAGCGCATGCGCAAGCAGCCCATGTTCGGTGTCATAAAGTGCAACACCCGTCTCGTCGCAAGATGATTCAAACCCTAAAACCAACATTAAACTACCCTAAAATCAGCCGATTGGCACTTTTACCTTAAAATGCAGTAAAAGTGATTGAAAAAAAAGGATTATACGATTAAAATGGCGGACTTTTCTCAGGTTTGCAATACTTTAATTGGGAACTTGAGCATCATTTTTGATAAGAGAGAACGAATGTCTAGTGTACGTGTAAAAGAAAATGAGCCGTTTGACGTTGCCCTGCGCCGTTTTAAACGCCTAATTGAAAAAACTGGTTTGTTAAATGACTTGCGTGCGCGCGAGTTCTACGAAAAGCCAACTTGGGAACGTAAACGCAAAGCTGCAGCTGCGGTTAAACGTCAATATCGTCGTTTACGCAATCAAACGCTTCCAGCAAAACTTTACTAGTTTTTAAGCATGGCAGAAGAAAATAAAGCGCCAAACGAACCGTTCTGGCGTGTTGCCGATAGTTTTATCGCGCACGCAAACAATCAAAATGATACTGATCATGGCGTAGTGGGTGCTGGCTTTTCATATGCATCCGCCCGCTTTAACGCATTTGTGATTGCATCACAGTGTGGTACAAAAGAAAATTTTGAGGCCGAACAAACAGCCGCGGTTGATTACTTTGTTTCACAATATCGCCTCGCTTTAACTGAAAACGTGGCTGATTACACAGCAAATTTCGACAAATACATCGCGCAAAAGCCTTAAGTTGTTATGAGCCTCAAAGAACAAATCACAGAAGACATGAAAAATGCCATGCGCGCTAAAGATACGGCGCGCCTAGGTGCTGTGCGGTTGCTACTGTCTGCAATGAAGCAACGCGAAGTTGATGAGCGTATTGAGTTGGCGGATGCAGACGTGATAAGCATCATCGAGAAAATGCTTAAACAACGTCGTGATTCTATCACCGCGTTTGAATCTGCAAACCGCACTGATTTAGCCGATATTGAAAAATATGAAGTGAGCGTGTTGAAAACTTACATGCCCAAACAACTTTCGGATGACGAATTAAACCAAATTATTACCCAAGTGATTACAGATAGCGGTGCGCAAGGCGCAAAAGACATGGGCAAAGTGGTGGGTTTAGTTAAACCGTTAGTAGCGGGCGTAGCTGATATGGGTAAAGTATCTGGGTTGATTAAAGCGCGCTTAAGTTAATCAAAATACACGCAGCAAATGAATGGAGCGAAAGCTCCTTTTTTTATTTATACTCACGCATATGATTCCAGAAAGTTTTATACAAGAGCTTTTGAATCGCGTCGATATTGTCGACGTGGTGGATAAATCTGTACCACTCAAAAAAGCAGGCGCTAACTATACTGCCTGCTGCCCATTTCATAACGAAAAATCTCCCAGTTTTACCGTCAGCCCCACCAAGCAGTTTTACCATTGTTTTGGCTGCGGCGCGCACGGCACGGCGATTGGGTTTTTGATGGAATATGCTGGGCTAAGCTTTGTGGAGGCGATTCACGAGTTGGCCAAAAATGTGGGGATGATTGTTCCCAAAGAAGACTCCACATCACAATCCCGTGAAGCAGACGCGCAAAATAAAACCATTAAACTTGGCTTACAAGAGAGTCTACAACAAGCTGCCAACTATTACAAAGCGCAATTAAAAGAAAGTCCGCGGGCCATAGAGTATTTAAAAGGTCGTGGTTTAAGCGGCCAAATTGCCGCCAAGTTTCAAATTGGTTACGCGCCCGCAGGCTGGCAAAACCTGCAAAGTCTGTTTGCGAATTATGAAAACGAGGCCTTACAAACCGCGGGCTTGGTGGTGGAAAACGAGCAAGGCAAGCGTTATGACCGTTTTCGCGACCGCATTATGTTTCCTATCCATGAC
>JANNOS010000001.1:0-22513 GCA_031399315.1 Methylophilaceae bacterium | reverse complement strand
CGCTTCATTTTGCAAAGTGGTATAGCGCGCCTCATCATATTGCTGACGTATATTACGGTTAAAGCTGTTATTGGGTTGAATATTACCTGTGGCATTTCTTAAAATATACAAATCACGCTGATCGTTAATCAATGCGGTACGCAAACTTAAATTATCATAAATTTGCCAGTCATGATTTACATTCACACGGGTAATTTTTTGATCGGTGTCATTAAACGGTGTGTAGTAACGCGTGTCTCTATCAACATCTGCGATCTTGCCTCTGTTATCAAACAAAATGCCATAATTATCTGGCTTAATTTTAATATCGCGTCTATCAACATCCACCGTTAATGTTTTGGTTTCATCAATATTCCAACGCACACTAGGGGAAAATTCGGTGATATCACGATCTAAACCACGGTAACCATCTGTGTGTTCAGAATCGACTATCAAACGGCCAGCCAAGCCATCGGCAATCTTACCCGTTAAATCAAAAAAGCCATTAAACGTACCCAAACTCCCAAATGTTGTGCCAACTGACAACTGCGTTTTATCTTGCGGCTGTTTGCTGATGACGTTAATCGTACCACCTGGACCCACTGGGCCAAACAATGCAGAACCGGGACCTTTTAATATCTCGATACGCTCAATATCGTGCATGGTACGAAAGTAATTATTTTGGGCGGTGCCGTCTGGCATGGTGTCGCGCATGAAGCTCAGCGACAGGCCACGTGAGTTAAAACTATCCCCAAAACCATAGCCACCGCCCATTTGCGGCTGCACGCCCGGCGCATTGGCAATCATGGCTTGATTCATGGTGCGGATACCTTGCTCTTCAATCATTTCTGATGTCACTACAGAAACACTGGCAGGAATATCGCGAATGGGCGTTTCGGTTTTGCTGCCCGAATAAACCGCATCGTTAGGCGTGGCCTGCTTAATGCGCTTTTGTTGTACCGAAACTTCTGGCAAAGATTCAGCATCTGCCTCTGCCGTTTTTTGTTCTTCTGCCAGCGCGCCACCCGCTTGCACCGCTAACAATACTGCTAAATAAATCGATTTTTTACGAAAACTGTTTTTATAAAAACCATGCATAGTAAAACTCCCCTTAAATAAATAAAATTGGCTACAGGAGTGATACTCGTTGGCTATATTAGTTGATTAATAATCTGATGAATCAAAACTTGTTAATGATAACTATTATCATTCAATAAATCAAGCCAAACCACGTCATTCCCGCATACGATTTTGCAAGTGCTTTAGCACTTAGCAAGTCGGAGTACCCTTGTGGTGCGTAGGCGGGAATCTAGGCAAGGTGGCACTTAAAGTGGTGGTTTATTAAACCAAGCTAAGCATGTGAGCTACCTAGATTCCCGCCTACGCGGGAATGACAACAAAATCTGGATTCTTTCGCGCTCAATCTTACCGCTTCAGCGGTTTAGATTGGCGGCGAAGACCTTTACGGTCTCGTTTCACTCAGAATGACGGATTAAAGGTGTTCTTAAGCTATTTAAAATAAACAGGCCTGCTTTAGAATGATTTAATTCAGTGGCATATTGTTTAAATTAATATCGCGTGTTTACAGCATCACCTTCTTTTGCTAAATAATCTGCCACCGTTTTTTTAGCAAATTTGGCCATTTCTTCAGGGGTTTGTTGCGTGCCCGTGTTTAACTCTTGCGCATAGTTAAATGGCACAACATACAAACCGTCTTTGTCGGCTGGTGCACGCAAATGGATAGGCATTTTTTTCTGACTTAAATTCGTCCATTGTTGGCGTATTTCGCGCCAAAATGGCTCGGTATTTTTAAGGTAAGTGTCACCCAGCGCAAAGTCGTAACCTTTAATGCGCTCATAACGGTTAAAGCCCATTTCACGTGCAATCACAGGGTTTGTCGCATTGGGTTTTACCTCTTTGCTGTCTTTATCCAGCGCCACTTTATTATTTTGCTGCTCGTGCACCCAGCCTGTTGGCAAAATAATATGGCGGTTACTACCCAGTAACACTTGGTAATCGTTACGCACCGTGTATTCGCGTCTTGGCAACGGGCGCCAAGCATCTTGATTGTTCCAACTTGAGAAGTTGCCAAAATGCTGCCAACTGGTCACACCGCCATAACGTGGTGAATCATCCACTTGATACACTGTTTGTGACCAAGCGTCTTTTTGTTGCGCGGCAGGAACGGCCTCGGCAAGCCATGTACCATGCCCTTTAAACACCAATACCTGTTTGGGTTGAAATTGCCAATCTTGCCGCCAATGCTTGGTCACCATAGCCGGATTCAGCTTGCCATCAGCATTTACAGTTTGCATGACTAAAATATGCTGCAAGGAGATAAACTCACCTTTATCTTCAAGCACATACACTTTCTCGGTGGCCCAACTTTGGTAAGGCGCTATTGGTTTGTAATTCTCCGTGAAGCCCGCCACTTCGATAAAATCAAAGCTCACTTTGTACTCGCCCACCATGGCTAAAATCGCGCGTCTATCACGCTCTAAATTGCTAATGCCAACTTCTTGTAGCTTTAACCATGCAGGGCTTGGCTGCGTATCCAGCGTCACTGGCACACCCTTAGATGATCCGCCACGCGGTTTTAAGTCGGTGCTATCGGTAAAATTCCACGCAAATGTGTATTGTCTTTCTGCAGTTGCGGATTGATGACCGCTATTGCCTGTTACGTCATCTGGCTGCGCTACTGCAACTAGCGCAGTCAAACTCAATGCCATGGCTGCATATATAAATAGAGGTCTTAACATGTTTAATCCTTAAAAAAATGACTGCCTAAAATTGATAACTAAAACTGGCGGAAAGATTTCTGCCAGGCTGGGAATAAAAATCAACGCCCACTGGGTTGATTGCATCGGCTTGACGAATATCACTCCACAAATAATATTTTTTATCCAACAAATTATTTAAAGCAACATCCAACTGAGCATCTTTAAATGGCTTCCACCACGCAGCAAGATTCACAACACTGTAGCCTGCAGGCTTATAGTGGTCACCGTTAGTTTCATCGACACGACTCACTGCGCGTGCACTGCGTACACGCGCCTCTGCGCCCCACTCACCCATATCACGCTGCAGTCCAATACTGAGGCGAGCAGGTTCAATACTATTCAGCGGTTGATGGTCTGACTCATTTTGACCGTGCGTGTAAGCAATCGCACCATCTAAGCGCCAGCCGCTGGCAAAATCCCATTGCGAACGCGCTTCTGCGCCATAGATGCGCACGCGTGAAATATTGTCATTGATAAAGGTATTGGCAACGCCACTGATACAACGTGGGTCTGCGGGACAAGTCAGTGCAATATTTTCGATGAAATCTTGATAGTGATTATCGTAAACAGACACTTGACCACGCACATCAGCCGCTTGCCAGCGTGTGCCAAGCTCTAAGCCAACACTGGTTTCTGGCTTAAGATTGGTGTTAGGGCTAATGGCGTATTGCTGTACCGCATTGCGGAAAGAACCATTCACCTCATTATAATTAGGTGCTCTAAAACCAGTGGCTAATTGACTATAGAGTGACCACACGGGGTCTAGCTTCCAGATAGCACCAAACTTAGGCGAGAAACGGGACTCTTTTTTGTCTTCAACCGTGCGATTATTGGCGGTGAGTGTGCTTTGGAATAAGCTATCTACTTGTGGTTCTAGTTCACGTCTGTCATAACGAATGGCGGGAATAAGGCTTAACCGATTATCCATCAAGCCCGTAATCTCATCTTGAACATAAATCCCCAGAGTATCGGTAGTGCCTTTAGGGAAATCTCTCACGGGGTATGTATCCCCGGCTAAAGTATTGCTCACTGTACCTGTGGTTAAGTTGTAACGGGTTAAATCGCGAATTTCAGTCGTTTTCAATCTTGAAAAATCCAAGCCATAAGTAAACAAATGGTTTTGCTGGAATAAAGTAGTGGCCGAATTGAATAATATATTGGCACCGTAGCTTTCCTGCGTCATATCAAAACCTTGGTCAATCAGACACTGATTGATGCCTGCTGTCACTGCAGAGCAGGTTGCCGTTGTATTGCTACGGGTTTGCAAATTGTCGTTGCTGGTTTGCGCCACTTGTCTAAACAGTTTTAGATTGAGTGCATCATAAAAACGATTCTGCGGTGTATGTTGCCACTCTACGCTAGCGCGCCAGCGATCACTTTCATCCTCTCCAGTCATCGCAGTCACCCTGGGTAAATTACTGGTGAGTCGCTTCACATCGACCTCGGCTTCCTGGTTACGTCCTTCCAGCGTCAATGTCACTTTGTGATCATCCACAGGATGAACAATTACTTTGGCAATGGCGCCATCGTCGGTGATGTCTTGCGGATTAGGCTTACTACGGAAGCGGCTAGTGCCGCCATCATTACCACGATTATCTAGCTGGTTTGCTTGCGTATGGGAATAACCCAACATTAACTCGACTTTATCACCTCGCCACGCACCTAATATGCTATTCGTGACCCCGTCGTTTTCGCCCGTAAAGCCAAAACGATATACAGCACCATGATCGTTGCCAGCCTTGATAATATCTTGCGGATCAAGTGTGACATAGCCAACCACACCGCCCAGAGCATCAGACCCATAAAGCGTAGATGCCGAACCGCGCAATATCTCAACTTGCTTCAAAAAATCTTGAGAAACTGTGAGCGGGCCGCTAAATGTAAAGTTGGTAGGGCCACCGCTATCATAGACATCGGGCAGACGTACGCCATCCACCATTTGAATAATGCGGTTATCTTCCAACCCGCGAATATTCAGTCGAGTCGCGCCAAATCGACGCAAATCTCGTGCGAACGTCACATCAGGCTGATCTTTAAACAAATCTGCTTCATCCGCACCTATTTTTCGCTGAATAGTTTGTTGATCAATCACGGTAATGGTGGCGGGCACTTGGTCAACGGCTGTTTCTTTGCGCGTTGCCGTTACCGTCACCTCTGGCAATGCGTCAGCGGATTGCGCGATAAGTTGAGGCGCAGGGGATGATTGAGCTTCCTCTTGGGCTTGGACTGGTATGGACTGGCTGGCCGCATTCAATGCGAACATCACAGCCACAGCAATACGTTTTCTGGATAAATACAACATCATGTGAACTCCTGTTTAATTCGCTGGCTACAGAAGAAACACTCGTTGGCTGGCTACATGAATAAAATAACGACAAGCTAGAGAGTAGATGCTCTCTAGCCAATGCAAAAAAGATAAATGAATTACACCAACTTAACAGCGCCTTTCATACCAAATGCGTGGCCTGGAAAAGAGCAATAAAATGTAAATTTATCTGTTGCGTTTAATTTAGCCACTGCAAATTTTGTGCTAGCCGCTTCGCCACCGCCAATAATTTTGGTAGATGCAATCACACGCGCATCTTTGGCTTTTACATAGTCACCCGCAATACCTGCTTTGTTACCATCTTCAATCACACCAGCTTGGTCAGCTTCTTTGCTAATCACCAAGTTATGCCCCATAACGGTTTTAGGCATTTTTCCCACGTGTTTTAAATTGATAGTGAAATCTTTGCAAGTTTTAGGCACGCTAATTTCTTTTACGCTAAATGTCATTGCATCGGTTGAGTCAACGTTTATTTCGCAAGCGCTTGCAGCTTGTGCTTTTGGCGTGGTAGCTAATATATAAGCGGATAGTAAGAATAAAATGACTGAAACTGAGAATAGTTTTTGAGTGCTCATGATGACTTCCTTTAAAGTTAAATTAAAAAAATAAATTTAGCTTGCTAAAGGCAACCCTAAAATAGTCTTAGGTACGGTGGCTGGCTGGTTTTTTACAAATTCGCCAAATGATTATACAACAATTTTGATTTAAATGATAATGATTCTTATTTAACTTAATATTTATGCTAAACCTTAAAACTTCTTAGCAGATTATCTTTGTGCTCTTTCAGCTTGTGCTTTGAAAAAAACTTTAACCCGCCAAATTGAGCAAACCATCGAACCTAAAAAAAACCCCAATACAACAAATGCAGACATCAGCGTCACCCATACTTGATCTATAAAAGTCTCCATAGCTAGCTCCTTTTAAATATCACCATTCAAATGCATGCTCTGTAGACCGCATGAATATTGGTCTGCAGGGCATCTAATTTCGCTAACGGGTTAAGCACCCATGCGGCAAATTAATTTGGCTCGCTCACAAAGCCTAATTTGGTCACGCCTGCATTTTGCGCATCGGCCATCACTTCAGCCAAAATTTGGTAGCGCGTTTCTTTATCGGCACGAATGTTCAATTCTGGCTGTGGATTTTGCTCTGCTATTTGCAATAGCTTTTGTTTTAATTCGCCTTGCACCAACGGCATATCATTCCAATACGTTTTGCCTGTGCCGTCAATGGACAGTGAAATGACCTCTGGCTTATCTGGCAAAGGCTGGCTGGTCGCTTGTGGTAAATCAATTTTGACCGCATGCGTCAATAATGGCGCGGTGATAATAAATATCACCAATAGCACAAGCATCACGTCCACTAAAGGTGTGGTGTTGATTTCGCTCATCGGTTGCGTGTGCGAATTTAGCGATGAGTCGCTGCTGAATGAATGCCCGCCGATCATGCTGCTGCCCCTACTGGCTTATTCGCTTGTACTACATTCATGTTTTTTGCTTGCTTGGATTTTTGGTTTTTAACGACCAGTGGCGCGCCTGTGGTGAGCAAGGTGTGCAAATCTTGCGCAAAAGTATCTAACATGGTGGTAATGACGCGGTTTTGTTTCACAAAGGCGTTGTAAGCCAACACAGCAGGAATCGCAACGGCTAAACCAATTGCCGTCATAATTAAAGCTTCACCGACTGGGCCAGCTACTTTATCTAGTGTGGCTTGACCACTGGCGCTAATGCTGGCCAGTGCGTGATAAATGCCCCATACCGTGCCGAATAAACCGACAAATGGTGAAACACTACCCACTGAGGCCAATACCGATAATCCGGCATCCAATTGCGAGGTAGTTTGGCTTAAGCTGCGGCGCATACTGCGTGCGACAAACTCATCATAGCTGCAAGATTCTGCCAAGTTTTTTGCGGCATGTGTTTGGTGATGGTGCGCAGCATCGAATGCGTTAGTTGCCAATTGATGTGCAGGCGAATCAATTTTGATGGTGTTGATGGCGGTGTGCAGGTTTGGAGCTGCCCAAAACGCGGCCATATATTGCTTAATAGAAGTTTTAATTTTTAAAACTTGCACGGCTTTTACCAGCATAAAATACCAGCTTGCGACTGACATAATCAGTAGAATTAACGCGACTGTGATGGTGACAAAACCACCTTCAATAATAAATGCTTGAATATTAAATTCGGTAGGTTGCATAGGGTTTCCTTTTAAATATAATTTTTAGTTTAGTTTGTTTAAGTGCGTTTGTTAAATTGGTTTGCTTAAATTAGTTATCGAGTGAAAATTTTATCGGCACCAGCACATAGGCGCTCAATGGTTGATTGTTCTTTTTAGCTGGAATAAAGCGCCAGCGCTTTACCGCACTCACGGCAGCATTATCCAATCTGTCAGATCCGCTACTTTTTTCAATCTGCACATCTTCTGCAGCACCTTCGGCAGACACCAACACTTTCATTAATACGCGACCTTCTTCACCTTGGCGACGCGATAAGGCTGGATAATCGGGCGCAGGGTTATTCAAATAAGAAACACCAAAACGCGGCTCTTCATATTTGTCTTCAATAACCGGTGCTGCTTTTGGTGGTGCTTTAGCTGGCTCAGCAACCAATACTGGCGCGGCTTCTGGTTTGGTTATTTCTTCTTTAGGTGGCTCAGTGGTAGCCTCTATCAAGCGCTCTACAGGTTTTTCAATTGGCAGAATTTTCTCAACCACTTTTTTTGGTTTTACGATGGGTTTAGGCTCAGGTTTTGGCGGCTCAATGATTGGTACGATTTCAGGCTCTGGCGAGGGTGGCGCAATGATGCTCACCATCATCGGTTTTACTGGGTTATATTGTATTTTCTCAAGCGGTTTTTGCATACTTAGTAAATAAATAACCAGCGCATGTGCAAGCAATACCAAGGCAATGGTTAACCATGCGGATGATTTTTTTTCTGCTACGGGGTTAGATAACTGCGCAACCTGTAAGTGCAAACCATTGAGTTCACGTTTTTTAATTGGCAAATCAACCGCATAAGCAGCAGGATTGACTACATTTTTCTGTATAAAAATATCGATTACGGTGGAGGTTTGACTGGTCATATTTATTAATGCATACTTAAATCAGCAGCTTGCCTTTCCATGACACTGGCTTTTTCTAGACGGTAATAACTTAGGCGAACATTAGCATCTTTCAACAAAATACTTAGCGCCTCTAATGATTCAGCATCGATGCGTAAACTGATGGCACCAATTTCCATCTCTACCACATCGCAGCCCTCGCAAAACGCAACTGCGCCAGCAGTATTTTTTGCTAGCAAAATACGCGCATGCTGATTTTTTGGGGTCATTTTACTTCCTGTTTTAATTAGCAATTTGGTTATTTTGTTAAAATGAGTTTATTTTGCTTGGTAATACGCAATATATAAGTTTCATTTAAGTGCTCAATCATCACCTCTTTTACATCGGTAAATAGCTGATTGGTATTTAAACGTTTAATGCGCGAAATTTTAATTTTATCGCTAGCATGCATATCATCGGCGACAATCGCAACATCAAAACTCATATGCTCTTTTGAGGTTAAATTGGTGATTACTTTCATGTTAAACCCAATAATATGCGCATTAAAAAGTGGCCGACTAACATAAGCTAACTGACGTTTGTCATCAAGCTTAATGCGACCAAAAGACCATTCACATGATCAAGGAGATGCACAAGAAATATTCATTAATACTCCAAGCGCATTTGCAACATTTAAAGCGTGCTACATGTTTGGTGAAAACACACCTTAAATTCTGTTACCAGCCGCGTTAATACAAACATTAAACACGGTTAGCGTAATACTCCACTACCAATTGCACATCAACAGGAAACGGCACATCTTCAACCGCTGGCAAATGCGCCACTTTGACTGCTTGTGCAGATTCATCCCAGCTCATCCACTCTGGACGAGCAAGTGCCGGCGCTTTAATGGTTTCAATCACCATCGGAATATTTTTACTTTTAACTTTAATGCTTACTTCATCGCCAATATTGAGGCGAATAGACGGGATATTAGCCGCTTTACCGTTAAGCATTAAATGGCCATGACTCACCAACTGACGCGCCGCAATCACAGTTGGCGCATACCCTGCACGAAATACCACGTTATCAAAACGGCGCTCCAGCAATTGCAGCAAGCGCTCGCCAGTTGGTTCTTTACCTTTACGCGCATCAAGTATCATCCTGCGCATTTGTGTTTCTGTGAGCCCATAATTAAAACGAATTTTTTGCTTCTCTTGTAATTTAACACCAAAATCAGAGCGGCGCTTGCGTGATGCTTTGCTGCCGTGCTGACCTGGTGGCGTTGGGCGCGTTTCTATGGTTTTACGTGAAAGGCCTGGTAAATCCACACCTAACGCACGCATCACTTTTAATCTTGGTCCTACAAATCTTGACATCTTTTGAATTCCTATTATTTATTTTTTTGCGTCTTTTATTGCATCGTATTGTTAGCAGGCATTAGTTGCGTTTCTATATACAAGTGCTCTCGTAACACTTCATCCCACTGAAACACCATGCGCTTAGCAATTTCTACAATGAGTTTTGTTTCTGCATATTCTGGCGCAGTAAGTTTATGTGCCAAACTTGATGCGGATTTAGCCATTTCTAAAGTTGGGTTCAAAGCGTATTGTGTTGCTACACAGCACATTGCCGCCATTACCTCTTTTGCAGTTGGTAATTCTGGGTCAAACAAAACACTCGGTTTTTTTAAGCCTGCTACTTGTACATGCATCAGAATTAATCCACAAAAAGTTATTAATACGAATGATAATGATTCTTATTTGATAAGTCAAGTAGTTTATTTGTAATGATTTTGTATGCCATAAACTTGACCAAATGCCGCTAAACCGTTAATGTTCAGGGTTCGATAATTTAATCATTTAATTCAAGGTTTTATGGCAACACCCGCAAAAAACGCGAAGGTTAACCCCGTTAGCGCTCAAACCCAAAGCGAAAACTTAGCCGACTCTCATAAAAAATCCACAAGTCATGACATTAGTGGCGCAGAGATTGTGATTCGTTGCCTAAACGCCGAAAAAGTCAAATTTGTATTTGGCTATCCTGGCGGCGCTGTGTTGCATATTTATGATGAAATTTATAAGCAAAATGGCTTTAAGCATGTTTTAGTGCGCCATGAACAAGCCGCGGTGCACGCTGCAGACGCGTTTGCGCGCGCAACAGGTGAAGTTGGCGTGGCGCTTGTAACAAGCGGTCCAGGCGCTACCAACGCAATTACTGGCATAGCCACGGCTTTTATGGATTCGGTACCTTTAGTAGTCATTAGCGGCCAAGTACCAGTACCAGCAATTGGTCTAGATGCGTTTCAAGAAGTAGATATGGTGGGCATTACCCGCCCCTGCGTAAAACACAACTTTTTAGTTAAAGATGTGCGTGACATTGCGGCGACCATTAAAAAAGCTTTTTATATTGCGTCTACAGGTCGTCCGGGCCCTGTTGTTGTGGATATCCCAAAAGATATTACCGCGCACAAAGCGAGTTTCAATTATCCAGAAACAGTGGAAATGCGCTCGTATAATCCGGTATTAAAAGGCCATAGTGGGCAAATTAAAAAAGCTATTAAATTATTGCTAGAAGCTAAACGCCCGATGATTTACACGGGTGGTGGTTTGGTGTTGGGCGATGGTGCTCCAGAATTAGTTAAGTTAGCTCGGACGCTAAATTATCCAGTAACTAACACACTGATGGGCTTGGGTGGCTACCCAGCCAGCGATCCGCAATTTGTTGGCATGCTGGGCATGCATGGCACCTATGAAGCCAATATGGCGATGCAAAATTGCGATGTACTCATCGCTGTTGGCGCACGCTTTGATGACCGCGTGATTGGTAACCCTAAGCATTTCCTGAGCCAAAAGCGGACTATTATTCATATTGATGTTGATCCATCTAGCATCTCGAAACGCGTAAAAGTAGATGTGCCCATTGTTGGCCATGTGCAATCTGTTTTGACTGAGATGAATGCGCTTTTAGCAGCTGAAATGAATCAAGCTGGTAAATCTGCTAAAAATGACAGTAAGAATGATATTAGTGCCTGGTGGGCGCAAATTAACGAATGGCGCAAAGTACATGGCGGCCGTTATGAAATGTCTGACACTGTTATTAAGCCACAATACGTGATTGAAAAGCTTTGGGAAGTGACCAAAGGTGATGCTTATGTGACTTCTGATGTAGGACAACATCAAATGTGGGCAGCACAGTATTATAAATTTGACAAACCACGTCGTTGGATTAATTCAGGTGGGCTAGGCACCATGGGTGTTGGCTTACCTTATGCCATGGGCTGTCAGTTTGCCGATAAAAACGCACAAGTAGCTTGCATAACAGGTGAAGGCAGTATTCAAATGAATATTCAGGAGCTTTCAACCTGTGCCCAATATGGCTTGCCGATTAAAGTGATTTTACTCAACAATCGCTACTTAGGCATGGTGCGACAGTGGCAAGAGTTTTTTTACGAAAATCGCTACGCAGAATCGTACATGGATAGCCTACCAGATTTTGTAAAACTAGCTGAATCATATGGCCATGTTGGCATGCAAATCACTAAACCAGGCGATGTTGAAGGTGCGCTACAAGAGGCGTTTGCCAAAAAAGATAAATTTGTGTTTATGGATTTTATTACCGAACAAAAAGAAAACGTATTCCCGATGGTGGAAAACGGTCGCGGCATATCTGAAATGCTGTTAGGTAATGAGAAAAAAGGAGAGAAGTAATGAAGCATATTATTTCTATCCTGATTGAAAACGAAGCGGGTGCATTATCTCGTGTTGCAGGCTTATTTTCTGCTCGTGGCTATAACATCGAATCACTCACCGTAGCTGCAACCGAAGACATCACCATGTCTCGCATGACTGTCGTCACTAGCGGCTCCGATGAAGTGATTGAACAAATTATCAAACAGCTCAACAAACTCATTGATGTGATTAAAGTGCTGGATTTAAATGATGGCAAACATATTGAGCGCGAGCTCATGCTGGTTAAAGTCAAAGCAACCACGCCGCATCGTGAAGAAATGAAACGCATGTGCGATATATTCCGTGGGCGCATTATTGATGTTGCTGACGGCAGCTTTACCATTGAGCTTACAGGCTCTGGCACTAAACTCGACGCTTTTATCGAAAGCTTAGACAAAACGGCCATTTTAGAAACCGTGCGCACTGGTGCCTCTGGCATTGGGCGTGGCGATAGAATTTTAAAAGTTTAAATTATTATAACTAACTGTATCAAAAGGAAAAAGCAATGAAAGTTTATTACGACAAAGATGCTGACTTAAGTATCATCAAGGGCAAAAAAGTAACCATCGTCGGTTATGGCTCTCAAGGTCATGCGCACGCAGCTAACCTAAAAGACAGCGGTGCAACAGTGACTGTAGGATTGCGTAAAGAAGGTAGTTCATGGGCTAAAGCAGTTAACTCTGGTCATAACGTGATGGATATTGCAGATGCCGTTAAAGAAGCTGACGTAGTCATGGTGCTATTACCTGATGAAACCATGGCGGGTATTTACCACGCTGAAGTTGCACCTAATTTGAAAAAAGGCGCGGCAGTTGCGTTTGCGCACGGTTTTAACATTCACTACAACCAAATCGTGCCTCGCGCGGATCTTGATGTAATTATGATTGCACCAAAAGGCCCGGGCCACACTGTGCGTTCTGAATACCTTAAAGGTGGCGGCGTACCAACCTTAATCGCGGTGTATCAAAACACTTCTGGCAAAGCGAAAGAAATTGCATTGTCATACGCAGCAGCTAACGGCGGCACTAAAGGTGGTGTAATTGAAACTGACTTCCGTGAAGAAACTGAAACCGACTTATTCGGCGAACAAGCCGTGTTGTGCGGGGGCGCGGTTGAATTAGTTAAAGCAGGCTTTGAAACACTAACCGAAGCAGGTTATGCACCAGAAATGGCCTACTTTGAGTGCTTGCACGATTTGAAATTGATTGTAGATTTGATGTACGAAGGCGGCATTGCCAACATGAACTACTCTATCAGCAACAATGCGGAATATGGCGAATATGTCACTGGCCCTAAAGTCATTAGCGACCAAGCCCGTGCCGCAATGAAAGAGTGCTTAGCGAATATTCAAAATGGTAACTACGCGAAACAATTCATTTTAGAAGGCCGTACCAACTACCCAGAAATGGTGGCACGTCGTCGCTTAAATGCAGCGCATCCAATTGAAGTGGTCGGTAACCAACTACGCGCCATGATGCCTTGGATTGCTAAAAACAAATTAGTCGACCAAAGTAAGAACTAAGGCCAGCGGCTGATACGAAGGGCAAGACGCAAAACGTTTTGCCCTTTTTTTATTCAAGGATTTAATGTGCCACTTTCAATCGTATTACAATATTTACTGCCTAAACAAGCACTGACGATACTTGCGGGAAAACTCGCAAATCTTAAAGCTGGCGCGCTCACAACGGCTGTGATCGGCTGGTTTGTAAAGCGCTACCAAGTCAATATGGCCGAGGCAGCTAACCCTGATATTGCAAGCTACAGCAGTTTTAACGATTTTTTTACACGGCCACTCAAACCTAATGCACGCCCCCTAGCAAAAGCCGATTTTATTTGCCCTGTTGATGGTGCAATCAGTCAATTTGGAAATATCGAAAAAGACCAAATCTTTCAAGCAAAAGGTCATCACTATTCAACGCTAGCATTGGTTGCAGGGCAGAAAGATTTAGCAGCGAAATTTGAGAATGGGGACTTTGCTTGCCTCTATTTAAGCCCTAAAGATTATCATCGCATTCATATGCCGTGCGACGGAACGCTTAAAAGCATGACTTATGTGCCAGGCGATTTATACTCGGTAAATCCACTCACCGCGCAAAATATTCCAAATTTATTTGCGCGCAATGAGCGCGTAGTTTGTGAGTTTGATAGTGAAAAACATGGGACTTTTGTGATGGTATTGGTCGGCGCAACCATTGTTGGTAGCATGGCTACGGTTTGGCATGAGGCTAAAAATGGCATTGTCAACCCGCCACGCACTAGCAACATCCAAACTTGGTCGTATGCTGAGCAAAATATTCAGCTAAAGCAAGGCGATGAAATGGGGCGTTTTTTATTAGGCTCAACCGTTGTGATGTTGTTTGAGAAAAACACTTTAGTATTTAACGCCGAATGGCAGCCTGCGCGTGCGATTCAGTTGGGTGAGGTAATGGCAACCAATCAGATTTAACCGCTGGCGCTAGACAGGCTTAACTGTGCTAATGGGTTTAAATTGACCAGCGAGTGGCTTGTGATGTAAATGCGTCGACAGTTCATTTAATGCAAGCGTATACACTTCGCGTTTAAATTCGATGACATCTTCCAGCGGCACCCAATAATCGCTCCAGCGCCAAGCATCAAACTCAGGATGATCACTCGCACGCAATGAAACATCTGTGTCGCGCCCAACCATGCGTAACAAAAACCAAATTTGCTTTTGGCCTTTATAGCTGCCCCGCCATTCACGCTTAACCCAGCTACTCGGAACGTCATAACGCAACCAATCGCGCGTACGCCCTAAAATTTGCACGTGCTCTGGCCTTAAACCAACTTCTTCCATCAACTCGCGATACATCGCATTTTCTGGACTTTCGCCATACTTAATTCCGCCTTGCGGAAACTGCCAAGCATGCTCTCGTATACGCTTTCCCCAAAAAACCTGATTATGCGCGTTGCAAAGAATAATACCCACGTTGGGGCGATATCCATCTCTATCTAACATTTTGCAACTACCTAATTTATTTAACGTCATTTTTTCATATTTTAGACACGATTGAAAGCTGTATTTGGGAAAGCGCGCATTTGTATCTACAATGTAAATAATGAGAATATTGATTTTATTTTTGCTATTGATAAGTGCGTGCGCGGCAGCGGACAAGCAAACCAGCGAGGCTTATATCACCAACCAAGGAAGCAACACCGTATCGGTGATTGATATAATGCAAAACAAAGTAATACACACCATCCCCGTTGGTAAAGGGCCCGTAGGTGTTGCGGTATCTAAAGCGTTAAAGCGTGCTTTTATTACCAATGTAGATAGCCAGAATATTTCGGTGATTAATACAAAGACCAAGCAAGTCGTAGATGCCATTCCTACACCAGGCTCGCCCGTAGGTATCACCATTGCGCCAAACAATAAAACTTTGTATGTGGCCGATTGGTATAGTGACCGCATATTAGCGATAGATACCACCAACTATAAAACGCAACGTGAAGTGATTGTTGCAAAAGCGCCAGCAGGCCTAGTGGTAAGCCAAGATAGCGCATGGTTATTCGTCGCCGCGCGCGATAGCAATGAAGTTGCAGTGATTGATACTGCCACGCTTAACATTACCAAGCGCATTGCTGTGGGCAAACACCCGTTTGGCTTAACATTAAACAGCAATGGCAATACGCTTTATGCGGTTAACGTGTACGACAATACGGTTTCGGCTATTAGTACAAAAAACTGGGCACAAACCGTTATTAAGGTGGGTGAGCACCCTTATTGCGTGGTTGCCAGTGCCGATGACAAAACGCTATACGTGACTAACACCCAAGATGACACCGTTTCTGTCATTGATATAGCGACACAAAAAACCATTGCCACGGTTGAGGTCGGCATGACGCCTGAAGGTATTGGCTATGATGCGGCGAGCAAGCAGATATTGGTTGCTAGCTGGGGCGAAAACAAAGTGAGTGTAATTGATGCAAATACTAACAAACTTATCACCCACATTAGCACAGGCAGCAAAAGTCGAGCATTCGGACAATTTATATTGTCCGAACAATAAAGTGCACAATTTATATTATCCGAACAATAAAAAGCACGGTTTATATTGCAATAACAAAAACACCCCGTCAACGCCAAGCAACAACAAGCGTTGTCTAAAGCGTGTGCAGATTGCCGCAACTGATTTATAATAATGTGTTGTATTTTTTTATAGCATCACCATTTGGAGATATTCAATGAATAAGTTTTTAGCTTTATTAGCATTAACCATTTTGCCAAACCTAGCTTTTGTGCCTGTTGCAGCGGCGCACGGCCCAAGCCCACAAAAGGTTGAAAAAACCATTGTCATTAAAGCAGCCCCTGCAAAAGTATGGGCGATTGTAAAAGATTTTGGCAACATGCATACTTGGCACCCAGGCATTGCCAGCACCAAATTAGAGAAAAAAGGCGATGAAACTTTTAGAACGCTCACATTAAAATCTGGCGGTGATATCTATGAAAAACTTCGCAGTGCAGATGATGCAACAATGAAAATGAAATATGAAATTGTAAGTGGTGTTGCGCCAGTAGCAGATTACAACGCATTTATGACAGTGGCCGCTGGTCCAGGTGCAGGCGAGTCTACCGTTACATGGGTTGGTCGTTTTTACCGCACTTATAAGTTAAACCCACCTATTCCAGCAGGTCAAGATGATGAAACAGCAGTAAACTTTATTACTGGTGTGTTTGATAGCGGTTTAGCGGGTTTGAAAAAGGCCGCCGAAAACTCAAAGTAACTAAAGCCGTCACTGGGGCGGCAAGCAGTGCTGACAATGCCAATGCAAATATCAGCAAAAAACCTTGGTGGAAGTTTTGGTAAAAGTCACTACTGACAGGTGACGTAATTGGTAAACTGTGACACAAATTGTCAGTTAAATTGTAGAAAAAGCGGGTTAAAACCCGCTTTTTCAACGCCTAAAACATAAAATTCGCCATTACTTTTCGGCTTATAAATATTTTATATATAAAAATCAGTTAGTTAGATAGTCACATCTCAATATTGGCACAGCCGTTGCTAATACTACTGCAAGCACTGGTATTAACTACTTCTGGTGTGTAAATACTAATCTAGTAATACTAAATTTTTTTATAAAGGAAATGAACAATGAAACAAATTCAAAAAGGTTTTACCTTAATCGAGTTAATGATTGTTATTGCAATTATCGGTATTTTGGCTGCAGTTGCATTGCCTCAGTATAATGCCTATACAGAAAAATCAAGAGATACTGCCTGTCTAGCTGAAGCAACTGGCGCAGCACGTGCTGTTACAGCAGCAGTAGCGAATCAAGACGTCAACCTACTACCTACTATTACCCCAACAGCTTGTGCAACAATTACTCCAGCTACTGCTTTAACTGGTGCAGCTGGTACACTCCCTGCTGCAGGTTCTACCATTGCTGCCACTATTACCAACGGTACTGGTGCTGGCGTAAGTTGTCCAGTTGACACAGGTAACTGCGATCTAAGCTAATTCGTGACACTGCTTAATTGTGATAAAAAAGAGGCTTCGGCCTCTTTTTTATTGTCTATCAGTTTTAGCACGCTATCGTTTTATTAGCATGTGTGCTATTTTTTCAATCTAACTAAATCATTAGAAACAAACTAATCATCGTGCAAAACATCCAATCGTATAAGTTATTGCAAACGCTTGCTTTGTTAACCTTTATTGCGCTAGTTACATTTTTGCCTAGCGTTCAATTTATGCCTAAATGGATTATCTGGTTTAATGATAGACAGCGCCTGTTAGAACTATTATTGCTTAGTTTTGTGTTGCTAGATGCCATGGTAATTGGACTTACTCATTCTACTAAGCAAGCACACATCACATACAAAATCCGCAATGTGTTTCTTGCGTTAATTGGGCTCGCTATCGTTTCTTGTAGTTTAGCGCAATCCCCAAGATACGCATTGATAGAAACCAGCGTGTTTGCTGGCTTATGCTACTTAGCGTTGTTTGTTGCGCGCTTACTTAACGAAGAAAAACAAGTATTTTTCAAGCAATTAACTTATGCCTTGTGGGCAAGCATTCTGCTTTACATGTTGTCTTTTTATACTGGTTATATCACTGCAACAGTTTTTAAAACACCATTACATTGGCCTTTTCCATTCACTGGATTCACTAATATTCGATCATTCAATCAATACCAATTATGGGGTTTGGGCTTAATTTGTTTACCTTTATTAATGAATAATCTCAAAAATAATGTGCGTATTTGGCTACTAATTGCGCTGACTTGCTGGTGGGTGTTACTGTTTTATTCAGCCTCACGCGGTGTATTGCTGGCTTGGCTTGTAGCCATGCTGGCGACAGCGCTTGTTTATCAAAAGCATGCCTGGCCGTTTTTGCAGCAGCAATTGATTCAAATCACTACTGGTTTTTTAGGCTATGCCCTCTTATTTAAAGCCATACCTGCCATGCTTCAATACAACTTGGTAACAGGCACAGTCATGAGAGAAACCTCGAACGACAGGATAGGTTTATGGAGCCAAGCAATCACACTTATTAGAGAGTTTCCAATTTTTGGCGCAGGACCAATGCATTTTGCTTGGCATAATCAAAGTAATGCTCACCCGCACAATAGCGTGTTACAACTGGCAGCCGAATTTGGACTGCCCGCTGCTTTGATTGTATTAACTATCGTAGTTTATGGCTTGAATTGCTGGTTTAAGAAATTTAATACCAACACTGTCAAAAACCACAGTAAATTAGACGGTCAGCTAGCAATCATCTTGTTTTTTACCATCACCATGAATGCCGCTTATTCAATGGTAGATGGCGTGATAGTCACACCTATCAGTCAAGTGTTGATGTTTACAGTGATTGGCTTAATGATTGGGCACTACACCTACGACCGCACATCAAATATTATAGATGCAAATGTTAAATCAAAGATTCGCCCAATACTCGCTGGGTTGGTTTTACTAGCCATGATATGGTCGACTTTGCCCGAGGTAGTGAAGGGTCTATCTGGCAATGAAAAAGGATTTTCGATGGGCTACACCGCGGCTGGTCCACGTTTCTGGCGAGAAACAAAGTAACTTCATACGATTAAAATAATAATAAAATATGCTCTGCAAGGCAGTATCTAAGCGGGTCGCAGGGCATATTAATTTTACTTTATTTGTCTTGACTAGCCCCGCGCGTACCGCCTTCTAACACCAGCGCCTTAAATCCAAACTGCGCCAAAATAAATGCGGCGGCGCTACTACGGCGCCCCGTTTGGCAATACACAATGTACTCACCTGTATTATCAAGTTGTGAAATATAGCTGCGTAGTTCGTGCAAAGGCGCGTTAATTGCGCCTTCAATATGATGATAGGTATATTCTGACTCAAAACGCACATCTAGCCACGTTGCGCCATCAGCCACTTTGGCTTTAGCTTCTGCCATATTTACGGTGCTTATAATTGGCGCTTTAAGTAGCTCGATAAAGTCTTGTTTCTTTAAGCGCAATAGTTGGCCATCGGTTTGCATAGTCACCGTGGCGTTGCGTTTATTTTCTGAGGCCAATGCTTCTTCGCCAAAGCCAGCACCTGTGGAGATTTCAGCTAAAATAATTGGCGGCTGATTGGGGTCTTTTACACGTGTGACATGTGCTGTACCTTGCTGAATGAGGTAATAGTAATCACCCTCTTGCCCTTGCGTGACAATGGTTTGGCGCGCTTCAACCTCAATAGGCTCCATACGCGCAAACATAGTTTCAATATTAGCTGCTGGCAGTCTTTCAAAAATGCCGTTTTGTAATTTAAACGCATTAAAACTCGCTTCATCTATTTTCCAGCCGCGCTTAACTGTTTGCGCATGCACAGATTTTTGTGTTTGTGCAGGCGGGTAACCAGAGAGCTGATCCCACGTAAGCATAATATCCAGCAAATCTAAATCGATACGCACCACCTCAATTGGTGTAAGCGCAATCGTATCTCTAATTTTTAGCTTATTGGCATCTACTGGGTGCTTAGCGGCATCAGTGCCTGCGCGCAAAATTACTTTATTGCCGTTTTCATAGCGTATGCCCAAATCGCCTTTTAATACATAAAGCGCTTGTAAACCAATATTAGACATGCGTGTCGGGTCTAAATCTTTGCTAATCTGTTCTGCAAAACACACGCCCGCAAGCTCTTCTAGGCGATTTGCAGAGAGTCTTGCAATTGGCTCGAACTGTGCCAACAGAGATTGTTCGATGGGGATTGGCTTATTATTTTCTGCCACATAGTTCTCTGTCATATATTTATAGTTCTAATATTTGTTGATGCTGTAAAGCTTTGCAATGTGACGTGGTGGGGTTTACCGCAATTTCTTGCATAATCGTCGCATCTTCCCCTGGCTTAAGATGTGTAATCAATATTTGTGGTGTACTTTTTAAATGCACCAGTTCTTGTGCAAGCGTATTCGGACACAAATGCTTTGAAAGCGCCGCCAACTGCGCCTCTGCATTACTAAATGCAGTTTCTATAATGAGATACTTTAAATTTTTAATTTTATTCACCACTTGCCAAAACTCAATGCTACCCGCCGTATCCCCCGTAAATACAAGACTTTGCACACCACTATCAATTTGATAACCCACTGCAGGCACGACATGATTGGCTGGTAACGCGGTAATGGCTTTATGGTTAATGCTTACATTCTCACCAACGCGTATTTCACTATAAACTAAAAAGGGGAAAGCAGTGCTAGGGATTTTATTAAAGTCTGGCCAAATTAGCCAATTAAAAACATGCTGCTTTAAAATATTAATCACTTCCAGCGTCGCATGCAGCGTGATAGGTTTGGCACGTAAGCCCATTGCGGTATCTAGTAGCAAAGGGATAGCAAGAATGTGGTCGAGATGGCTGTGTGTAACAAAAATATGATCTATTTTTAGCAAAGCCTCAAGCGGTAAATCACCCACACCAGTGCCAGCGTCAATTAACACATCGCTATCAAGCAAGAGTGATGTGGTGCGCATATTGCCACCAATTCCGCCACTACAACCTAATACTTTTATTTGCATAAATATCGTCTCGTTCTGTTCGTCTTACACTTTATGCTACGTTTTTAACTTATCTAGTAGCTAAATCTAGCAGCCAAAAAACTACCCGCAATGATGTCGGGCATGATTAAGTCAATAAATAAATTTTCCTGATGCTGCTGAGTTAACTGGGCGCAAGTGTGCATAAATGCTCGTTTAATCGTTTGATTTTAATGTTATTTTTGTTAATTTAAGCATAGCTTATAATTCGCCCAATGAATAGCGTGTTTTAAGCTATGATTCCACTTTAATTCAAAACATTAAAAGTATTCAGCATATGTACGACACCCCAATTGAAATAAGCGTTAGCGCCGCGCCAACGGCCAGCGTTATTTGGCTACATGGCTTAGGCGCAGATGGTAATGATTTTGTGCCTGTAGTAAACATGCTTAATTTGCCGCATGTGAGGTTTATTTTGCCACACGCCGCCTATAAAAAGGTAACTGCCAATAATGGTTATGAGATGCGTGCTTGGTATGATATTTTTAGTTTCACGCCTGGTAGTCGCGAAGATGATACAGGCATTCGTGAATCACAAGCCTATATCGAAACCTTGATTCAACGTGAAATAGAACGCGGCATCCCAGCCAAGCGCATCGTCATCGCTGGATTTTCGCAAGGCGGGGCAGTTGCGCTACAAACAGCACTACGCTACAAGCAAACATTGGCGGGCGTGATGGCACTATCGACTTATTTACCGCTTAAAATCACACTAGAAAATGAAAAAGCGAAAGAAAATCAGCATACTCCCATTTTTATGGCGCACGGCACGTTTGATAACGTAATCGCCTTAAGTACTTGCCGCATCTCTTACGATGTATTGCAAACGCAGCAATACAAAATTCAATGGCATGAATACGCAATGGCACATTCAGTTAATCAAGAAGAAATTGATGATATTCGCGCGTTTTTGCGCACGACTTTGCCCTAAAAAGCCACATGCACATAAAAAACCCTCAATTAAGCGTAGTTTTGCTAAAATCTCATAAACTAATTAAAACTATAAATTGACTGCTAAATCCCTGCTGACTGTTAAACCCCTACTGACTGCCAAACAAAAGTGACTGCCAAATCTCAAGCGAACGACTTACCTGACTTTGAAACTGCCATTTCCGAGTTAGAAACCATTGTGAGTCAAATGGAAGCTGGTAATTTACCGCTAGAAGCGTCACTTAATGCCTACAAGCGTGGCGCAGCGCTATTACTGCTTTGCCAAAAATCACTCACCGAAGCCGAACAACAAGTACGCATACTTAATGATGCCAACAAACTAGCTGCATTTGAGCCAGACAATGAATAATGTGATGAATCAACCCATGACCGAAATAAATCATCATACGAATAAGCTTACTAGCAATCACACTGGCGAATTCAAGGCTTGGTCTAGCGATATGCAAGCGCGTATGGAAAGCGTACTTCACGCACACCTACCAGACGCGTCTATTTCACCCATGCGTTTGCATGAAGCCATGCGCTATTCAACACTGGGGGGCGGTAAGCGTGTACGCGCGTTGCTAGCTTATGCGGCAGGTGAATTTTGTGGTGCAGAATTAGAAAAAATTGATATTCCAGCAGCTTCCGTAGAAATGATTCATGCTTATTCACTAGTACACGATGACTTGCCATGTATGGATGACGA
>JANNOS010000110.1:0-2537 GCA_031399315.1 Methylophilaceae bacterium | reverse complement strand
AAATGCAGTCGGCCAAGTGGCTTCGGCCATGGTGCGCATGTGTAACGCGCGTGATGGCGAAGGCTTTATTGCGGTATCTGGCGAAGCACGTAAGAAATTCTGGCTCGATCGCGCACGTACGGCCGCCATTGCTAGACATACTAATGCCTTTAAAATCAATGAAGACGTGGTAATTCCACTGCCAAAACTGGGCGAATATTCTGATGGTATCGAGCGCATTAACATCGAGCTGTCTATTAATAACAAGCTTAAATTATTACAAGCGTTAGAAACATTTATGCGCGGCGATCTGCCACTGCAAGCCGATGAAGATGGTAACGCAGACCCCGAAGCAGTACTGATAAAACGGGCTGTCGTGCTTGATTTAATCAGAGATTTGCGTAGCCGCTGGAGTTTAGTGTTAAATAATCTAGATGCACCAGTAAGCGCGCTAGGGGATGGTTATCAGGCTGATTTAGGTGCGTCGCTCAGCCAATACGAAAATGTGTTTCGCGCAGTGCAGTCTTACGATTTACGCATCTCTTGGAAGCGGGAACTTAAGCGCCCAATCGCTGAGATTTTTGCAGGACGTGAGTATCAAAAAATTCTAGCGCGTTGTGATGAAATTCATAAAACAGTGCTTAAAAGCCGTGTATTTATTGCTTTGCACATGCATGCGGGTGATGGCAATGTGCACACCAATATTCCCGTCAATTCGGACGATTACGAAATGATGCACGACGCACACACAGCGGTAGACCGTGTGATGGCGCTGGCTAAAAATTTAGATGGCGTTATTTCTGGTGAGCACGGTATTGGCATTACCAAAATGGAGTATTTAGATCAGGCCACCATTGATACTTTTACTGCCTATAAAAATAAAGTGGATCCAAACGGCCACTTTAACAAAGGAAAATTACTCAATGGTTCTGGGCTGGAAAATGCCTACACGCCGAGCTTTGGCTTACTAGAGCAAGAATCTATCATTATGGAGCAATCGGCGATTGGCGAAATTGCCGATGATATTTCTGATTGTTTGCGTTGTGGCAAATGTAAACCGGTTTGCACCACCCATGTGCCGCGCGCAAATCTTTTATATTCACCACGTAATAAGATTTTAGGTACTTCATTATTGATTGAAGCATTTTTGTACGAAGAGCAAACGCGGCGCGGCATTTCTCTAAAACATTTTGATGAGTTTAACGATGTTGCGGACCATTGCACGGTTTGCCATAAATGCTTAAATCCTTGCCCAGTAGATATTGATTTTGGTGATGTTTCTATCAAAATGCGTAATTTTTTACGCGAGCAAGGTAAAAAGAAATTTAACCCTGGCACCGCCGCAGGCATGTTGTTTTTAAATGCCAAAGACCCAGCGACGATTAAATTATTGCGCGCTGGCATGATTCAATTTGGCTTTAAAGCACAAAACTTTGCACACTTATTGGCGAAAAAATTTGGTTTGTTAAAAGATAAAATTCGTCCGCCAGCCACCGTGGGTAAGCCTGAAATCAAGGCGCAGGTCATTCATTTTATCAATCGGCCGATGCCGAAAAAACTACAATCTAAAACCTCACGCGCCATGTTGGGTATAGAAGATGACAGTATGATTCCCGTTATCCGTAATCCGCAAAAAGTGAACGAGGATTCAGAAGCGGTATTTTATTTCCCTGGTTGTGGCTCAGAACGTTTGTTTTCTAATGTCGGTTTAGCCACGCAAGCCATGTTGTATGAGGTGGGTGCAATCACCGTATTACCACCTGGATACTTGTGTTGCGGCTATCCACAAACCTCTAGCGGCAATCACGATAAGGGTCTGCAAATTACCACTGATAACCGCGTGTTGTTTCATCGTGTGGCCAATACGCTCAATTATCTCGATATTAAAACAGTCATCGTCTCTTGCGGCACCTGTATGGACCAACTGCAAAAATATGAGTTTGAAAAAATATTCCCAGGTTGCAGGTTATTAGATATTCACGAATACTTGATGGAAAAAGACCAGAAGCTTTCAGGCATCACCGGTACGCGCTATATGTACCACGACCCGTGTCATAGCCCCATGAAAACCTATAAACCACTAGAAGTGACCAATAAACTCATGGGCACAGAAGTCGCGTTAAACGACCGTTGTTGTGGTGAAAGCGGTACCTTTGCGGCTGCTCGCCCCGATATTGCCACCCAAGTGAAGTTCCGCAAGCAAGAAGAGCTGGAAAAGGGCTTGGAAAAAATGGGCCTAACTGTAGGTAAGCCAGAAGAAAAAGTAAAAATCCTCACTTCGTGCCCAAGCTGCTTGCAAGGCTTGGCGCGCTATGGTGACGATACTGGTATTGAGGCCGATTACATTGTAGTGGAAATGGCCAAGCATATTCTGGGTGAGAATTGGATGTCAGAATATGTTGAGCGTGTGAATAATGGTGGGATTGAGAAGGTGTTGTTGTAAATTGCTAATGGTTGCTTTCGCGCGACTGGCGAGTTTCTTTTTTTTGCTTAGCCAGCAACCGTAAAGGTCATGCCCGCCAAGTACCCGCTGCTACACAGCGATCTTGGCGCCAAAG
>JANNOS010000101.1:0-1935 GCA_031399315.1 Methylophilaceae bacterium | reverse complement strand
TATAAGCGTTGTAAATAAATAAGGGAGCATATGCTCCCTTATTTATTTACAACGCTTATATATCGCTCTAGAACTCACCAAAACTATTTTCTACTACCTAATTACCTCCAAGTTCTTTCCCTTGAAATATTCACATCTGATGTTTCATGTGTACAATATGCATTCTAATAGGCAAATACCATGAAAAGTTATACTGAAATTGAAGCAAAAGATTTGTTTGACCACGTACTTAAACCCAAGGTACTGTTGGTTGACGTGCGTAATGATGATGAAGTCGCTCGCGGCGTTATTCCTGGCGCTATGCATATTCAGCTATCCATGCTGCCAGTACAATACGAAAAGCTATTAAATGCTAATTCAGTTGTATTTTATTGCCACAGTGGCGTACGCTCTGCGCATGCAGCGGATTTTGCCGTAAGCAAAGGCGTAAAAGATGTGTTTAATCTTATTGGGGGCGTCGTTGCATGGTGCAATACTGGTTATTTATTAACTCAAAAAAAGTAAACTATTGAATGTATTTATTCTTGTAGGAAAATTATGGAATTCGATAAAGAACTCGATGCAAAAAATCTAAATTGCCCATTACCTATTTTGCGTTGCAAAAAAGGCTTAAGCGAAATTAATGCTGACCAAACCCTAAAAATTATGGCAACTGACCCTGGCTCTGTTAAAGACTTTCAAGCATTTTGCAAGCAAACTGGCCATGAGTTGCTACAACTCGATGATGCAGATGGCATTTTTACCTTTTACATTAAAAAACACGCTTAGCCATGGCTAAAAAATTAGCCCTAATCGCCTCCAAAGGCACATTAGATTGGGCTTACCCGCCTTTCATTTTAGCCTCAACAGCCGCTGCGCTAGACTACGACGTACAAATTTTCTTCACTTTTTACGGGCTTACCCTGCTTAAAAAAGACTTGGGCGATTTAAAAGTGTCACCCCTAGGCAACCCCGCGATGCCGATGCCTGTTCCCATGCCAAACTTAGTACAAATGCTACCAGGCATGGAAAGCATGGCGACCATGATGATGAAACAAAAAATAGCCAGTAAAGGCGTGGCAAGCATTGATGAGTTACGTAGTGCCTGCATTGAAACTGGCGTTCAATTGATAGCCTGTCAAATGACGGTTGATTTGTTTGACTTTAAAAGAGATGACTTCATCGACGGCATTGAATTTGGTGGTGCTGCGACATTTTTTGAATTTGCGGGCGAGTCTGACGTACAGTTATTTATTTAGCCTCACCCAACATTATTTGGCGGCCTTTGCTTCAGCTATTTGTTCAGTAAGTGCACGCACAAACACTTCTAAATCCCAATCGCAGCCACCACAACCTGTTTTTGCGCCTGTCCAACGTGAGATTGCGTCTAAATCCATGCCTTGCTGTACTAAATCAAAAATCTGTCCACGCGTAGTGCCACTGCAAGAGCAGATAATTTCATCGGCAATAGACTCTTTTTCTGTAGTCATTTGAAATTGGCGTTATTTCAGTTTTGAGAGCTGCGCTTTTAGCTTTTCTAAACTAGCGGTGAAATCTGCTACCCGCGCTTTTTCTTGTGCCACAACTTCAGCTGGCGCACGCGCCACAAAACTTTCATTATTTAGCTTGCCATTTGCTTTGCCAATCTCGCCTTGCAAGCGCGCAATTTCTTTGCTTAGGCGCTCTCTTTCTGCAGCAACATCAATCTCAACTTTCAGCATGAGCTTGAAGTCATTCACCAGCATGACAGGTGCATCAGCTTCTGGAAGCTCTGCCACAATTGCAACTTCTTCTAACTTAGCCAAGGCCTTTAAATAGGGTGCATAGGCTTGTAACTGCGCTGCATCTCCAGCAGCCACTAATGGCACCCGCGCTGCAGGTGAGATACCCATTTCACCCCGCAAGCTGCGGCAAACATCCACCATTTGTTTCAGCTGTGCAACCCAAGCTTCAGAC
>JANNOS010000096.1:0-2908 GCA_031399315.1 Methylophilaceae bacterium | reverse complement strand
ACTACCGCCACCCTATCTGATATCAGAACACCATTTCTATCCACTACTTTTAACCAAGGATAAGTTGGGTTGGAAATGATGCTTGGATTAATAATTGGATCACCTGTTGGCAATTCATATTTATGAACTAAGTTACGTGATACCGCATACCATAACCGATTCCCATACGCATCTTGTAGCTTTGCATTAATGTTTTCCTGAGGACTAATACAAGGATTATTTCGACCTAAAACAGGTAGCTGCCCTATTAAAAAACTATACTGAAAAACTGATGTAGGTGAGTTGCAGTCACTGGTGCCATCATAATCTCCATCACCATTTCTATCTGGAAAAGGCAATTGCCCTAGGTGATCCCTATTGCTCACTGCCCACGCCATCAAGGCATTTTTTGTCTCATTTAAACTTTGCATGGTTTTTTCATGTTGCAGGGTTTGCAAAGACGTTTGATTAAACATCCTAACCATGGCGTATGTTGCTAACATAGCAAGCACAAACGCCATCACAACAATAGCTGAGCCTTTTTGAAGTTTTTTTTGAGAAGATTTTGCCATTAAGTATTGGGGCGCAAATGTGCGCCGTGACTTATTAATCTGGCTAGTCATCACCTATCGTACCACTGTCGCCTTGCGCGCCGTGGTTACGTGCTTCTCTAACTTTGTTGGTTTCTGGGTCGTATACTTGGCCAGCTTTTAAATTAAGCCGTTTGCCATTACCAGACAGTTTTAGTGGCACACGGTTACTTTGCTCTGATAACCTGCCCACCGACACATCTTTATTGCTTGAGTTTTCTTGCAGGGCTTGGTTATTTACCCACACCGTGCTTTCTTTACCATCGTTACGTTTTACATAGCCTTGCAGATTTACCGCATCTGGCAGCACAATCGGTTTTGCCTCCAGCCCTTCCACTGGTTCATCCATTTTTACGGGTGCATTTAATTTTTTGGCCTGCCTTAAATAATTTAAATTGCTACGCTCTACAGGTGATGTAAATAAGCGGCCTATTGGCTCTGCCGCGATTGTTAATTGGCTAAGCGACATAAAAAGCAAGACTAAACTTAATATTAAATATCTCATCATAAAGTCCCTGGCGATACTGCATTAGATAGTTGTGGGTCACGTAAAGTTAACCAATCTATTTCACAATTGGCTTGCATATTTGGCGCCATATTTTTAGCATTTACCACAGCGCCAACAGGGCGCTTTATTTCACAATCGCGCACAATAAATGGCGTGGTCTGTTCGTGCAAACCATCTAGCAGCGCTAGCAAATCACCTTCATGCAGCATATCTAATTTAAGGTTCATAATAGAGCGATTCAACCTAAAGCTACCCAAGTTTGGCAAAAAGCTAGGGCTATAGCTTTCTTGTAGACCAATACTGTAGTCTATGCTAAATAATTTATGCTGCGCGTGAATTTGGCGCAAGGTTTCTATCCATTCAATGCGACGCTCTTCGCCCACAAAACCGCTTGCCAATAAATCATTATAAATCGGCAAATACTGTGTAATTGTCTCTTTTTCTAATCCAGAGGATTGAAATTTTTGCCGCGCCTGATTGAGTAAATTTTGTTGCTTTTGAAAGACTGTTTCGTTTTCTGTGCGGTATTGATCCGCATAGGTCACCAGTAAGCCCACAATCACAATTGCAAGCACCAAGCCGATTATGGGAAGTTGTAATTTACGCCTATCTTGTGGAGTCAAGCTCATGGCTGCTCCTTAATATTATCTACGCTCATACTAGAAGAAACTTCAGGATTTAGTACTGGCTTTAACACAATTTTTAGTTTAAATATCGCTGGTGGGCGTTCTGCTGTTGCTGTTTCATCGGTCGTACTACCTTGCAAATTGGCTAAGGAGCTCACATTAACAGGCTCTTGCAGCACAATCACTTCTTCTACCAAGCTATTTTGGCGCAAACGCGTAGCAAAGTTGTTCACGCTATTTAACGCGGCCCGATAATCGCCATTAAAGCTCTTAATCTCTGCATTCACAAACCCAATTTGCATCAATTTCGTCGGATCTGCATTATTAGATGCTACTGGCTGATTGCTTTGATTTTGCGCGGCATTTGCATTATGCTCTTCATCTTTCACTTCCTTGTCGCTAGTTTGTATCCAGCGTATTCTACTTAACGAAATCTCTGGCGAAGCCTCAAAAGCACTACTCAATACCTGCATTAATTGGCGCGGCGATTGATCATTATTTTTAATAATTTGCGCTAAATCCGCCGCAATTTTTAGCGCTGTACTTGGAATAGGCGTTGTGGGGAAGTTCCTTGAAACTTCTTCGTACTGTTGTGTATGGTGTTGCGTTTGGGCTGTAATAAACTGTAACTGATCTTTTTGTTGATTGCCCTGCCAAGCATAATACGCCGCCAATATGACACCAATCGTAACTACACAAGCTGTGGCAATATTAATTTTACGACGAATATTGTTTAGGTTGTGAATTTTACTAAATGTCACTGGTGCTAAGTTATCTGGCACATTGCCATTGGCCAATAACTGCATATGCAAAAATTCTGGGTGTTCTTTTACAAGCGCATCTGCAATGCCCACGTTTTTGGCATATGCCAAAATATTCACTGCTTTACACTCTAGACCTTGCTCTTGACTAATATTTTTAGCAATTTCATCGTAAGTACCGTCAGAAGCGGGAATCACCATTTCTAGCGGCGTTTCACCTGCGATTAAGCGCTGGCTCATTAGATACAAGCGCGTTTTATCTATCTCTACCAAATAAAAATATGCTAGCTGATTTGGCTTGATGTCTTTCATTGGCACCAAGCGACTTAAACGCAAGCGACCGTTATGCAAATAGGTTTGTCTTAAGCCTGAAGATAATCGCTCGCATAACAAGATATGCGGCGACATCAACTTCATTTGACGCACGACCACCTGACTTAGCAT
>JANNOS010000059.1:0-1870 GCA_031399315.1 Methylophilaceae bacterium | reverse complement strand
TTTCAAGTGTGCACTTACAGCCGTTTGTTTAAATGCGTTTATTTGGCCTCTCACGGGCGTGATGTCGGCACTTTTGATTTGTTTGAACTGTTTAATATCGTTGGCGTTACAAATCACGACAATATCGGCTTCAAAGACATTATTTTTGCTATTTAACACTCGCCATTGATTGATTGATTGTTGTATGCACAGCGCTTCATTATTGCAGTGAATGGCAATATTAGGTACGCTGCAAAGTGCTTCGCACAAGGCGACTGGCTTTACCCAGCCTGCTTGTGGCAAAAAGAGTCCACCTGTTTTGAGTGTAATGCCTGCTTTTTCGCTGACTTGCTCTGCGTTTAAGAGCGGTAGCTGATATAAATTGGCTAGCTCAACTTGTTTGGCATGCTCACGCGCGTTAAACCCCAACTGAATTTGCCCACAAATATCAAATATGGGCGAAGGTGTAGGCAGCGATTTCAATAGTTGTTGGGTAAAGGCAAAACCTTGCAAAGTGAGCGCATTGGCAAGGCTGCGATTCAAGCCCAGCTTAGGGTATAAGGCCGCGAGTAAGTTTCCAGATGCTTCTGCAGCTAACTTAGCATGGCGTTCAATGAGGGTGACGTTGATGCCGCGTTTAGCCAGCGCATAGGCCGTGCTACAGCCAGCAATGCCGCCGCCAATCACAATCGCGGTGGTCATTTGGCAGTACCTAAAAACACGCGACTTACTAAAAATTCACTACCTGTTAAAAAATTACCACTTAGCATCTCACGCTTTTTGCCAAAGCCTTGGTGTTTTTTAACGCTAAAGCCAGCGGCTTGCAAGCCGCGGCGCACGTCACCCGCACTGGTGAAAGTCGCAAATGTGGTGTTGGCTTGCGATAGTCTGGCGACGTGCTCGAGCACATCTTTAGACCACATATCAGCATTTTTAGCGGGCGCGAAACCATCTAAAAACCACGCATCGGTTTTTTGTGTTATTTGTGTCAGTGCATGCGAAATATCATCGACCTGCAAGGCAAGCTGGATGCGGCCTGCAGCCATGTTAAAAACATTATCACCCACTTTAAGTGTACCGTAATGTTGCAATAGTTCGTTTGAAATCGTTGTAAATTGTGGCCATAACGCATGCGCGCGCGCTAAATCAGCCAAAGTCAGTGGAAACTTTTCAATGCTAATAAAGTGCAATTGCGCGCTAGCTGGCGCTAGATTGAGCCAATGCTGGCAAACAACCAAGAAACTTAAGCCTGTACCAAAGCCTGTTTCGATAATCGTAAATTGGTCTTGTGTGAGCGATTTAAAGCGTTGTTCCAGTTGATTTTGTTGAATAAATACATATTCTGTTTCATCCAATCCATCCTCAGTTGAGAAATAAATATCATCAAAATCAATAGAGTATGGAGTATTATTAATCCATTTTATATTTGAAAATTGCATATGCGCCATTATAACGAATTAAACATGCAACTGACTTTAATTAAGCTAATTTGCCTACTTTGGATATTCCTCAAAGTATTCTAATATCCTTCTTGGTAGCCAATTGTCACGCCCTGCAAAACCAACATGACCACCTGCTTCGGGATATTCTAAGGTAACAAGTTCGGAAACTTCAGCTACAGTAGGTAAGGTTTCTTCTGGTATAAAAGGGTCATTTTTTGCATTTAATATGAGTGTGGGTAAACGAATATGCGTTAACCAAGGTTTAGATGCATTTTTTGCGTAGTAATCCTCTACATCTTTAGCGCCATATAACTTGGCCGTCACCGCGCTATCAATATCATGTATCGTTTTAGCCGCGTTTATTTTCTCTACATCCAGCAAATCCTGACTCTGTAATTCGGGAAAGCGCGCTAACATATTTAAGGCTTTTGGCCGCATGGAAGCCACAA
>JANNOS010000034.1:0-24999 GCA_031399315.1 Methylophilaceae bacterium | reverse complement strand
GCAGCTCGCGTGAATGAAGACTATGTAGAAAAATTCACTAACGGTGCCGTTAAAGGTAAAACAGGCTCATTGACTGCATTGCCAGTCATTGAAACTGCCGCAGGCGACGTTTCAGCTTTTGTGCCGACTAACGTAATTTCTATTACTGATGGTCAAATCTTCTTAGAAACTGACTTGTTCAACGCCGGTATTCGTCCAGCGATCAACGCGGGTATTTCAGTATCTCGCGTAGGCGGTGCAGCACAAACTAAAGTCATCAAGAAATTGGGTGGCGGTGTACGTTTAGCATTAGCGCAATACCGTGAGTTGGCTGCGTTCGCGCAGTTCGCGTCTGATTTGGATGAAGCAACACGTAAACAATTAGACCGCGGTCGTATGTTTACAGAGTTGATGAAACAAGCACAATACGCACCATTAAGCGTTTCAAAAATGGCGATTACGTTGTTAGCTGCTAATAAAGGCTACTTTGATGATGTACCAACCAATAAAGTATTGGCGTTTGAAAACGCATTACATGGCTTTATGGGCTCTAAATACGCCAAATTGATGGATGGTATTGAATCTAGCAAAGACTTAGCTGGCGATAACGAAAAAGCGGTTGAAGCGGCAATTCAAGACTTTAAAGCAACTAACGCTTACTAATTCTCTGACTATTTAGGACAAGCTTTTTTAGGAAAATCTATGGCTGGTAGTAAAGAGATTAGAACCAAGATTAAGAGTGTTGAAAATACACGCAAAATCACTAAGGCAATGGAGATGGTGGCTGCATCTAAAATGCGTAAAGCGCAAGATAGAATGCGAGCAAGCCGCCCTTATGCTGAAAAAATTCGCCAAGTTGCTGCACATATGTCGCATGCCAACACAGAGTATAAACATGCATTTTTACTTAAGCGTAACACGATAAAAAATGTTGGCTTGATTGTTGTGAGCTCAGACAAAGGGCTATGTGGTGGTTTAAACACCAACATGCTGCGTTTATCTGTCAACCAAATGAAAGCTTGGGAAGCAGAAGGCAAAAAAATCGTGGTTAGCGCCATGGGTAATAAAGGGTTTAGCTTTATGACGCGTGTAGGCGCTGAAGTTAAATCGCATATTACGGGCTTAGGTGATGTGCCACATTTAGAAAAATTAATTGGTACCATTAAGGTGATGTTAGATGCTTATGCTGCTGGAGAAATTGATCAGTTGTATATCTGCTACACCAGATTTATTAACACCATGAAGCAAGAACCGGTGATGCAACAATTGTTGCCATTGAATGATGAGCATTTAGGTGCACATCCTCATCATGACAAACATGAGCTTCTCTCTGCAAGCGACGTTGTTAAGAGCGCAGTGCAAATTGGCATTGCTAAAGGTCATTGGGATTACATTTATGAGCCTGATGCGCAGACGGTAATAGATGAGCTTATGACGCGTTACGTAGAGTCGCTGGTGTATAACGCCGTGGCGGAAAATATGGCATCAGAGCAATCATCACGTATGGTGGCGATGAAATCAGCATCTGATAATGCGAAAAACGTGATTGGTGAGCTTAAATTGGTTTATAACAAAGCACGTCAAGCAGCAATTACTAAAGAAATTTCAGAGATTGTTGGCGGCGCAGCAGCAGTTTCTTAATAAAGAATTTAATTAAATCTGACTAAATATAGAAGTTAGGAAAAAATGATGGCAAAAGCAAATGCAGTAAAAGTAGATCAAGTTAAAATCGGCAGAGTCGTGCAGTGTATTGGCGCGGTGGTTGATGTGGAATTTCCACGCGACCAAATGCCCAAAGTGTTTGATGCTTTGATTATCGATGACGCGAACTCACAAGCAGAAGCTGGCTTAACACTAGAAGTGCAGCAGCAATTGGGTGACGGCATTGTGCGTACGATTGCGATGGGCTCATCTGATGGCCTTTCACGTGGTACTGCATTTAAATCAACAGGCTCTCAAATTACTGTACCGGTAGGCGTTGGTACGCTGGGCCGCATTATGGATGTGCTAGGCCGTCCGATTGATGATGTTGGGCCAATTGACTCTGACGAGCGCCGTTCAATTCACCAAAAAGCGCCAAAATTTGAAGAATTATCACCATCTGTAGATTTGTTAGAGACAGGTATCAAGGTGATTGACTTGGTTTGCCCATTTGCCAAAGGTGGTAAAGTTGGTTTGTTTGGCGGTGCTGGTGTAGGTAAAACCGTTAACATGCTTGAGTTGATTAACAACATCGCTAAACAGCACTCAGGTTTATCAGTATTTGCAGGTGTAGGCGAGCGTACGCGTGAAGGTAACGACTTCTACCACGAGATGGCAGAAGCTGGCGTTATTAAGCTTGACGACATGAAAGAATCAAAAGTAGCGATGGTTTTCGGTCAAATGAATGAACCACCAGGCAACCTTTTACGCGTAGCGTTATCTGGTTTGACCATGGCTGAAAAATTTCGTGACGAAGGCCGTGACGTGTTGTTCTTTGTGGATAATATCTACCGTTACACATTGGCCGGTACTGAAGTATCTGCGCTGTTAGGCCGTATGCCTTCCGCTGTAGGTTACCAACCTACCCTTGCTGATGAAATGGGCCGTTTACAAGAGCGTATTACCTCAACTAAAACAGGTTCTATTACGTCTATCCAAGCGGTTTATGTACCTGCCGATGACTTGACCGATCCTTCTCCTGCTACAACGTTCCAGCATTTGGATTCAACAGTTGTGTTGTCACGTGACATTGCATCTTTAGGTATTTACCCAGCAGTTGACCCGCTAGATTCAAGCTCACGTCAGTTAGACCCATTGGTTGTTGGCGAAGAGCATTACAACGTGGCACGTAGCGTACAACAAACATTGCAACGCTATAAAGAGTTGCGCGACATTATTGCGATTTTGGGTATGGATGAATTGTCACCAGAAGATAAATTGGCTGTAGGCCGTGCACGTAAAATCCAACGTTTCTTGTCACAGCCATTCCACGTGGCTGAGGTATTTACTGGCGCGCCAGGTAAATACGTGCCATTAAAAGAAACCATCAAAGGTTTTAAAGCGATTGTTGCTGGCGAATACGATCACTTGCCTGAGCAAGCGTTCTACATGGTGGGTGGCATCGAAGAAGCAGTAGAGAAAGCCAAAACTTTAAACTAGTAGTTAGTTTACAGACAATAGTTTAAGGATAAATGATGGCAAATACTGTTCATATCGATGTAGTAAGCGCAGAAGCAAGCATATTCTCAGGCGAAGCCGAGTTTGTGGTGGCTCCTGCTGGTGCTGGTGAAGTGGGTATTTACCCAAATCACGCGCCTATGATTACCACTATCAAACCTGGTGCATTACGTATTAAGCAGTCAGGTGAAGCTGAAGAGACCTTGATTTTTATTTCAGGCGGCATTTTAGAAGTGCAGCCAGGCATGATTACAGTACTTGCTGATACCGCAGTACGTGGTCATGATTTAGATGAAGCTAAAGCGATTGCCGCTAAAGAAGCTGCAATGGAAGCGATGAAAAATCGCAACTCTGATATAGACTACGCAAAAGCACAGGCGGAACTTGCAGAAGCGGTTGCGCAAATTCAAGCGATTCAGCGTTTACGTAAATCTACGCATTAGCTGGCTCAAAAAATTTGATGTGTTAGCACTTAACATCAGCAAAAAGGCGGCTTAGGCTGCCTTTTTTGTTATACTTTAGCGATAATGAAAATTACAGATTCAATAAAATGATGAGTCAACTCAACATTGTTATTCTTGCTGCTGGCAAAGGCACGCGCATGCATTCCAATAAGCCAAAAGTGCTACATGAAATTGGCGGAAAGCCAATATTGGCGCACGTGATTGATTGCGCGAAAGCGTTAAACCCTCAAAAAATCATTGTCGTTTATGGCTATGGTGGCGAAGTTGTGCGTGAAAATTTTCTGCACGAGGATATAATTTGGGTGAATCAAGCTGAGCAACATGGCACCGGCCATGCCGTCCAGCAGGCGGCACCCTATTTAGATACAGATGCGAACACCCTAATTTTATTGGGTGATGTGCCCTTGGTAGGTGCTGAAGCATGTAAAAAACTCATTGCAAGCGCGCAAACCAAATTAGCTATTCTGTCATTTAACAAAGCCGACCCAACGGGTTACGGCCGCATCGTGCGTAGCAACGATTTAGTCACAGCGATTGTAGAACATAAAGACGCGACTGAAACGCAGCGCAGCATTACTGAAGTCAATACGGGCATCATGGCCATGCCGAGTGCGCATTTAATCAAGTGGCTGTCACAGCTCTCAAACAAAAACGCGCAAGGTGAGTATTATTTAACGGATATTGTTGCGTTTGCAGTGCAAGATAAAGTGGATGTTGTCGCTGAAATCACGACTGATGAATGGTCGGTTACTGGTATTAACTCAAAAGTGGATTTGGCGCAGATTGAGCGCGAACATCAAAAGCGCATTGCGAATCAACTATTGCAGCAAGGCGTGACCTTAAAAGATGCTTCTAGGTTAGATGTTCGTGGCGTGCTCAGCTGCGGGCGCGATGTAGAAATTGACGTGAATTGCGTGTTTGAAGGCCACGTGAATTTAGGCGATAACGTTAGTATTGCAGCAAACTGTGTCATCAAAAATGCCAATATCGGAGCAGGTACAAAAATCGCGTCTTTTACTCATATAGATGACACAAAAATAGGTGAAAATAATCGTATCGGACCTTATGCACGTTTAAGGCCTGGAACGGTGCTACAAAGTGATGCACATGTGGGTAATTTTGTTGAGCTTAAAAATGCACAAGTGGATATAGGCAGCAAAATCAACCACTTAAGTTATGTGGGTGACGCGACAATTGGTAAAAATGTGAATATTGGCGCGGGTACGATTACCTGCAATTACGATGGTGCGAACAAATTCAGAACGGTGATTGAAGATGGTGCGTTTGTCGGTTCGGATTCACAATTAGTTGCGCCAGTTACAATAGGTAAGAATGCCACCATTGCTGCAGGTTCAACCATTACCAGAGATGCCCCAGCAGATGCATTAACTTTTTGCCGAGCAAAAGAACAAAAATCCATTATGGGTTGGAAACGACCTACGAAGAAAAAATAGTTCACCTAAAATTGAATTTATGAAAGATTAATATTTATGTGCGGCATAGTGGGCGCAGTTGCAAGTAGAAGCGTCGTTTCAACGTTAATCGAAGGTTTAAGCCGCTTAGAATATCGTGGCTATGATTCTGCTGGCGTAGCAGTATTAAATAGTAATGGTATCGAACGTGTGCGTGCTGTCGGCCGTGTGTCTGCTATGACAGAAAAAGCGACAGCGATGAACCTAAGCGGACAAGTCGGCATCGGCCACACACGCTGGGCAACGCATGGCGGCGTGACTGAGAGCAATGCGCACCCACACGTTTCAAAAGGTGAAATCGCTGTAGTGCATAACGGCATTATTGAAAACCACGATGAGCAGCGCGAGAAACTTAAAAAACTAGGTTACGAGTTTACCTCGCAAACTGATACCGAAGTGATTGCTCACTTAATTCATTATTATCATCAAAATTTGCCATTATTGGCCGCTACACAAAAAGCGGTGGCAGAGCTTACCGGCGCGTTTGCGATTAGCGTAATTTCGGTTAAAGAACCTGAACATATGATTACGGCACGTCTGGGATGCCCGTTGCTATTGGGTCTTGGCGATGGTGAAAATTTTATCGCGTCCGATGTTTCTGCTGTTTTATCTGTGACGCGTAAAGTGATTTACTTAGAAGATGGTGATGTGGCCGATATTCGCCGCGATGGCGTGACCATTTTTGATAAAGATGGCGAGGAAGTAAAACGTAAAATTCACGTGAGCGATGTTTCGCTCGCCAGCATGGAGCTTGGCCCTTACGCGCACTTTATGCAAAAAGAAATCCACGAGCAACCCCGCGCACTGACAGATACCATTGAAGCGCTGATTGATGACAATAGCTTCTCCCCTGCCCTATTTGGCGATGCCGCGAGCGATGTGTTTAAACAAGTCGATAGTGTATTAATTCTCGCCGCAGGCACCAGCTACTACGCCGCGCTTACTGCTAAATATTGGTTAGAAGGCATTGCAAAAATACCCACCAATGTCGAAATCGCCAGTGAATATCGCTATCGTCAATCGGTGCCAAATCCCAAGCAACTTATTGTCACCATTTCGCAATCTGGCGAAACGCTCGATACGATGGAAGCCTTAAAACACGCAAAATCGTTAGGGCAAAACCTAACGTTGGCGATTTGTAATGTGCAAGAGAGTGCTATTCCACGTGCCTCGCAGCTGGTTTTTTACACCCGCGCGGGGGCAGAAATTGGGGTGGCTTCCACCAAAGCCTTTACCACACAATTAGTCGCGCTATTCACATTGGCCGTCACACTCGCTAAACAACGGGGTTTATTAAGCAGCACAGATGAACAAGAATATTTGAGCGCATTAAGGCAATTGGCAGGTAGCGTGCAATTTGCGCTTAATTTAGAGCCACAAATTCGCGAATGGGCAAAACGCTTTGCCGATAAAGAACATGCACTGTTTTTAGGCCGTGGTGTGCACTACCCTATTGCGCTAGAAGGCGCGCTTAAGCTTAAAGAAATTTCCTATATCCATGCTGAAGCTTACCCTGCAGGCGAGCTTAAACATGGCCCGTTGGCACTGGTAGATAACAATATGCCAGTGGTGGTGATTGCGCCAAATGATGCACTGCTCGAAAAAGTAAAATCGAATATGCAAGAGGTTCGCGCACGTGGTGGCGAGCTATTTGTATTTGCCGATGCTGACAGCCACTTTACCGAGTCTGAAGGCGTGCATGTCATCCGCACTCCGCGTCATGTGGGCGTGCTCTCCCCTATTTTGCATACTATCCCCGTGCAAATGCTGGCTTATCATGCGGCGTTGTTAAAAGGCACGGATGTGGATAAGCCGAGGAACTTGGCTAAGTCAGTCACTGTGGAATAAAAATGAAAACTAATTATTTGTTAGTTTTATTTGTGCTATTTACATTGTTTTCGTCAGCGTTGCGGTCTGAAGAAAGTGTGCCAAGCGATTTGCATGAAGCTGCAAAATTAGAGATGGAGCGGCTAGAGGCACAAATACAAAAGCAGCAAGAGGAATATCAAAAAAGGCCAAAGCGAAAATTTATTGGCACTCAAATCAAAGATACACGATTTACTGATTACATAAATAAATGGCATCAGAAAGTAGAAAAAATTGGTAATGAAAATTATCCAATAGAGGCAAAAAATAATAAATTATATGGAAGTCTTAACGTTACTGTATCTATAAAATCAGATGGCGTGCTAGAAAGTATTCAAATTAATAAAAGCTCAGGTCATAAAATATTGGACGAAAATGTTTTAGATACCATCAGGAAATCCGCACCATTTGAACCGTTTAGCGATGAAATGAAAAAGGATACAGATGTTTTGAGCATCCCAAGGACTTGGACATTTACGCACGAGCTTGGGATTTAATAACTGAATGCTAAGTTTATTTGTTGCTAGTCGGGGGTTGCACGACGGCAAGTTACTTTCTTTTGCTTGTCCAAAAGAAAGTAACCAAAGTAAACGACACCCCGCTGCCGCTTGTTTCCTTCGGTCTTAGCGCCGCATCTGGGCGGCTGCGGAACTCGCTTCGCTCATAAGGCCGCAAGGGTCTTCCCCAACCTTGCTAAGTGCTAAAGCCCTAAGTCGGTTGTGACAGTCCTCGCCGCTTATCCATCTGCTGCTCAAGCCGAAGGCGCGGCAAAGGGGATTTAAAATCAAAATCCAAACCATGCGGATTAGGTAAAAATAGATGCTCTGGAAGCCGCATGGATATTGGCTCGTAGGACATCATATTTCGCGGCTAAATGCGTAATAAAACGATTTAAATAACTACTATATTGCCACCGTCTTCGGCTACCTAGCCTTGCTTAAAAGTCAGGCAGCTAAGGAATCTGCTTTGCTGAAATAGTACCCGTTGAAAATTCCTGGTTCGTTTGTCTTGCTCGACATGGCGCTAGTGGTAGCCCCCATAGATTGTCTAGCTATAAGCTGTTTGTATTTCTCATTCCACCAAACAACTAGATCAGCATGAAGTTTTTGTGATACCCAAGCTAAGTTTTTTGCGTCTAGCGGATTTCCACCGATAATGACAGGTTTTAAGTACCACTTAACTTTTCCTACATAACGTTCATCAGTTTCTAGCGTTATGTTTTCAGGAAGGGAGAATTTTTGTGCAGAATTAACATTGAGAGGTACGCTTGGCACTGAGTACATAATGCCATCAGAATCAGTGACGAGGAAGTAGTCCCAATCGTAAAGCCCAACAAGTGTAAAGCCAGGCAAATATTTAGCAATTTTATAATCCAAAGAACGAGCAAGGCGCTCATTTTCAGAGAATAAAACCACATAATCGAAGTTGAGCCAACCTTCAGTCATAAGTACCTACTCAGTATATAAATTTACAACTATAAAAAAGCTTAAATTGAACTCGTAAGATACAACTTCAATGTTACGCAGAAATTACAAGCGGCTCATGGCGCTAAATTCAGAATTAAGCCCATAAGCCTGCTTTGTTCTTCAAAGTGACTGCAATACTTTCGCGTTATTATTAATCTGAACCAAAATTATTTTTTGCGGTTTATTTCAATAGTGTGTGCAAACGCTGAAAGACGAAAATGGAAGATCAAACCTTTATTGGGCGCCAGCCCATCATGGATAGCAAACAGCAAATAATTGGTTATGAGCTGTTTTTTAGGCACAGCGCTGAGGCGCAAAGCGCACAGATTGTCGATGACTTTAAAGCTTGCGCCAATGTGCTGATGAGCACTGTTGGGCAGATGGATATTCAATGGTTATTGGGCGATAAATTAGCGTTCATTAATGTAAGCGAGCAAATGCTAATGAGCGAGTTTCTCGAATTGATGTCGCCACCGCGCACGGTGTTAGAGGTGCTAAGAAGTATTCCAGCCAGCGAAGCGGTGGTTGAACGCTGCCAATTTTTACGTAACCAAGGCTACAAAATAGCGCTAGATAATCCACATTTAAGTACAGATTATCAACCATTAATTGATTGTGCAGATTACATAAAAATTGATATTCAGGTGATAGATTTAAAAGAATTAGCCAAATTGTTTACCCGTTTTAATGCACCAAAAGTTAAAACTATTGTAGAAAAAGTTGAAACAGAAACGCAGTATGAGGCTTGTAAAGCGGCTGGGTTTAAACATTTTCAGGGTTATTATTTCTCACGCCCAGAAACATTTACTGCAAAAGTGATTAACGCATCTTTTGATAGCGTGTTGAATATTTTAAATAAAGTAAGCCAAGATGCAGATAATATGGAGATTGAAACTGGCTTTAAGCGCGATGCGGCTCTGTCATTTAAACTATTGCGCTATATTAACTCTGTAGGGTTTGGTCTTTCGTGTGAGGTGCAATCTATCAATCATGCGCTCACAATTTTAGGCAGAAATCAGCTCTATCGCTGGCTCACTTTGTTAATGGTCACAGCGGGTGAAAATGCTACTCCACCTGCACTTATGAAAACTTCAATCACGCGTGGGCGCTTAACGGAGTTGCTTGGCGAAAGTTATTTTGAAAAACATGATCGTGATAATTTGTTCATCGTGGGTGTATTTTCATTGTTGGATGCCATATTGAAAATGCCAATGGATCAAGTGCTAGAAAAAATCCAGTTGCCAGAACCTGTTGTTGATGCACTTTCAGCACGCCAAGGAATTTACGGCCCATTTTTACAGCTAACTGAGGCGTGTGAAGATGCTAATAGCACGCGTATTTTAGAGTTGGCAGAAGAGTTACAGATGAATTCCGCAAAAGTGAACGAAGCGCACATAGCTGCATTGGCTTGGGTAGAAACCCTAGGCATTTAAAAAAGTTTATTTAAAAGGCAGCATTTTCTTTTAAAAACATCGGTGCAATTTCCACACTACCAGCATCATGGCTGAGTAAAATTTGGCCATCTTGTATGGAACAGCTAATATTCATACTACGTTCTGCAATGCCTGCCAATGCTTGTGTTGTAGGCAGATTAATCACTGTTAAATTATTCAGTTTTAGCAAGCCTTTGCTATTTTGATCCCACCACATATCAGCAATGCGTCCGCCGTAAAGCACAACAACAACCTGCCTTGCGCGGCCGCAGGCTTTGCGGATATCTTTTTCAGTTGGCAGGCCAACATCCATCCACAGCTCAATAGCGCCTGTTAAATCTTTTTGCCACAAATCCGGCTCTTCGTCGTCGCTTAAACCTTTGCCGAATATCAGTGATTCGTTGGCAAAAAGCGTAAATGCAATCAGTCGTACCATCACACGCTCGTCAGTTTCAGATGGATGCTTGGCCAGCGTTAAGCTATGTTGCGCGTAATATTGCCTATCCATATCTGTAATATGGAGGTCTACCTTGTAAATAGTGGATTTAAGCGCCATTGCTCGCCATTTCTAAAAGTGCCATCGCACGACCCAAACGTAAGCGCCATTGCGCGTTGTATTAAAAGTTGCCATCTCGCATTGTACCTTCTAACAAGCTTAGCTTATACAATCAAGCCTAGTTTCTGTTAAGCTTTTGTTTTTGCAAAAAAGTAGAGAATAATGGCTCAATATGTAATGTCTATGCTCCGTGTGAGCAAAATCGTCCCACCTAAAAAAATGATTATTAAAGATATTTCTTTGTCATTTTTCCCAGGTGCAAAAATTGGTTTGCTTGGCCTGAATGGATCAGGCAAGTCTACTGTGTTACGCATTATGGCGGGCGCTGATAAAGAATTTGAAGGCGAAGTGCAATGGCAACCCAATATGGTGATTGGCTATTTGCCGCAAGAGCCGCAGCTGGATGCCAATAAAACGGTGCGCGAGGAAGTGGAAAGCGGCATGGGTGAGGTGATGCAGGCGCAAGCCAATTTAGAGGCAGTCTATGCCGCTTATGCCGAGCCTGATGCAGATTTTGACAAACTGGCAGAAGAACAGGCTAAGTGGGAAAATATCATCGCCGCCAGTGGTAGCGATTTAACCACCCAATTAGAAATAGCCGCCGATGCGCTACGTTTGCCGCCTTGGGATGCCAAAATCGGACCGCTTTCAGGCGGTGAAAAACGTCGCGTAGCGTTGTGCAAATTACTATTATCAAAACCAGATATGCTGCTGCTAGACGAACCCACCAACCATTTGGATGCTGAATCAGTGGAATGGTTAGAACAATATTTGGTGCGCTTTCCTGGCACGGTGGTCGCAGTTACGCATGATCGATACTTTTTAGATAACGCCGCCGAATGGATTTTAGAGCTAGATCGCGGTCACGGCATTCCCTGGAAAGGTAATTATTCAAGTTGGTTAGACCAAAAGCAAGCGCGGTTGGCACTTGAGGAATCGCAAGAGTCATCTCGCCGTAAGGCGCTGAACACGGAGCTGGAATGGGTGCGCCAAAACCCAAAAGCGCGTCAAGCCAAAAGCAAATCGCGTATTGCGCGCTATGAAGAACTGGCGAGTGCCGAATACCAAAAACGCAACGAAACGCAGGAAATTTTTATCCCCGCAGGTGAGCGTTTAGGTGACCAAGTGATTGAATTTAAAGGTGTGACGAAAGCGTTTAAAGATAGATTGCTGATGGATAATTTGAGTTTCAGCGTGCCTGCGGGTGCCATTGTTGGCATTATTGGCCCCAATGGCGCGGGTAAATCAACCTTGTTTAAAATGATTACTGGCCAAGAAAAACCAGACAGCGGTGAAGTAAACATTGGTCAAACAGTAAAGTTAGCTTACGTTGACCAAAGCCGTGATGCACTAAGCGATGGCAAAACCGTGTTCGATGAAATTGCCAATGGCTCAGATATTTTAACGGTGGGCAAATATGAAACACCAAGCCGCGCTTATATAGGGCGTTTTAACTTTAAGGGTGGCGACCAGCAAAAAATCGTTGGCCAACTTTCTGGTGGCGAGCGCGGGCGGTTGCACTTGGCCAAAACCTTAATTTCTGGCGGCAATGTGTTGCTGCTAGATGAACCATCGAATGACTTGGATGTAGAAACTTTACGTGCGCTGGAAGATGCGCTACTGGAATTTGCAGGCTGTGTATTGGTGATTTCGCATGATCGCTGGTTCTTGGATCGTATCGCTACGCATATTTTAGCGGCAGAAGGCGAATCGCAATGGACGTTTTTTAATGGCAATTACCAAGAATACGAAGCGGACAAAAGAAAAAGACTAGGTGAGGAAGGCGCCAAGCCAAAACGTATCAGATATAAACCAATAACCCGTTAGTTTGAAAATTTTTATTAGTTAAATTCTAAAGCCTTCCGTACCCGCAAGGGGCATGCCCGCCGAAACTAAGCCACTAAAACTGTGGCTAGTTCGGCGACAAAGGCGCTAAACCAAAACGAATTAGATACAAACCAATTACGCGATAATAGGGAGTTGTTTATGAAAATCACTAAAACTTTAATGTTAGTCAACATATTATGTGTGATGGTTGTAGGGATATTTGGTTGTACTACGCAAGCTTGGTATGAAGGTGCAAAACAAGGCGCGGAAAACGAATGCCGTAGCCAACCACCAAGTGAAGTGGATAGGTGTCTTGAGCGCTTAAATAAAAAGACATACGAAGATTATGAGAAAGAGCGAGCAGGCGCTAAATAGCACCTTAAGCATTTTGGCTGTTACAGCCAATCCCAATCCCAATCTAAGCGCTTCTTATGAGGCGCTTTTTTCATGGCAAAATCCCACAAAAATGGCGGCACAAAACGCATTAGTCTAGCCAGCACACCCATTTGCCAAGGAATCACTACAAAGCGACGTTTTGCATCAACCGCATCTGCAAACTTGTGGGCAAACACATCGGCATCCATGAGAAAAGGCATTTTATATTCGTTTACCGCAGTCATTGGTGTGCGAATATAGCCAGGCGCAATGGTGGTGACGGCGATATGTTCGCGCGCCATTTCAACGCGTAAACTTTCCAAATAACTGATAGCAGCAGCTTTACTGGCGCTATACGCACCCGCACCAGGTAAACCACGAATACCAGCAACACTTGCGACGCCGACTAATTGAGCAGTTTGGTTTTGTTGGGCAAGTGTTTTCATCGATTCAATAAATGGCTGAAACGTATTCACTATGCCCATCACATTAATATCGAATACAGCTTGAAAGGCGGCGATGTCCTCTTTATGTTCGGTTAAAGTTCCGCGGCTTACACCAGCGTTGGCGATAACGATATTAGGTGCGCCAAAACGTGCTATAAAATCTTGTGCAGCCGTTTGTAATGCTACGCTATCACGTACATCTAGCGGATAAATAGCACAGTTAATTTGGTATTGATTTTGTAGCTCAGTTGCCAATTGTTGTAAGTGCTCACTACGCCTAGCAATTAAACCAATATTAACGTTGGTATTTTTATAACGCTTGGCGTATTCGTGCGCAAGTGCGTTGCCAATGCCGCTAGATGCGCCCGTAATAAAAATATTGATAGGCTTAAATATGTTCATATCGTAAAAGTATAGCGCACTCGCTATGTAAGACAAAAAGAAACCCGCTAAAAAACTAGCGGGTTAATTTAATTGACTTAAGTCTTGTTTATTTAACTTTACTTATTTAACCCTACTGGGTAAGGCTATTTTTTTGCAGGATCTGCTTTAGAAGTGCCTGCCTTGCTTACTTTTTTGCAGACTCACCTTTTTTAGCTGACGCGGCTTTCTCGGCGCGCACATTCGTAATAATGTAATCTGCTGTTTTCAAGGCTTGCTCATTGCCACCACTCATGGTGGCAGAGGTAATAAACTTACCATCAATGACCAAGCTAGGTACGCCAGTTGCACCAGAGGCTTTAAATATTTGCGCAGCGCGATTTAAATTAGTGTTAATTGTGAACGATTTAAATGCTTGCTCTACTTTTAGCTTATCAAATCCGCTCTGACTGGTCACCCAAGCAATGGTTGCTTTTTCGTCAGTAGGATTTAATGTTTTGCTTTTATGTACCGCTTCAAATAAAGGGGTGTGTAACTTCTCGCCCACACCTAAGGTTTCCATCGCATAAAATGCTTTTGCCATAGGCGCCCAGCTCGGATTAGGCAAACCAGGTACGCGTTTAAAATAAACATCATTCGGTAATTTTTTTACCCATGCATGTAGTGGTGTTTCCATTTGGTAACAGTGCGAGCAGCCATACCAAAAAATCTCCATTACTTCAATTTTGGCTGGGTTGTCAGTTGTGATATTTTGTGCCACAGCATCAAACTCAGCGCCCATTGCAGGGCCATCCGCAAAGGCAAATATGCTAAATGTAAACATTAAAACGGCTAAACCTTTTTTAATACTGGTATTCATTATTTATTCCTTTATTTCTTTTAAAAATTGTAAATGCTAGGCTATTAACGTGAGTTGACCGCAAAAGATGACAACGAATTCCTGCCTATTGCGGTTTTGTCTCAGTGCGCACCTTAATTAAATCCGTATTAAATCCATTCGTCGTTAGTTCACCACGTATTTTGTTAATTTTTTCAATATTATTTAGTGGCCCAACGCGGACGCGATGCCAAATACCTTTTTCAGGAATTGTTGCCGTTTGTACGACAGCTTCAAAGCCTAGTAGTGCTAATTTTGCTTTCATGTTGTCTGCATCTGCTTCACTTTGAAATGCGCCAACCTGTAGAAAATAATTATCTTTTGTAACGGTGAGCGCGCTTTCTTTTACTTCTTTTTCAGTCACTGTGCTCTCGGTTTCAGGCAAAATGGTATAGAAGTCAAAATTATTTTCTGGCTTTGTTTCACCTTCAAGACTTTCTTCTTTTGGCAGAACACTATCTTCTGATATTTTATCCTCAGCCATTTTTTCAGAAATTGGTTGATTTCCTTTTTTCTCTGAAAATGGGCTGTCACCACCTTTTAAATACATTGTTAACCATACAGATAGACCAACACCTAACAATAAGCCTATGAGCAAACCAGTTAAAAATGGGCTGCCACGACCAGTGGCTTTTTGTGACGCAGGCTTATAATCTCTACTCATTTGTTTTCCTCACCATACTTTTCTTTTACAACTCATTTTTATACATCTTGTGTGGCGCGACTTTTACATCTTCTGCGGTGCGCTGACGCCTAATAAATTTAAGCCGTTTTTTAATATTTGTTGCGTTGCTGCAATTAATGCCAATCGTGCTAGTTTGGTTGACTCATCTTCTACCAAAAATTTGGTGTCATTGTAGTAGCTATGCAAATCACTTGCACATTCTTTTAAATAATTGGCAATTGCATGCGGTGCTAAGTCGGTTGCCGCATCATTGACCACTTCAGGATACTCACTTAAACGTTGCATTAGTTTTGCTTCATTTGGCATGTTAAGTGGGCTTAAGTTCACCGTTTTTAAACTATTCGTTTCCCCACCCCATTGTGCTAAAACACTGCAAATACGCGCATGTGCGTATTGAATGTAATACACGGGGTTATCATTTGTTTGCGCACGCGCCAAGTCAATATCAAATACCAATTGCGAATCTGCACGGCGGGCGGCTAGAAAGTAGCGTGTAGCATCGCAACCCACTTCATCAATTAAATCACGTAGGGTCACATAGCTACCTGCGCGTTTGCTTAACTTAACTTCTTCCCCACCGTGCATCACGGTGACCATTTGGTGTAATACGTAATCTGGCCAGCCGCTTGGTATATTCATATTAAGCGCCTGTAAGCCAGCACGGACGCGGGTGATGGTGCTGTGGTGATCGGCGCCCTGCTCATTAATGACGCGCTTGAAGCCCCGATTCCATTTATCTAAATGGTAAGCGACATCGGGTACAAAATAGGTATAACCACCCTCAGATTTGCGCATGACGCGGTCTTTATCATCACCAAAATCGGTGGTTTTTAGCCAAAGTGCGTCGCCCTCTTCGTAGGTTTTGCCGCTAGCAATTAAAGCTTGAACCGTATTTTCTACTTTGCCTGTGCTGTAGAGTGCGCTCTCTAAAGAAAAAGTATCAAATTTAATTTGAAAGGCTTTTAAGTCTAAGTCTTGCTCATGGCGTAAATAAGCGACTGCAAAAATGCGCACTGCTTCGGCATCATTTGCATCACCGTTGGCGGTGACTTGCATGTCGTCTGCAACAACAGTTTCTTTCGCCAAAAATGCTTTAGCAATATCGACAATATAATCACCACGATAACCATTTTCTGGAAAACTTGCGTCATCAGTCGATATACCTTTGCAGCGTGCTTGCACTGATAGTGTGAGGTTATCAATCTGCGCGCCAGCGTCGTTATAATAAAACTCTCGCGTCACATCCCAACCAGTTGCCTCTAATAAGCGCGCTAAACAATCGCCTACGGCCGCACCGCGCCCATGACCGACATGCAGTGGCCCTGTGGGGTTAGCAGAAACAAACTCCACCTGTACTTTTTGAGGCTTACCATTTACATCATGACCTGCGTTGTTACGGCCAAAGTCATCACCCTGTGCAAAAATATCTGCCACGACGGTTTGTTTGGACTGTGCGTTTAAAAAGAAATTAATAAAGCCCGCACCCGCAATTTCTACCTTTGCAATATATTCGCTTTGGGGCAGTGCTTTGATTAAACGCTCGGCAATGGCACGTGGGTTTTGTCGCATAGGTTTAGCTAGCTGCATGGCTAAATTGGTAGAAAAATCGCCATGTTCGGCAGACTTCGGCCGTTCGAGTACAATATTGATTTGTGACAAATCTGCACTCATTTGGGTGGCCGCAGCTTGGAGTAAATCGGAAATATGCGCTTTCAAAATAACCATCAATCAAGTAAAAGCAGTATTTTAACCTAAGCAGGCATTAGACTCACCATAACTTTTTATGTCGCGCCAAATATGAATCCGCTGGTTTTCAACATTGCCTTAGACGTACCGCTTAATCGAACATTCGATTATTTAAGCGGTGGCTTTGTAGCGCGCGTTGGTAATAGAGTCATCGTTCCATTTGCAGGCCGTAACTTGATTGGTGTCGTCATTGGTTTATCGGACACTTCGGACTACCCAATTGAGAAGTTAAAACCCGTCAGTCATGTGTTTGACGACGTAGTTTTTGAAGATTTAAAGTTGCTTAAATTTTGTGCGGACTATTATCACTATCCACTTGGGCAGGCGCTGGTTTCCACGTTACCGTTGCGATTGCGCCAACTTAAACCCGCTGTTTCGCGCAAAGCGCTTGCGTATTCATTGCTTCCAAATGCAGACTTAAGCCAAATCCCTGCAAAAAAAGTCGTTTTAAATCGAATTATCACTGCTCTGAAAGCCGCGCCGGCATTGGCCTCTGGCGAGCTAGCTTTCGTCTCATCTGGCTGGCGAAAAGCGATTTTAGAACTTAAAGACATGGGTTTGGTGAGTGAGCATGAAGTGCTGGCGGTAAAGGCTTCTATGCCAAGTTCTGCAATTGAACCACAACTTAATAGTGAGCAGCAGAAAGCGATACAAAGTGTGTTAGCGCTCACTCACACCTTTAAACCGTGGTTGTTGCATGGTATTACAGGCTCTGGCAAAACTGAAGTTTACATACAAATTTTGCAGAAAATATTGCAAGAAAGAGATACTCAAGTTTTGGTGTTAGTACCAGAAATTAATCTTACGCCACAGTTAGAAGCGCGCTTCAGAAGTCGCTTAAGCCAATTTCCATTGGTGACATTACACAGCAACTTAAGCGAGAGTGAGCGCTTACAAAACTGGCAGGCCGCAAGTACAGGCACTGCAAAAATTGTGATTGGTACGCGACTGAGTGTATTTACACCTATGCCCAATTTGAAATTAATCGTCATGGATGAAGAGCACGACGGTAGTTACAAACAACAAGACGGTATGCGTTACCATGCGCGCGATGTTGCAATGGTGCGCGCCAAGCAGCTGAATATTCCAATTGTTTTGGGAAGCGCGACGCCATCGTTGGAAACATGGGCTAATGCAAAAAAAGACCAATATGGCCTATTAAGTTTGAAACAACGCGCGGTTGAGAATTCAGCTTTACCTAACATTTTTTGTATTGATACCGCAAAATCACCCACCGAAAATGGCTTATCGCCTTTGCTGGTAAAGGCTCTACGCGAAAGGTTGAGTAAAGGCGAACAAAGTCTGCTGTTTTTAAACCGTCGCGGTTACGCGCCCGTACTGCATTGCAATGCATGCCAATGGGCATCTAGTTGCACGCGCTGTAGCGCAAAGCTAGTCGTGCATTTAAGCCAAAAACGCTTGAAATGCCATCATTGTGGCGCAGAGCAAAAAATCCCTTTGCAATGCCCAAGCTGCGGCAATGCCGATATTCGCCCCGTCGGCCAAGCCACGCAACGTTTGGAACAAACTTTGCAAACCTTGTTTCCAACGGCCAGAATAGCCAGAGTAGATCGCGATAGTATGCGTAGTAAAGAGGCGCTCACGGATTTGCTCACTCGCGTACACAAGCAAGAAATTGATATATTGGTCGGCACACAAATGCTCGCCAAAGGTCATGACTTTCCTGCTTTAACCTTAGTCGGCGTGTTGGATACGGATAGTGCGTTATACAGCCCCGATTTTCGTGCCAGTGAAAAGCTATTTGCGCAGTTAATGCAGGTTTCTGGTCGCGCTGGCCGTGCTGAAAAAGCTGGTGAAGTATTGATACAAACCGCGTTTCCTCAACATGCGTTATTTGATGCGTTGCGTAGCCAAGATTATGAGCGTTTTGCTGATGAATTATTGCAAGAACGTAGCGTGATGCAGTATCCACCTACCAGTTTTTTTGCGCTGTTGCGGGCAGAGTCTAATCACTTCACTGAAGTAGAAAAATTTCTACACTTGGCTAGAAATGCAGCACGCAATTTGACCCAGAATTTGAATAGTGACGTGATGGTTTACGATATTATTCGCCCGCAAATGGAACGTCTAAAAAGTATGGAACGTGGGCAGCTATTGCTCCAAGCCAATACGCGCGGGTCTTTGCAACGCTTATTAAAATTATGGATACCGGAAATTAAAGGCTTTTTGTTGGCCAATAAAGTACGCTGGAGCTTGGATATAGATCCCTTGGAGATATAGAGTCCGCTAGGATTTTAAAAATATTTTTTAAGGCCTTATTTTTATCTTAATATTGCCAGTAGAATACGGTCAATATTTGCAATAAAAACAAAGGGAAGAAAATGCAAAAGTGGCACGATTTAGTTCTAAATAAAGCCCAAAAATATTGGGCTTTTTCAAGTCGTTTAATTGCGCCTTTGTTGAATGTTCTAAATGCGCTTGTTGGCCACTGGCAGCCGCCAAGTTGGTTTAAACAGCTAAAGGAATTGCTTGCGCCTATGCTTAACTGGTGCGCAAAGCGCGCTGCTTGGGTGTTGTTGGCTGGTATGCTTGCGGTGAGCGCAGTTGCTACACCCGCCTTAATGCAGGCCGATTACGGCGCATATTGGCAAAAATTAAAAGGTTTGCAAATGCAAGCCAAAGCCAAGCTAGATAGCCTCAAGAGTATACAACCTGATGGTCCGCAAGTATCAAATGCGAGTATAGAAGTCACTCGACCAACGCCTGCAAATTTAGAAACAGATGCCAAGCCGCAGCCTGTTATTTTTACATTTAATTTATCGGCAGCACCGCTTACGCTAGTGGGTAAAGCTTTTGATGATAAAGCGCCTAGCGATATTAGTATTAAACCTGCCATTAAAGGCCGTTGGCTATGGGTGGAAGCCAATCGCTTGAGTTTTACCCCAGATGAAGAATGGCCAATAGATGTGGAATATAACGTATTAATCGGCAGCAAAGCACTTGCGCCGCACGTATTAATTGACCCAACTGTGTCGTTTACATCGCCCAGTTTTGAAATGAGCATTGCCAACAATAGTTTCTACCAAGACCCAGTACAAACCAACTTACGTAAGGCAATTTTTGAGGTGACTTTTTCGCACCCAGTTGCGCCAGAAAGCTTTGAAAAGCGTATTCAAGTGCAAGAAAACACGGCCGCTCAATTATTTGTAAATGCCAATAGCACGCAAAAATTTAGCGTGACTTACGATAAATTGCGTTTGCACGCTACGGTACATTCTGAGCCGCTAAAAATTCCGCAACAAAATGAAGGACTAGTGTTAAACATCAGCGAAGGTGTTGTGGCACAGCGTGGCGGCAATGCCTTGGCCGATGCGCGGGTGGTGTTAGAAATTCCAGGGTTGAATAGTTTAGATGTTACTGAGTTACACGATTTAATTGTGACCAATGACAATGGCGAGCCAGAAAATGTGCTGCAAATTGCCACCGATATGGAGGTGAGCGAAAAAGAAATGGCGCGCAATGTGCAAGCGTGGTTATTGCCAGAAGTGAAACCTAAAGCTAAATCTACTGAAGAAACAGACAATGATGGCAACGAAAATACCACTGATAACACCACAGAGAATCCTTGGCAAGACCCCACCGCGATTACCGATGCCTTATTAAAAACTGCAACAAAAGTAGCGCTGAGTACCGTACCTGCTGAGCGTGAGGCGAGCAGCAGCCATACCTTTAAGTACGAGGCAGAACCAAATCGTTATTTGTTAGTACGCATTAAAAAAGGTCTTAAATCAACGGGTGGCTACCAATTAGGCGCGACACGCGACGAAGTTGTGCAGATGAAACAATCTGCACCAGAACTTAGTGTCATGAGTAAAGGCTCGCTATTAGCGCTTTCTGGTGAGAAAAAATTACCGCTCATCGTGCGTGATTTACCAGGTGTGCGTCTAGAAATTGGCCGCTTACTACCGCAACAATTGCAACATTTGGTGACGCAAAGCCAAGGCGATATGACGCGGCCAGAATTTTATAACGGCATTACGCCCGATAATTTAACCGAGCGTTTTGAGAAAAAAATCCCCTTAAGTTTAAAAACGGGTAAAACACATTATGAGTCAGTAGATTTTAGCGAATATTTACATAACGATGCCAATGATAGACGCGGCGTATTTTTGTTAACTGTGCAAGGCTATGATCCAAAATTAAATGCTGAAGCGGCTGATCCGCATGCGAATCAATATCGCAACGAGTATTACGAAGGTGAATATGAGGAAGGCGACAACCAAGCTCAAGCCAAAATAGAGCCAACCAATTACAAAGATACGCGCTTAGTGATTGTGACGGATTTAGGCTTAATTTCTAAACAAGCCAGCGATGGCGCGCGTGATGTATTTGTGCAATCGATTAGCCAAGGCAAGCCTGTAGAAGCTGCTGTGGTTGAGGTGTGGGCGCGCAACGGTGCAATTCTGGTTACGCAAAAAACCAATGCAAATGGCTTGGCTCATGTGCCAAGCTTAACAGGATTTACGCGTGAAAAAACACCTGCACTTATTGTGGTGAAAAAAGCAGGTGATTTAAGCTATTTGCCGCTAGATCGCAGTGAGCGTAATGTCGACTTATCGCGTTTTGATGTGGGCGGCTTAAGTTATGGCAATTTACCTAATCAAATTCAAGCGTATTTGTTTTCTGATCGTGGCATGTATCGCCCTGGCGACACCATGCACATTGGTATTGTGGCTAAGCAATCGAGTTGGGCGCAAAAATTAAACGATGTGCCTGTTGAGGTGGAAGTGATTGATGCGCGTGGTTTAGTGGTGCGTCGCGAAATTATTAAGCTTGGTGCGGGTGGCATGGCTGAATTTGCGCACACCACGCTTGATAGCGCGCCTACAGGCAATTACACCATTAACCTGAATATGGCGCGTGAAACGGGCACTGCTAACCCAGCAGCTACTGAAACCGCACCGCTTAATTTGGGCGCAGTGGTGGTTAAAGTGCAAGAGTTTATGCCAGACCGCATGAAAGTGGTGGCCAAATTAAGCACGCCGACATTAAATTTACTAGGTGAGGAAGGCTGGGTGCGCCCGCAAGATTTAAGCGCACATATTAATGTGCAAAATTTATTTGGTGCACCCGCGCAAAAACGCCGCATAGCCAGTGCTTTAACACTATCGCCCGCCTACCCTGCTTTTAAATCTTATCCAGATTACATTTTTGTAGACCCGCAGCGCGCCAAAGAAAAGTTTGAAGAAAACTTAGCAGATGCCGAAACTGATGACGCAGGTAACGCGGATGTATTGTTAGGTTTGCAACGTTTTAACCAAGCTACTTATCAAATGCACGTACTCATGAAAGCATATGAGCCTGAAGGGGGACGCAGTGTCTCCGCGGAGATCAACGCACTCGTGTCTGATAGGCCGTTTTTAATTGGTTACAAAGCCGTAGATGACCTAAATTATGTAAGCCGCAACGCCAAACGCGAAATCAACTTATTGGCCATAGACTCAAATGCCAAGCCAGTTGCGGCCAATAATTTAAAACTATTACGTATTGAAAACAAAGTGGTTTCGGTGCTGATGAAGCAATCGAACGGACTGTATAAATATGAATCGCGTGCCAAAGAAAGCGTTTTAGAAGAAAAACCGTATACGCTTGCTAAAGCTGGCAATCAATTAAGTTTAAATACACAAATACCGGGGAACTTTGCCTATGCTGTACGTGACGCCGATGGCTTAGAACTGACGCGTGTGAATTACAGCGTTGCGGGTGAGGGCAATGTATCACGTTCACTAGACCGTAATGCGGAGCTCCAATTAACGCTTAACAAAAAAGCTTACGAGCCAGGGGATGAAATAGAGCTAAGCATACGCGCGCCTTATGCGGGTGCTGGTTTAATTACCATAGAGCGCGATAAAGTGTATGCCTACAAATGGTTTAACGCCACGAGTACGGCCTCTACCCAAACCATTACCTTACCTAAAGATTTTGAAGGTAGTGGCTATGTTTCAGTGCAATTTGCGCGCGATTTAGCGTCAGATGAAATTTACATGAGCCCAATGAGTTATGGCGTAGCGCCATTTGCTACCAGCCTTGCAAGGCGCACTAATGTTGTTGAGTTAAAAACGCCAGATTTAGTAAAACCTGGGCAAGTTGTGAATATAGAACTCACTTCAAAAACACCAACCCGTGCGATAGTATTCGCAGTGGATGAAGGTATTTTACAAGTTGCGCGCTACCAAACGCCCGATGTGTTGAAGTTTTTCTTTCAAAAGCGTGCATTAGAGGTCAACACGCAACAAACGCTGGACCTAATTCTGCCAGAATTTAAAAAATTGATGCAAGCCGCCGCGCCAGGTGGCGACGCAGCGGGTGAAGCGGGTAAGCATTTAAACCCATTTAAACGTAAGCGCGATAAGCCTGTGGCGTATTGGTCTGGTATTGTCGATGTTGCAGGTAGCAAAACCTTAAGTTATACCGTGCCAGAATACTTCAATGGTAGCTTGCGTGTGTTTGCGGTGACCGTTAATGATGACACCGCGGCAGCGGTCACTGCCAAAACTACGGTACGTGGTGATCTCATTTTACTACCCAATGTGCCAGTAGCGATGACCCCTGGCGACCAAGTAGAAGTTGGTGTAGGCATTGCTAATCAGCTAAAAGGGTCAGGTAAAAATGCGTCTGTAGCTTTAAGCTTAACCGTGGGTAAAGGTTTAGAAATTGTTGGCAAGCCGCAACAAACCTTGAACATTAACGAGCAAGCCGAAGGTGCGACTAAGTTTGTGATACGTGCTAAGGTAGGTGAAGCTGCGCAATTAGGCTCTAGTAGTGTAGTGTTTACGGCGCAGTTAAAAGGGAAAAGCGCCAAACTTTCTACTGATTTGAGTATACGTCCAGCATCACCCTATGTGACTTTGGTGCAAACAGGTGTATTTAAGGGCAGTGGCGAGCTTGACTCTCAAACAAAGGTGTACCCTAATTTTGCACGCAATGTGGCGGCAGTTTCGGCCTCACCTTGGGCGTTTAGTAGTGGCTTGATTCAATATTTAGATGTGTACCCGCATGGCTGTACCGAGCAAATTACTAGCCAAGTCTTCCCTGCTGTCTTGTTGAGCTCGCAACCTGGATTGGCAGAGGAGTTGCTCAAACAAGCTAAGCAAAATGGAGCGAATAATCTAAATGGAAAAACGCCAGATGTGCGCAAAACTTTAACGCGATATTTAAGCATGGTACGCGCGCGCCAAGGCGCAGATGGCGGTTTTAGCATGTGGCCAGGCGGGCAGTCTGAATTATTCCCTACCACTTATGTGGTGAGCTTATTGTTAGAAGCGCGCGACCGCAAATTGCCTGTGCCTAACGATATGCTGCAACGCGCCAACGTTTATTTGCAAAACAATTTGGCAAGCGCCGCCAAAGAGGAATACAACTGGCGTTATCAAACACAAGCAGTGTATTTGCTGACTCGCCAAGGGATCGCGACTGGTGCGATTATTGCCAATTTGTATGATGCGCACCGCCAACGCCTAAACAATGCGAGTGTGAATAACCGAAACGGTATTGCAAGCGATTTAGGCGCGGTGTACTTGGCGGCAAGTTACCAAATGTTGAAGCAAGAGAAAATGGCCAATGAGCTACTGCAACCCGCATTTAAACAAATGCTCAATGGCGACGATTACTGGAAGCATTGGTATTGGAGCTATTATTATGATCCGCTGATACAAAATGCGGCCTTAGTGCAAATAGTGGCTAAGCACTTCCCCAAACGCATCAAAGAAATACCCCTAAACTATTGGGAGCGTTTATCAACCGTGGTGAGTGAGCGCTACTACCAAAGCCATTCTGCATCACAAGTGATGTTGGCGATAGATGCCTACCAAGCCGCAGCTGTGCAAGCAACAGCAGGCAAGGTAAGCTTAACCGCAGTGGGCAGCAAAGGCGCATTAACTGCCTTGGCTCTGCCCGAGAAACTACTTTTAGCCAAAACAATTGTCCCTTACAACACGCGCAGCTTAAAATTAAGCAATCAAGGAAGTTTGCCGCTATTTTACTCCTGGGCAGAATCTGGCTATGAACAAAAATTGCCCGAAACGGCTATCTCAAGTGGCATGGAAATTGAGCATGAGTTCTTAGATGCTAGTGGTAAAGCCGTCACTACAGCTACATTAGGAGATGAGCTCACAGTACGCGTACGCGTACGCGCAACCGAGCGTGATTATATTAACCAAGTGGCGCTGGCGGATGTGTTGCCAGGCGGTTTAGAGCCTGTGCTATCAAGCCCAGCAGATGCAGAAGACGCCAACATGCCAATTTGG
>JANNOS010000163.1:0-4753 GCA_031399315.1 Methylophilaceae bacterium | reverse complement strand
CAGTGGGCGAAGACCAAATTCCGCACATTGAATTCACCCGTGAAATTGCGCGCCGCTTTAACCACATATATGGCAAAGAAGCTGGCTTTGAGGAAAAAGCCATTGCCGCCATTAAAAAGCTCGGCAGCAAACGTGCTGCGGTGTACGAAGAAATGCGCAATGCCTACCAACAAAGTGGCGATGAAGAAGCGCTGGACAGCGCGCGCGCATTGATAGAAGAGCAGCAAGGCATGAGCATGGGTGACAAAGAACGATTGTTCGGCTACCTTGAAGGCGGCGGCAAAATGATTTTGCTGGAGCCAGAATACAAGCTAATGCCAGCCTCTAAAATGATGGGCTTAGACGGCCAAAAAATGTCGAAATCGTATAACAACACTATTTCGTTGCGCGAAGATACCGACAGCGTGGCTAAAAAAATCAAAACCATGCCGACCGATCCGGCGCGCATACGCCGCACCGACCCAGGCGATCCAGCAAAATGCCCAGTGTGGCAATTGCACGAAGTGTATTCTGACCAAACGGTGCAAGATTGGGTGCAAATTGGCTGTAAAGGCGCGACGATTGGCTGTATCGAGTGCAAACAGCCAGTGATTGATGCCGTATTAAAAGAACTTAAGCCAATTCAAGAACGTGCTGCACAATATGCCGAAGACCCAACTTTAGTGAAAAATATCGTCGCCGAGGGTTGTGAAAAAGCCCGTAAATTGGCGCGCGAAACCATGCGCGATGTGAGGGATGCTATGGGGTTGAATTACGGCTGATATGGTTCTTAATTGCTAAATTATCAATGTAAAAAATGTAGATTTTGTTTTTCTCAAGCAGACAAGGCTTGGGATAGCGCTGTTGCATTCGGCACTTGCCCAGAGTGTGGCGAAAAGCTTGAAAATTTTCATGTGTCTGAAAAAGATGCTGAACATGTGCGAAAAAATTTAAAAGAAATTGATTTGTTAAATGCTGATAAATCTCTAGCTGAGTCGCTACCTTCGAATGGGTGGCTATATATGTTATGCCTACTATGTATTTTATTCGTATTATTTGATGGGGGTAAAATTTCAGATACTGGTGGAACTGGTGGAGGTAAAATTATAGCTGGGGGCATTGTAGGCTTGGCTTTGATAATTAATTTTTATTGGAAACGACATAAGCGCAGGTCTGTAACTGTAAAAAATAAGCAAGCGTAGATTAATAATTGCAATTAACATATAAAAAATAACAAATAATTGATGCTCTGCGAACCAATATCCATGCGGGTTGCAGGGTATGTGTTTTTAGTAGGAAAGTTTAATAGGAAAACTATGAATCACTGGTTAGCCTTAGCCATCGCAATCATCGCAGAAGTGATCGGCACTACCGCGCTCAAAGCCTCTAACGAGTTTACGCGGCTGTGGCCATCACTCATTGTGGTGGCTGGCTATGGCACAGCATTTTATTTTATGGCGCTGAGTATGCGCGTGTTGCCAGTGGGCATTATGTACGCCATTTGGTCGGGCATGGGCATTGTACTGGTGTCTATTATTGGCTGGGTGGTGTATCGGCAGGTGTTGGATATGCCTGCCATCATCGGCATGGGTTTGATTATTGCGGGTGCGATTGTGATTAACGTGTTTTCTAAATCAGTGGTTCACTAAAACTACAATTACATTAAAAAGTCTACATGAATGTTAACGCAGCTTAATTCAGAAATTAAAATCCCCGAAATTAAAATTAAGGGCGAAACGCTTAGCGAGTTGCCGCACGATTTATACATTCCGCCCGATGCGCTGGAAGTGTACTTAGAAGCGTTTGAAGGGCCACTGGATTTGCTGCTGTATCTTATTCGCAAACATAATCTGGATATTCTCGATATTCCCATGGCGGAGCTGACCAAGCAATACATGGTGTATGTAGAGAAAATGAAAGTAATTAAGCTCGAATTGGCGGCGGATTATTTGCTGATGTCGGCAATGTTGATAGAGATTAAATCGCGCATGTTGCTACCAAAACCTGCTGAAATTGCTGAGGAAGAGGACCCGCGTGCCGAGCTAGTGCGCCGCTTGATGGAATATGAGGCGATTAAACTGGCTGCGCAGCGTTTGGATGCAATGCCGCAAGTGGGTGCGGAAATACAAGTTGCGGCCGCTTATTATCAGCACATTAGTGAAGTTAAGCCACCAGAAGTGAGTTTGGATGAGCTAGTAGAAGCATGGCGCAATGTGCTGAAACGCGCAAAATTGAATAGCCACCACAAAATCGGCAAGGCGGAGCTCTCTGTGCGCGAGCATATGAGCCAGATTCTACGGCGCTTAAAGGCGGAGGGCATGGTGGAGTTTTCACAGCTTTTTGACCAAGAAATTGAAGCGTTGGCGAAATTGGTGGTGAATTTTTTAGCGATTTTAGAACTGGCAAAAGAAGGTTTAATCCGCATTACGCAGCAACAAGCGTTTTCACCTATTTATTTGCAAGCCAATGTAGGTGAGAGCGTGAGTGAGTGAAGATGAAAGATTTAGATAACATTACTGAATTTAAGCAAGTGATAGAGGCTGCATTACTCACCGCAGGGCAGCCACTAAGCTTGGACGAAATGCTAAAACTGTTTGCAGGCCGCATGGAGCGTACGACCTTGCGCATGTTATTGGATGAGCTGAAAACAGATTGGGCAGACAAAACACTCGAATTGGTGCAAGTGGCAACGGGTTACCGTTTTCAGGCTAAGTCGCTATTTAGTGAATATATTGCACGTTTAAGCCCAGAGCGTCAGCCGAAATACAGCCGTGCAGTGATGGAAACGCTTGCCATTATTGCGTATCGTCAACCTGTGACGCGCGGCGACATTGAGCAAATACGCGGCGTTGCGGTTAACCCCAATGTGATGCGCCAATTGCAAGAACGCGATTGGATTGACGTCGTAGGGCAACGCGAAGTGCCAGGCAGGCCGTCACTTTATGCGACGACGAAACATTTTTTAGATGATTTAAATCTGCGCTCATTAGCAGAGTTACCCGCAATGGAAGATTTTGCGCAAAGCGAGATACCTTTAGACAGCTAGCCGCTCGATTCTTAGAAAGTCGTCATTCCCGTGAAGTGGTTTTGGCAGGCAATTCGCGCAGCAAATGTTCGCAAAGCGGGAATGACGGAACTGGTGGGTAATTTGCTGTAAAATAGCATCTTTAAAAATTAAAGCACATCATGGCCCGCCCACACAAACCACCTCAAAGTTCAACCCAAAAACAGCGCCCAACAGCGCTGCGGGAAACCACGTTTAACCAAGATACTGGCGAGGTAGATACTGGCGGTGCAGTACGTTTGCATAAACTACTCGCGCTTGCAGGGTTTGGCTCACGTCGCGATATGGAAAAGCTGATTGAGTCTGGCCGTGTAAGCGTGAATGGTCATGTTTCAACAGTCGGCGCAGCTGTTATCGCCAGTGATACCATAAAAGTGGACAATCGCGTGGTGCATCTCTCATTCGAGGCGGAATTGCCGCAAGTATTGCTTTACCATAAGCCAGAAGGCGAAATTGTGAGTGCAGATGACCCAGAAGGCCGCACCACGGTATTTAGCAAGTTGCCGCGTATTAAGCAAGGCAAATGGATTGCGATTGGCAGGCTAGATATTAATACCAGCGGTTTGCTGATTTTCACTAATTCTGGTGAGCTCGCAAATAGGTTGATGCACCCACGTTACGAAGTTGAGCGCGAATATGCCGTGCGTATTTTGGGCGAATTGACCGATGAGCAAATGCTGCAGCTCACACAAGGCATTGAGCTAGAAGATGGTATGGCGAGCTTTAATAGCATCCATCCTACAGGTGGTGAAGGTGCAAATAAATGGTATCAAGTCGTCATTAAAGAAGGCCGTAACCGCGAGGTGCGACGCCTGTTTGAAGCGTTTCATCTACCAGTAAGTCGTCTGATGCGCGTTCGTTTTGGTCCCGTGAATTTACCACCTCGCGTTAAGCGCGGTCAGATGTTAAAGCTTGAGCAAAAACAAGTTGTCGATTTGCTAGAATGGGCAGGGTTAGAAGCACCTAAAACGCCGTTACGCCAGTTAAATCAGCGTGAAAAAGATAAAGCCACCACCGTATTTATGGCTAAAGAGCGCAAGCAGCGCGGCAGCGTGCTAGATAAAGCGCCGAGAGATGGCGGAAGAGAAGGCACAAAGCAAGATAAAACCACGCCGCAATCTGCGAAACCAGCAAGAAAGAAACCAGTGAATCGGCGCATTCGCGGTGACTTGGCAATATTGGCTGATGTACAAAATACTAAGCCACAAAAGACCAAACAACAGAAAACTGGCAAATAAAATCTAAACCAACAAAAAACCAGCTCGCATAATAGCAAAGGTGGCTAGCGCTCACTTAGCTATTATTTTGCAACTCTAATTCTTCTTTGGTAAGTAAAAACACAAACTGACTGCCCGATGCAACCTCTAGCCATGTAAATGGCAAGTCAGGATAAGCTTCTAATAAAGCTCCTTGATTATGGCCTATCTCAACCACTAAAATCCCATTGTCATTCAAATGCTTAGCTGCTTCACGCAAAATAGTGTGTGTGTGGTCTAAGCCAGCAACACCGCTACCAAGCGCAATTTGTGGTTCGTTACGATATTCAGCAGGGAGTTGCGCCATGCTCGGCGCATCTACATAGGGCGGGTTGCTAATAATTAAATCATATAACTTAGGTTCGTTATCTGGGCCAGCTAATGCAGTAAACATGTCTGATTGAATCGCGGTGATTTGGCCTTGCAAACCATAATTGGCAATGTTGATGTTGCA
>JANNOS010000133.1:0-31432 GCA_031399315.1 Methylophilaceae bacterium | reverse complement strand
CTTCACCCAAACTATTTGAACCGCCACCACCCGCGATGCCATGCATACGCTGTGCGCGTTGTGCCGATGCCTGCCCAGTCAACTTGCAACCGCAAGAACTGTATTGGTTTGCAAAATCTGATAATTTTGAAAAAGCGGCCGATTATAAATTATTCGATTGTATTGAGTGTGGCGCGTGTAGTTATGTGTGCCCAAGCAATATTCCGCTGGTGCAATACTATAGATATGCCAAGAGTGAGATTATCGCCGCCGATAAAGCGAAAGAAGCAGCCAACTTAGCGCGGGAGCGTAATGATTTTAGGCTTGCGCGGATTGAACGTGAAAAATTAGAACGCGCACAAAAACATGCTGAAAGAGCCGCGTTGCAAAAAGAAGAAGTGGCTAGAAAAGCGCAAGAAAACACTGCCCTGCAGGCCAATATCCATGCGGGTTCTGGCGATGCTAAAAATAGTGAAATTGATGCTCAAAAAGCAGCGCAAAATTTGGATAAGCAAGCAGCGATTGCCGCCGCAATTGAACGGGCTAAAGCCGCAAAGGCAGCCGTAGCGGCAACTGGCGAAGCACCTAAAAACGTGGTGAATGCTGATGAAACCGTAAAAAAAGAAATTGCCGAAATTGATGCGCGGCGTAAAGAAGTAGGATTAACTGAAAACCCAGCACCAATCAATGCAGACGCCGAGAAACAAGCTAAAATTGCGGCCGCTATTGCAAAAGCTAAGGCTGCCAAAGCGGCGGCAGAAGCTGCTAAACTTAACGAAAATAATGATTAATTATGATATTTTATCCAGCCACAAAATCTGATGGAAAATCAATATTTTTGGCTAAAGTGCTAGGCGCACAGCACGCAGAAATCGGAATGTACACGTTAGTACATGAGGATTTCGAGTACTGCGCAACACCGCGATTTAACAAAAAGATGATTTTTTAATGAACCGAAGCCCTTATATTTCTGATGCGCCGAGTGTAGGCACCATCATGTTCAAAGTACTGCTGGCACTGGTGCCTGGCATTATTGCTTACGTGTGGGTATTTGGTGGTGGCGTATTGGTGACTATCGCCTTGGCTACTGCTACTGCGCTATTGGCTGAGGCAGCCATGCTAGCCATTCGCAAACGCCCAACTCAACCTTTTCTGATGGATTACAGCGCCGTAGTCACCGCATGGTTACTGGCGCTGGCAATACCGCCGTTAGCACCATGGTGGCTCATTGTGGTGGGCACCTTGTTTGCAATTGTAGTCGCCAAGCAATTATATGGCGGCTTGGGCTATAACCCGTTTAACCCCGCCATGATTGGCTATGCGGTGCTGTTAATCTCTTTCCCAGCAATCATGACAAAATGGCCTGCCGCTTTGCAATTAGCGCAAACTCCGCTAAGTTTTGCAGATCAACTACACTATATTTTTACTGGGCTTTTGCCACTAGATTCTAATTTAATAGCTGTAAAACTAGATGCGGTTACTTCTGCCACGCCGTTGGATTATTTAAAAACACAGCTTACTTTAAATAACGGCTCAGCATTAAAACATGACACTGCCAGCATAATGCAAGCGCCGATATTTGGCGCGCTTGGTGCAAAAGGCGGCGAATATGTAACGATTGCCTATTTGCTGGGTGGCCTATATTTATGGCAACAAAAAATTATCAGTTGGCATTTACCCACAGCGTTCTTAGGTGCTCTGGCACTTATTTCTGGTGTGTTTTGGATTGTAAATCCCACACATTTTGCATCACCTTTGTTTCACTTATTTAGTGGCGCCAGCATGCTATGCGCGTTTTTTATTATTACCGACCCAGTGAGCGGTCCAACTACGCCAAAAGGCAAACTCTATTTTGCCGCTGGTGTGGCATTAATCACCTACTTAGTACGCGTGTATGGCGGCTACCCAGATGGAGTGGCGTTTGCAGTGATTTTTATGAATATTTGTGTGCCACTGATTGATGCGCATACCCAACCTCGCGTGTTTGGCCATTCAAAATGAATCTAGTATCGCCATACTTTGTTGTGTTTCAAAAAAGCCAGCTTACATATAACCCATATGTGGCGCCAACTTTTTTGGCGCACACCTTGTCTGACTTCGCTAGATTCATTTTTAAAGTTAAGCATGCCTGAAACCATCATTAAACATGCCAGTAAAACCGCAATTACACTCATTGCATTCGCTTTAGTGTTTACGACCTTGTTGGCTTACGTGTTCAACATCACTAAAGCACCGATTGAGAAAAGCGAGGCAGCCGCACGCATGGCGTTATTTAGTCAGATTGTGCCATCAAGCATGCATAATAACGACATGCTAAAAGATAGCATTAACATAGCGCCTAATGATTTATTGGGTAACAAACAAACCAGCATTGCTAATATTGCGCGTATTGACAACGCGCCTGCTGCTGTAATTTTAGAAGCCACCGCGCACGATGGTTATAGTGGCGATATTAAGCTGCTGATTGCAATAAAGTACGATGGCAAAATTAGTGGTGTGCGCGTGCTTACACACAAAGAAACACCAGGGTTAGGCGATTATATTGATATTGCCAAAGGTAATTGGATTAAACTTTTTGATGGTGAGTCACTCACAAAAACAAGCGATGCCAATTGGAACGTAAAAAAAGATAATGGCCAATTTGATTATATGGCAGGTGCAACTATTACGCCACGCGCGGTTGTGAAAGCTGTGCATAAGGCACTACAATATTTTGAGACAAATAAAGACAGTTTATTTGCTGAGAAGGAAACATCATGAGTCAATACACAGAAATTGTTGAAAACGGGTTATGGAAGCAAAACCCAGGCGTAGTGCAACTGCTGGGCTTATGTCCTACACTAGCCGTTACAACCTCGGTCGTTAATGGTGCAAGTTTGGGCTTAGCCACTGCATTGGTGATGGCTGCTGCAAATGGCGCGGTTTCGCCCGTACGCAAATTTGTACCTGCCGAGATTCGTGTACCTGTATTTATTTTAGTCATCGCCGCATTGGTAACAGTGATCGACTTAGCCATACACGGCTTTGCCGAACCGCTACACAAAGTGTTGGGTATTTTTATACCATTAATCGTCGTCAATTGTATTGTATTGGCGCGAGTAGAAAGTTTTGCCGCAAAAAATACGCCCGCGCCCGCCATGTTAGATGGCTTTATGATGGGTTTAGGTTTAACTTTTGTGCTAAGTATTTTGGGTGGCATACGCGAGCTTATTGGCAAAGGCACACTATTGTCGGGCATTGATTTAGCCTTTGGACCAGCTTTCAAACCTTGGGTGCTCACAGTGATTCCTGATTATCACGGTTTTTTATTAGCCATTCTGCCACCTGGCGCTTTTTTAGGTTTAGCGTGTTTAATTGCTTTTCGCAACTGGGCTGGAAATCGCGCCACGAAACCTGTGCAACCCAGCGGTTCGCTTAAGCCTACTCTTTAAATTAAATATTTGCCATGAATGCAGACAAGCGATTTGAAATATTCAAGCGTTTAGCTGCAGCAATACCCAACCCCTCGACAGAGTTAGAATACAGCAGCACGTTCGAACTATTAATCGCAGTAATTTTATCGGCACAAGCGACTGACAAGGGCGTGAATATTGCCACGCGTAAACTTTTTAAAGTCGCCAACACTCCACAAGCGATATTTAATTTGGGCATCGAAGGTTTAGAAAGTCACATCAAAACAATTGGACTTTATCACGCCAAGGCGAAGAATGTGATTGCTTGTTGCGAGCAATTAATACAAAAACATCAATCGCAAGTACCCAACACTCGTGCAGAACTTGAAGAGCTTGCGGGCGTTGGTCGCAAAACGGCTAATGTAATTCTAAATACGGCGTTTGGTGAGCCAACCATCGCCGTAGATACGCATTTGTTTCGTTTGGGCAACCGCACTAAATTAGCCACTGGCAAAAACGTATTACAAGTTGAGCAAAAGTATTTAAAAACGATTCCTAAAGAATTTTTACATGATGCGCATCATTTGCTCATCTTGCATGGGCGCTATACCTGTACCGCTCGCAACCCAAAGTGCGGCGAATGCTGTATTGTTGATTTATGCGAATATGCGCACAAAGTAATCCCGAAAGTGCACTTAATGGCTGGTGAAACCATGGCAGACGTGAGCATGGCTGGAGATATCTAATTTGAAAGTGGCTACAGGATTAGTTGTAGGTAAAAAACCAACGCCAGAGCTAGCCGCCAAAGCGGTTGAATCTGCTATGTTGAAAGCCAATATCCATGCGCCTTCCAGCGTGTTGCTTTTTTTAACTTCAGAGTTTGCTGCAGACCCGCACTCTGCCATTGTAGCGGCGGCAAAAGCAGCAAGCTGTACACAGATTATTGGCTGCTCTGCAACCGGAATTTTTACTGAAGAAGACTGGGTACTCGATAGCCCTGCGGCTGCCGCGATGGTATTTTCTGACCTCAATTTTAATCATCCCAATGTAGACAATAGCGCAGAAAATAATGGTGATAATTTACTGCTCACGCTCGCTGCACCTAACGCGATTAACACTACATGGTTAAATTCACCCGACTTAAATGCGCAAAGATTCGGTGGCGTTTCGGGGGATGCGACTGGCCACGGCCCTTTTTCTGTGTGGCAAAATGGTAAAGGGACAACGCAGGGTTATTGCGAAGTGAGTTTTAACAATGTCAGCGGCGCTGTTGCAGCATCGCACGGCCTAAAAATAATTTCTGCACCGCGCAGAATTACCGCGGCTGAAGGTAACGATGTGCTCACGATTGCAAACTCACCCGCTTTTACAACACTGAGCGCAGCTTGGCTAAAACACCATACCGCTGCCGAACACTTTCCCTACCATCAACTGATGGCAGTGTACGCCAATAAGGCCAGCCAACTTGAACGTGGCGAGTACGGCCTTGCTTCACTCATTATTGCCAACGAAGATAATCAATCAGTGACTCTCACCAAGCCTTTGCAAGTGGGTGACTGGATAAGTTGGGCGATTCGCGATATAGACAGCGCGCAAATTGATATTGTTAAAACCGCCAGCGCACTAAAGCGCCAACTGGTGGATGATCCAGCGTTCGCATTATTGTTTTCTTGCTTGGGTCGCGGACCTTATTTCTACAACGGCGTTGACCAAGATTTAGCCTTAATTAAAACACTTTTGCCCGATTTGCCTATTATTGGCTTTTACGGTAATGGTGAAATTGCACCTATTAATGGCATGAACGAATTGCTGCAATATTCTGCCGTGTTAGGCCTATTTACAAAAAGCAAAATCGCTTATTTATGAGTCTGTTTAATCCGTCACGTGATGAAGTACGCGAGTTCTTTTTTGCCACGTGGGATAAGTTTCAGCACAAGCCCATACTGACTGATTTAGAAAAAATCGCGCTCGGCGTTATCCATATGCACCCTGAATATCACGCCATATTAGATGCGCCAGACCAGTTTATGCATCAAGAATATTTTCCTGAGTTTGGCGAAACCAATCCGTTTTTACACATGAGTTTGCATTTATCCATACTTGAGCAAATTAGCATCAATCAACCAATTGGTATTACAGACATATACGGGCAGTTAACATTAAAACATCAAGATGAACATAGCGCACAACACGATATTCTAGATTGCTTGGCCGAGTGCATTTGGAGCGCGCAACATAATAACACTGCACTAGATGCTCACTATTATGTACAATTGCTGCAACAAAAAGCGGGTAATATTTAATCATGACTACAGCAAATATGCACGATTGGCTTAATCAGCATGGTGATTTTCTATATCGCTTTGCACTCGCGCGCTTACGTGATCCGCACTTAGCAGAAGACGTGGTGCAAGAAACATTTTTAGCAGCAATTAAATCGCCTAGCTTTGCCGAGCAATCTGCGCCACGTACATGGCTCACCGGCATTTTAAAGCACAAAATTATAGATGTGATGCGTAAAAATGTGCGCGAAATTGCAGCATCTGATTTAATGACAGACACAGATGCCAATATGGATGAGTTTTTTGACGATGCAGGTCATTGGGAAGAAAAACCCCTCGCTTGGGATATGCCAGAAAATGCGCTTGAACAACAACAGTTTTTAGGGGTTTTACAAACTTGCATGGATAAGCTGCCTACTAAGTTAGCACAATTATTTTTAATGCGCGACATACACGAAACAGAGAATGAAGAAATTTGTAAGGAACTGAATATCAGCGCGACCAATGCTTGGGTGATGCTTTATAGAGCCCGAATGGGATTAAGAAAGTGTTTAGAAATCAATTGGCTAGGAGTAAATTAAATCGTGATGCTGAGCTGTAAACAATCAAGTCAGCTAATTTCGCAGTCATTAGACCGCAAACTAACTAAGCGTGAACTTTTTTCGCTTAAGTTGCATCTATTAATCTGTAAATATTGCAAACGATTTAGTCAACAGATACATTCACTGCGCGTTGCAATTAAACAGACAGTGGCTAGTATTGAAGCTAATGACACAATTAAAATGCCATCAAGTGCTAAAAATCGCATTGTGGAACTGGTCGATACATATCGCCAGCAACCTTAATTAACTATTTTTTAAAGGATTATTTTCATGAAATCTTCAAACAAAGCAGTTGCACTAGCAGTTTCAAGCGCTTTTGTATTATCAATTGGCGCAGCAAGTATTAACGCAGCAGAAAACCCATTTGCGGTTAAATCATTATCTAACGGTTACCAAGTGGCAGAAGCTGATGCTACTAAAATGAAAGATGGCAAGTGTGGCGAAGGCAAATGCGGTGCAGAAATGAAAAAAGAAGTAGGCGAAAAAGCTAAAGATGGTAAATGTGGCGAAGGCAAATGCGGTCATGGTGACAAAGATGCAAAAGCCAAGGACGGCAAATGCGGCGAAGGTAAATGTGGCGAAAGTATGAAAAAATAAGCGCACAACAATGCTAACACATGTCACTACTAACTGACATACAGGGCGTGGGTTTGGGGTTGAAGCGCGAGCTGATTCCTCAAATCCAAAACCTCTACCAAGACCCATCAATTTCCAACATCAGCTTTGTCGAAATCGCCCCAGAAAACTGGATTGGTGCAGGCGGAAAATACGCCGCTGATTTAGCCTGGTTTGTAGAGCGCTACCCGATTGTATGCCACGGCTTATGTTTATCGCTTGGTGGACCCGACCCCTTGAATATCACGTTTTTAAAACAAGTAAAACAGTTCTTAAGCAGCAATAAAATCCCGCTTTATACTGAACATTTAAGTTATTGTAGCGATTATCAAGCAGGTAAAGCGGGGTATTTATATGATTTATTGCCTATTCCTTTTACCGAAGAAGCGGTGAAATATGCCGCAGCGCGCATCCGTCAAACACAAGATATTTTAGAGCAGCGCATCGCGGTAGAAAATGCTTCTTTTTATGCCGCAGCGCCTATTTCCACCATGTCAGAAATTGATTTTTTAAATGCAGTTTTGATTGAGGCCGATTGTGACTTGCACCTAGATATTAATAACATTTACGTGAACAGTGTAAATTTTAATTTTGATGCTAGCGAGTTTTTACGCCAAATTCCAAAAGAAAAAATCGTTTACAGTCACGTAGCGGGGCATTATCAGCAAACTCCTAATCTATTGATTGATACGCACGGTGCAGATGTCATTGACCCCGTGTGGCAATTGTTAGATGAAGCTTATTCGCTGTTTGGCACGTTTCCAACGCTGCTGGAGCGCGATAGCAATATTCCGCCGCTACCTACACTAATGCAAGAAGTGAATAAAATCTCTGACATTCAGTCAAAAAGCTTATTAACTAGCAGGCCTGCAAGCCAATACCAGAGCGGTCTACAGGGCAGCGTTTTTGCGTCATGCTAGCGTTTCAACAATATCAATTAGTATTTACCGCGCATATTCGCAACCCAACATTGCACAAAAAACCTGCCCATGTGCCTGAAGAGCGCATGGCAGTCTATCGTGAAGCAGTGTTTAACAATATTTTTGAATCGGTTTCTGTGTGCTTTCCTGTTTGCCAAGCAGTGCTTGGCAAACGCGCCTGGCATAAGCTTATCCGACAATTTGTGGTCAATCACCAAGCTACAAGTCCTCTTTTTAGAGAAATACCCCAGCAATTTATAGATTTTTTAAATCTTGTGCCCGATACGCCAACATATTTAAATTCGCTAGCGCATTACGAATGGGTAGAACTTGTGGTAAGTGCAGTAAAAACTGCGTCTAAGCCCACAAGCAAAACAATTGATTTAATCTATGAAAAACCTGTCTTAGCACCAGCCAGTATGTTGCTGCATTACGATTATGCAGTGCATAAAATTTCCGCACGCAATAAACCAAAAATAGCAGAAAAAACCTATTTATTCGTGTTTAGAAATGCAAGTTTTGAGGTGAAATTCATAGAATTAAATCCGATGACTTTTAATTTACTAAGTTTAATTAAAAAAGAGAATTTAACGGGTAAACAAGCGCTGACAAGGCTTGCACAAGAAATTAACCATCCAGATACAGGTGCAATTATTGCGTTTGGTGCGGATATCTTAAACAACTTAGCAGAGCAACAAGCGATTATTGGTAGCGTAAAAAAATAACGAATGTCATTAACCAAAAGCGGCGGCCTCGCGCTCTCCCACTTTATCTACAATTGTTTGCTTTTGCGCGTTGCTTAAGTCCCACCAGCCTTGAATTTCTTCAATAGTGCGATAGCACCCGTGACAAAGCCCCGTGCTTTCATTCATGCTACACACGCCTATGCAGGGCGATTGCACTTCTTCCACTGACATTTTTTAACGTATTACGCCTAACTGAGGCTGCCGTGGCACTGTTTATATTTTTTGCCGCTTCCGCATGGGCAAGGGTCGTTACGACCAACTTTAACGCCTTCGCGCACAATGGGCGCACCAGTTGCCATTTGGGCTTTTTCCTCATCGCTAAAATCACCTTGTGGATTCGCTAGCGCCTCGTCAGACATATTTTCATTAAATTCGGCATGTTGATACTGCACATTGGCGACATTAGAAGCTGGCTCAACTGCCTCAAGCTCCTCTTGTGGCCTTACTTGCACCAACATGGTAATTTTGGTGACTTCACTTTTCACCGTGTTTAGCAAACCTTCAAATAGCTGAAACGCCTCGCGCTTATATTCTTGCTTAGGATTTTTTTGTGCATAAGAACGTAAATGAATGCCCTGACGTAAATGATCTAATGCCGCCAAATGCTCACGCCAATGTGAATCAATGCTTTGCAACATCACTGAGCGCTCAAATTGGCGCATCGTATCTGCGCTGGCAAGCGCTTCTTTAGCTTTATACGACGCATCGGCCAAATCAAAGATGCGCTCGCGCATGGTTTCTTCATGCAAATCTGGATTTTCTTCTAGCCATGTTGCGATAGGTAAATCTAAGCCCGTATCTGCTTTAAGCTCACGCTCTAAACTTGCAATATCCCACTGCTCTTCAACACTGCCTGGCGGCACGTGCGTGGCGATAATGCTAGAGAGCACGTCCGCGCGCATGGCAGAAATGGTTTCGCCGATATCAGAGGCTTCCAGTAATTCGTTTCGTTGCTCGTAAATGACCTTACGTTGGTCATTAGAAACATCATCAAACTCTAGTAATTGTTTACGAATATCGAAGTTACGTCCTTCAACTTTACGTTGTGCATTTTCAATTGCACGTGTCACCATAGAATGTTCAATGGCTTCACCTTCAGGCATTTTCAAACGCTCCATAATCGCTGATACACGATCACCCGAGAAAATACGCAGCAATTGATCATCTAAAGACAAGTAAAAACGGCTCGAACCCGGGTCACCTTGACGACCAGAACGGCCACGCAATTGGTTATCGATACGGCGCGATTCATGACGCTCAGTACCAATAATATGCAAGCCGCCAGACGCAACTACCGCATCATGGCGTTGTTGCCAAGCCGTTTTTAATTGTGCAACTTTCGTTTCTTTTTCAGAGTCACTTAAATTAGCATCGCTGTGAACCGCATGAATACTGGCCTCTGGGTTACCTCCCAAAACAATATCAGTGCCGCGACCCGCCATATTGGTAGCGATGGTAATCGCAGCTGGTTGGCCCGCTTCAGCCACAATATGCGCTTCGCGTTCATGCTGCTTAGCGTTAAGAACTTCGTGTTTCAGGTTTGCTTTTGTCAGCAAACCTGAAATGAGTTCTGAATTCTCAATCGATGTTGTACCCACCAAGACTGGCTGGCCTTTAGCTTGGCACTCCTTAATATCTTCAATCACCGCATTATATTTCTCTGCCGAGGTGCGATAGACTTTATCCATCGCATCTTTACGCAGCATGTCACGATGCGTTGGAATCACCACCGTTTCCAAGCCATAAATTTGGTTAAACTCATAGGCTTCTGTATCGGCAGTGCCCGTCATACCTGAGAGTTTTTCGTACATGCGGAAATAATTTTGAAACGTAATTGAAGCCAGCGTTTGATTCTCTTTTTGAATCGCCACACCTTCCTTTGCTTCTACGGCTTGATGCAAGCCATCTGACCATCTACGACCAGGCATTTTACGCCCAGAGAACTCATCCACGATGATGATTTCATTGTTCTCAACCACATAGTGCTGGTCTAGCTTAAACAAGTTTTGCGCACGTAAAGATGCGTATAGATGATGCACCAAAGTAATATTGGCGGCTTCATACAGGCTAGAACCTTCAGTTAACAAGCCCGAGCTGGCTAAAATAGCTTCTGCACGTTCGTGCCCTGCTTCACTCATGGTGACGGTTTGCGCTTTTTCATCGACCCAAAAATCGCCTTCGCCATCTTCTACCGCCTGCTTGCTTAATTGCTTAGCGACTGCATTGATTTGATTATATAAATCAATACTGTTTTCTGCTTGGCCAGAAATAATCAGCGGCGTGCGGGCTTCGTCAATTAAAATCGAGTCAACCTCATCAACCAAGGCATAACTTAAAGCGCGTTGAGTCCGCTCCTCCTTAGTAAATACCATGTTATCGCGCAAGTAATCAAAGCCAAACTCATTATTCGTACCATAGGTAATATCTGCAGCGTAAGCAAGTTGCTTAGCATCATGCTGCATTTGCGATAGGTTAATGCCAACACTCAAACCAAGAAAGTTATAAAGCTTACCCATCCACTCGGCATCACGGCGAGCTAAGTAATCATTCACCGTCACAACATGTACACCCTTGCCCGTAATTGCATTAAGGTAGGTTGGCAAAGTTGCTACTAAAGTCTTGCCTTCGCCAGTACGCATCTCGGCAATCTTGCCAGAGTTCAACACCATGCCACCTATCATTTGCACATCAAAATGACGCATGCCCAAAGCACGCACACTGCCCTCGCGTACAACCGCAAAAGCTTCAGGTAGTAGTTTTTCTAGCGTCTCGCCTTGTTGGAAGCGCTGCTTAAACTCCTCAGTTTTTGCGCGCAATTCATCATCTGACAAAACCTGCATCGCAGGTTCTAAATCATTAATTTCTTTTACTTTTTGGAAATATTGCTTTACGAGCCTATCATTACGACTACCGAAAAATTTTCTGAACAACGTGGATAACATGAAAAGACACCGATTTTCCGATACTTCGGAAACCTCTAATTAGATTGGATAATAACTACTTTATTTTAAATTCTAAGTTTACTTGGGTTTACTTGGGGGTTTAAATGATAACTTCAAGATTAATCATAAGATTTAATTTTGCAAATACTTACGAGGATCTAAGGACTCACCATTTAACCTAATTTCATAATGCAGATGCGGCCCTGTAGAGCGTCCAGTGCTACCAACCTCTGCGACCACTTGCCCCTTAGTAACGCGCTCACCCGCCTTAACCAACAATTTTGATGCATGCGCATAACGCGTTTCTAAACCAGAGCCATGCTGAATTTTAACAAGATTACCATAGTCATGCGTGCGAGCAGCTTCAGACACAATACCATCAGCAGCAGCACGTATCGCGGTGCCAGTATTTGCGGTAAAGTCCAAGCCTTCATGAAAGGCTTTATTGCCATTAAATGGGTCTATGCGCCAGCCGTAGCTTGATGAATTATACCCCGCACTAATGGGGCTACGATTAGGCAACATGTCTTTTAACACGCTTTGTTGCAACACTTTTGCCTCAATGCTGCTTAAAGAATCGTCGCGCGCATCTACCGCTTTTGTCAGCTCTAAAATAGCATCCTGTAGGTCTTTTTCTGTCATTGGGCGCGCGTTAATCAACGGTCCACCACGATTGGCTGGCAATAAGCTATCTGACTTGGTATTCGATTTTCCCTTAGCTTTATCTTTTTCGCCAGCAATTTTAGCCAAACGCTCACTCTGCGCATCCAATCGCATCATACGTGCCTGCAACTCTCCTAATTCTTTGGCATAGGCATCTAAATGCACTTGTGAAGAGATAATAGAACCCTTCAGCTGCGGTGGCAATATGGCTTTCATGCCTTGCTCTTTAATATTACTTTGTGGCGTGATGAAGAGCAAAGTCAGCAAAACAGGCACGAACACTAAGCCAGCCAAGAGCAATCCTGCCTGAAACACAGACAAGCTTTTGGCCTTACCCATTTTATTAGAAACCAAAATGATATTCATAGCTTGATATTCATCAATAAGACTTCATCATTAACAATCAGTAATTTCGTTACAATATATCATGCGTAAAATTAATACCCTACTTAGTGAAAACGGCCAACTCAACGCGCTAACCAAAAATGTGCAATCACGCACGTTTCTACAACAACTTTGGCAGCTGGCTGCGCCTAAAATATTAACCCAATCAAGCCATGCTATCAGCCTAGATAACGGCAAACTTAATGTGCTAGCTGACAGCGCTATTATTGCCAATAAAATAAAACTTACTCAAGTGAGTTTGTTGTCTAGCTTATTGACTCAAATACAAAATTTGCAAAAAAGTGAGCCCTCGCTCAGGGAATGTAAAGTTACTGCAATTAGCGTCAAAGTGCAAGTAAAATCTACGCCAAAGCCAGTTATTAAAGCGCCGCGTATGCTTTCTGCCAAAGCTGCAACAAGCCTGAAAATGCTAGCTAAAGACTTAGGGGAATCACCCCTTGCTACAAAGCTAAATGCGCTCGCGAGAAAACATTAGTTAGATTTAAAGTCTTTGATCTGACTTTTCATGCGCTTTTAACAGCAATTTAACACGCATTTTTACTGCCCTTCTAAGCGGTTGTGGCTCTTAACTATTAGTGCCATAATGCCAAACGTTGTTACAAAAAATTTACATTTTCCACAACAATTACAACAGCGTTTATTTTTACTTGTAAGTACACTCTATAGTTATTAAGTGCACTTTAATTACGATTCAGAATTACGATTCAGATTTACTACGATTTTGATTTAAAAAGATAAATAGGAGATGTCATGTCAGTCGCAATAATAATCGCCATTGCCGCCGCAGTTCTGGCTGTGCTATATGGTGTAGTAATGAGTAGATGGATTACCAACCTGCCAGCCGGCAATCCACGCATGCAAGAAATTGCAAGCGCAATTCAACAAGGCGCAGCAGCGTATTTAGCTAGGCAATATAAAACCATCGCTATGGTAGGTGTTGTGTTAGCAGCGTTAGTGGCTTACTTTTTAGGGACAACCACTGCTATCGGGTTTGTTGTTGGCGCAGTCTTATCTGGTGCTTGTGGATTTATTGGCATGAATGTCTCTGTAAAAGCTAACGTGCGTACCGCACAAGCCGCGACAAATGGCATCGTACCAGCTTTTGATGTTGCTTTTAAAGGCGGCGCAGTCACTGGGATGCTGGTTGTCGGTTTAGGTTTACTGGGTGTTGCGGGTTTTTATTGGTTTTTGGGCGCTGAAAATGCAGCCAGCCTAGATCCACTCATTGGCTTGGCTTTTGGTTCATCCCTGATTTCTATCTTTGCGCGTTTAGGTGGTGGTATCTTTACCAAAGGTGCGGACGTAGGGGCAGACTTGGTCGGTAAAGTGGAAGCAGGCATTCCAGAAGATGACCCACGCAACCCAGCGGTGATTGCCGATAATGTGGGTGATAACGTGGGCGATTGCGCAGGGATGGCAGCCGACTTATTCGAAACTTATGCAGTAACGCTGATTGCAACCATGGTATTAGGTCATTTACTACTCAGCACTGCTGGTGCAAATGGCGTGCTTTATCCGCTGATGTTGGGTGCGGTTTCTATCGTTGCTTCTATCATTGGCTGCTTTTTTGTTAAAGCCACCCCTACCATGAAAAACGTCATGCCTGCCTTATACAAAGGTTTAGCAGTGGCTGGCATACTATCACTCATCGCTTTCTACTTCGTTACCATGGAAATGTTCCCAGATGGCGTGACTGCTGGCGCATTAACTATTTCTGCCAACCAACTATTTGGCACTTGCGCAGTAGGTTTGGTTTTAACGGCAGCTTTGGTGTGGATTACCGAATACTACACAGGCACGCAATACGCGCCAGTGCGCCACGTAGCGCAAGCTTCTACTACTGGTCACGCGACTAACATTATTGCAGGTATTGGTATCTCGATGAAATCAACCGCATGGCCAGTACTTTCAGTATGTTTGGCTATTTGGACAGCATTTCATTTAGGCGGCTTATACGGCATTGCCATTGCTGCAACTTCAATGTTAAGTATGGCGGGTATTGTGGTGGCTTTAGATGCCTACGGCCCAATTACGGATAACGCTGGCGGCATTGCTGAAATGGCAGAGTTGCCAAGTAGTGTGCGAGATGTGACTGACCCGCTTGATGCGGTTGGCAACACTACAAAGGCTGTTACAAAGGGCTATGCGATTGGCTCAGCAGGTTTAGCTGCATTGGTATTATTTGCTGATTACACGCATAAACTTGAAGGCGCTGGCATTGTTGCCAAGTTTGATTTAAGCGACCCAATGGTGATTATCGGTTTATTTATCGGTGGTTTAATTCCTTTCCTATTCGCTGCGATGGCAATGGAAGCGGTTGGTCGTGCGGCTGGCGCAGTGGTTGAAGAAGTACGTCGTCAGTTCCGTGATATTAAAGGCATTATGGAAGGCACGGCTAAACCAGAATACGGCAAAGCGGTTGATATGCTGACCACTGCGGCGATTAAAGAAATGATGTTGCCATCACTGTTGCCAGTGGCTGTGCCGATTGCGGTCGGTCTAATATTAGGTCCTGTAGCACTGGGCGGCTTACTCATGGGCACGATTGTGACAGGCTTATTTGTAGCGATTTCTATGTGTACTGGCGGCGGCGCATGGGATAACGCTAAAAAATATATTGAGGATGGTCATCACGGCGGCAAAGGTTCAGATGCGCACAAAGCAGCTGTAACTGGTGACACAGTAGGTGATCCATACAAAGATACCGCGGGCCCTGCAATCAATCCATTGATTAAAATTATCAACATTGTGGCCTTATTAATTGTGCCGCTATTACACATGTAGAATTTGGCATATGTAACGAGTAACTGTTAACCATTAAAAAGTGACCACAGAAATAAAAACTGTGGTCACTTTTTTGTTTAATACTATTTAACCCGTATTTCTCAATCCTGCAGCAATCCCATTAATGGTCAGCTGGATGGCTAATTTTAATTTCTCATCTTCCTCACCACCCCGCAACCGCTTAATTAGCTCTACTTGCAAGTGATTGAGCGGGTCTAAATAGGGCAATCTATTTCTAATGGAGTTGGCCAAAGTTGGGTTGCTGCTCAAGCGCTCAGTTGACCCTTGCAACAAATTTAAGGCCTCTGTAGTAAGTGCATACTCTTCTTCTATTCTGCTGTAGATATGCTCTCTCAGTTTTTTATCTGCCACCAAATGCGCATAATGACGTGCAACAACCATATCTGTTTTTGCCAGCACCATATCTACATTCGCAATCAATGTTTTGAATAAAGGCCAGCTTTCTAACATCTCTTTTAATATACCAGTGCGTGCCTCACGTAAACTCTCATCTGCGTTTAAATATTGGTGAATTGCGCTGCCAAGACCGAACCATCCTGGCAATAATAGACGACATTGTCCCCAAGAAAATCCCCAAGGAATCGCCCTTAAATCTTCAATTCTATTGGTGGCCTTTCGCGCGGCAGGGCGACTGCCAAGATTTAATTGAGAAATTTCAAATATCGGGGTGGCACTAAAAAAATAATCCGCAAAGCCAGGCGTCTCATAAATCAAACTGCGATAAGTTGTCATGGCGGTTGTCGACAAACCTTCCATCACGCCCTCAAACATACGCTGCTTTTTACTTTCTAACGCATTACTTGGCAAAAGTGTGGCATCAATCGTTGCCGCGATTAAGGTCTCTAAATGCTGCCTGCCAACTTTCGGGTCTGCATACTTATTGGCGATGATTTCGCCTTGTTCTGTTAAGCGTATCTGACCATCTACCGTGCCAGATGGCTGCGCCATAATTGCCTGATAGGTTGGACCGCCACCACGTCCAACTGTACCACCACGTCCATGGAACAAACGCAGTTTAATTTTAGCTTGGCTAAATAGCTCCACCAATGAAACCTCTGCCTTGTATAACTCCCAATTAGAAGTTAAAAAGCCGCCGTCTTTATTACTGTCGGAATAGCCCAGCATAATTTCTTGCTCACTACCTTGATAGCGTAGTACATGACGTATACCAAGCAAGCTCAGCCACTGTCCCATAATCATCGGCGCATTACGTAAATCAGCGATGGTTTCAAATAGTGGCACGATATTAAGATCCACCTGTATTTTCTGCGAGCCCCAAATGCCTCTTAGCATGCCAGTTTCTTTTTGTAACAGCGCCACCTCTAGCAAATCAGACAGCGTTTCGGTATGCGAGATAATGTATTGGCAAACTGCGCGGTCACCATAGCGCTTACGCATCTCTCTTGCGGTGCTGAGCACATTAATCTCACTATGCACCAACTCAGAGTACTGCTGATGCGGCGAAAACAACAATCGAGGCTGCTTCAACTCATCTAAAATCGTCTGTATTTTTTCTTCTTCTGTCAACTCATCGTAATTAAAATCGAACCCTGCCTTTAGAAACAGCTCTTTAATGACTGTTTCATGCACATCAGAAGACTGCCTTAAATCAATGGTTGCAAGGTAAAACCCAAACGTTTCAATCGCTTTGGTAAGTTTGCCTAGGCGCGGGTAAATAAGCGCCTCGCCTTTATATTCTTTAAGTGACTTTACTAATACTTTTAATTCATCCAATAGTTCATCTGCGCTTACATATGGCTTAGCATCAAGGCCTGTGTCAGGCAATTCTATCTGCGCAACTAACTTCCTTGCAGTTGCTACTAATCTATCGTAAATACCATTTAACGCGAGTCGATAAGGCTCGTCTAATCGATGTGGAGTTTGATCAACTGACAGCTTAGCCAGTTTTAGCACCTCGTCACTTACACCAATTAAACGCGTAGAAATCGACAGCTCACGTCTTAATGTATCCACTTCTTTGAGATAAAACTTAAAGGCCGTCGCTGCTTGCATCGTCGTGGCTTGCGCCAGTGTTGCGCCATTTACAAACGGGTTCCCATCGCGGTCGCCACCTATCCAACTACCCATGCGCAAAAAGCATGGCAACTCATACGGTGCTTGCAAGTCTTTGCTGTAATGTGCATTTAAATCGTGTTCTAAGTTTTGCAGAATTTCAGGTATCTTATCTAAGAAACTAGCCTTGTAATAACTCAGTACATTCTCAATCTCATTAACGACTGTGAGTTTAGAGAAACGCAAAATACGGGTTTGCCATAACGAGCAAATAGAGCCACGAATCAACAAATCATTATGTTCAAGCTCTTTTTTTGATATTAAGCTAACCCGTGCTGCCAAAAGTGATGATAGCTGCTGCTCAGCCTCCAAAATGCTTTTACGTTGTACCTCGCTTGGATGAGCTGTCAATACTGGCGACACCAGCGCCCCTTTAAAAAAGGCTTCAATCACATCGAAAGGTAGTTCATTACGCGCCAACTCTTGTATAGAAAAATCTAATAAGCCTGGTGTCAGCTTGTCTTCATTAAGTCGCGCAAGCTCATGCGCATAAAGATCTTCTGCAATATTCACCAAATGCTTAAAGTAACTAAACGCGCGAACTACCGATACTGTTTGCTCTGGCGTGAGATTCTTTAATAGCTTTTCTAGCAGCAGTGTCGCCTCTTGATCATTCTCACGATGAAATTTAACCGCTGCTATACGTATCGACTCAATCAAATCAAAAGTCGCTTGGCCATCTTTTTCTAGAATTGTTTCGCCGAGTATTTTGCCAAGATAGCGAATATTTTCTTTTAGATTCTGCTGTAATTTTTTCTGAACATCACTCATCACATGATCACCAAATTGGGGTTTATTATTTCAATTAAGCAACAACTGAACCAGCAATAGTTGTAAATATTAACTTATTGTTTTTATTAAAATATTAATGACAAAAGCGAGCAGAAACCTTACAAACGAAATCCTCTTGCACATTTTAGGTGCATTTATTTTAAATACTCTATGCTCGGGCAAATCAATCTTAGAAATACTCACGTTTGTTAAAGCGCTATAATCATTTTGTTATGGAATAATTTAGCTTTAAGCTATTAATTGCAATTTGAAAGAGCAAAAATTTTGAGGCACCTATCATGTTAAGACATTCTGAATTTCATCGTTCACACCGTATTGGCTGGTTACGTGCTGCTGTTTTAGGTGCAAACGACGGCATTGTATCCACCGCAAGCTTAATTATTGGTGTGGCAGCGGCACATGCCTCGCACGAAACAATCTTATTGACTGGCGTCGCAGGTTTAGCCGCAGGGGCGATGTCTATGGCTGCTGGCGAGTACGTATCTGTAAGCTCGCAGTCCGATACTGAGAATGCCGACTTAGCACGCGAACGCCTAGAGCTAAAAAACGACCAAGAAAGTGAACTTAAAGAATTAACTGGTATTTATGTTGAGCGCGGATTAACGCATGACCTTGCACACCAAGTTGCAGTACAACTTACTGCACACGATGCGCTTGGCGCACATGCCAGAGATGAATTAGGCATTGTTGGCTTTATGAATGCACGCCCTGTTCAAGCAGCACTTGCCTCTGCGGGTACATTCGCAGTTGGTGCTGCATTACCATTATTAGTGGCGTATCTCGCGCATGAGTCGCGTGTGAGTCTTTATGTAGCAATCATGTCTCTGATTTTTTTAGCGCTACTAGGTGGTCTGGCTGCCAAAGCTGGTGGTGCAAATGTTTTAAAGGGCGCATCACGCGTCACATTTTGGGGAGCACTTGCGATGGCAGCAACTGCAGGCGTAGGTAGCTTATTTGGCGTGGTTGCTGCCTAGAAAATTTTTTTATTCTCTATGCCATTTAAAAGCAAAAAGCCTTGGAAAAACCAAGGCTTTTTAGTATGCGCCAAAATTAAAATGCGGGTTTTACTTCAGCCTCATCGTAGCGTGCCACACCATCCATAATTTCTTTGTGTGCCTCATCAATATCCACCCAGCCTTCAATTTTGACCCACTTACCTTTATCCAAATCTTTGTAGTGCTCAAAAAAGTGCGAGATCATTTCTAAACGCCAAGGAGAAACATCTTTATAGGTTTTTTGGTAAGCATATAAACCACACACTTTTTCAATTGGTACCGCGAGCAATTTTGCATCACCACCTGCTTCGTCGGTCATTTGCAGCATACCCAACGCACGGCAACGCACCACCACGCCTGGCAACAATGGTACGGGTGTAATCACTAACACGTCTACAGGGTCGCCATCATCGGCCAAGGTATGCGGAATATAGCCGTAGTTACATGGGTATTGCATCGAAGTCCCCATAAAACGATCTACAAAAAGCGCACCACTTTCTTTATCGACTTCATATTTAACAGGGTCGCCCTGCATAGGAATTTCAATAATCACATTAAAATCATGCGGGAGATTTTTGCCTGAAGGGACTAAGTTTAATGACATCTTGATTTAAAGCCTATATTTGAAAAAGCGAAATTATACGCGAAGATTGTTACTAGTTTATTGCTGAAGCTTACCTAAAATTGGGGAATTGCAATTTTTGCTTAACCTTGTTTCACACTATTAATATGTTGCCAAACCTTACTTAAGCCAAAAAATACAACCACCAAGCCCAGACCAAGCACAGTGACCAAACCTAAGTGGTTTTTAATAATAGGAATATTGCCAAAAAAGTAACCTGCCAGCACGCATACCAACACCCAAACAATCGCACCTAGCGAAGCAGAGCGTGCAAACTTAGCGATGCTCATACTCGTTATACCCGCCAAAAATGGAGCCAATGTGCGAATAACAGGTAAAAATAAAGAAACTAAGAATCCTTTTTCGCCATGTTTATCGTAGAAAGTCCGTGTTTTATCAAGTGCTGCTTGGTTTGGCCACTTAAGATAATCTACAAAGAACGCTTGCCCAACCGTCTTGCCTAGCCAATATCCAGAAAAATTGCCTAGGATAGCGGCTAAAATTAAAACCACTAGTAGCAATAAGATGCTGAGTCCAGAAGCTGCCCAAACTGCACCGCACACAAATAAAAATGGATTGCTTGGCAGAAAAAAGAAAGGTAGTACGCCAATTTGTAAAAACACGACCCCAAACAGAATGAGGTAAACCAAGTTTGCATGCATGGCGACAAGCGCTGGCAAATGCGCATCAAAGTCTAAGATCATGTGCCACGTTTGTATCAAATAGTCCATCATGTAGCGCAACCTTTGCATTCCATAATAATGGCCTGCGGTGTTAATTTTAAGGCGCAATATAACAGTAATGGAATAATGACAAGTTCATCTAACTGGCCAATCACGGGCAGAAAGTCGGGAATCAAATCAAACGGCATTAATACATAGCCTATTGCCAGCCATAGCAACGCTTTGGCTAATTTGGGTGTTTTTGGGTGCTTTTGAAGACGACAATAAAACTCAAATTCTGCTTTTAATTTTGCGGCGATTTGCTTTAATTTGTCAAGAATTGCCATTAAGTTTGCAATTACTTTTCTATCAACTTCTTGCTGGTTAATTTTTCAAACGCTTCCATATATTTTTCGGAAGTTCGTTTAGCCACATCATCTGGTAAGGCTGGCGCTGGCGGGGTTTTGTTCCAAGCAATAGATTCCAGCCAATCTCGCACATATTGCTTATCGTAACTCGGTGGGTTGCTACCAACAGCATAACTATCCGCAGGCCAAAAACGAGAGGAATCTGGCGTGAGAACTTCATCCATAACATGCAATACACCATTGTCATCTAGGCCAAATTCAAATTTGGTATCGGCAATAATAATACCTTTGGTGAGGGCGTATTCAGCGGCTTCGGTGTAAAGTTGAATCGCTACTTTAGCCACTTTTTGCGCCATCTCTTTGCCGATTAAAGCTTCAACTTGCGCGATGCTGATATTTTCATCATGCTCGCCCACTGCGGCCTTGGACGATGGCGTGAATAATGGCTGTGGCAATTTTTGTGCAAGTTGCAAACCTGCGGGTAAAGCAATATCGCACACCGTGCCTTTTGCCTGATACTCTTTCCAGCCACTACCTACTAAATAACCACGTACAATCGCTTCTATCGGCAAGGGTTTTAGCTTCTTTACGACCACTGCGCGCCTACCCAGTTGTGCGACTTCGTCTTTGCTAGTAACGACTGAGCTTGGATCTATGCCCGTTAAATGATTTGGCACGATATGTTTGAGTTTTTCAAACCAAAAATTCGCCATCTGTGTGAGCATCGCGCCTTTATTGGCGATGCCTGTAGGCAAGATCACGTCAAACGCTGAAAGCCTATCGGTGCTTACCAAAAGCATCGTGTTTTCATCTATCGCGTAAATATCACGTACTTTGCCTTGGTGAATCAACGGCAAACTTTTAATAGAAGTGTTGGTTAATATATGTGTCAAAAAATATTCCTTAATTTAGCTTTTGTCCTAATTTTTAACCAATCTCTTGACTGTTTCGTTATGTAACCGATCTATCACCTTATCTAAATCTGGGAATGAGTCTACATAAAATTCGTCTGGATTTTGTGCTGGCTTGCAAACATAAAACCCATAGGGTCTATCCATCGCATCACATATTCCCTTATGCACATGGTTAAACAAATGCGGAGGTTGTAAAATTAAATAGGCACCATTTAAGGCAATAGAATAAATATTGTGGTTAAGCGCGCTACCTTCTACAGAAATTACCATAGGGGCATTCCACAACTTTCGCATTAAGTCGGCTACTGTCATATTTTCTGGATAAATAATATCAAAACCACGCTTTTGCAAGTGTTCAATAACAGCTTGCTCGTTACTTAAACTACGTTTTACCCCAGTTTGCCCCCTAGCCATAAAAACACCAGCGTGGGCGCAATCCGTTAAGGGTTCGAGTCTCTGTTTTATGCGTTGGCGCAATTCTAAATAACGTTTCACCTTATAAGAGTTTTGCGCGCAATCATCTAATAAATGTAAATTATTTATCTTGCCGCTATTACCGTACAAGGGATTTAGCCCAAACAAATCAGCATACTCACCTGCATGAGGGTAGTGTGGTTTTCTAAACGCAATTGACGGCATATCGGCGCTCCCAACCAATGATGCAGGTACGGTATCACTCAGCCAGTGTCCAAAATATTGATGGGCTATGTCGGAGTCTGTTAAAACTGCGCTATCCAGCTCAACAGAATACACTTCATCATTTGACTTTAAAAGCCGTGTCATTACTTCATGCTTTGCTGTCCACAACCCACCACGAAAAAGTCTAGTCTCGCCTATTGGATAAAGCATTGTTGCCCCATGCTGCGCAGTCTTTTGGTGTAAGCATTCTAGCTCATACGCAATAGAAGACATGTGGTGCGTCCCTGTAACATGCAACAAATGGTCTTCTATATAAATTGCGGGTGGTACATTTTGCTCTTCTGCAGGGCATAGCACTTGTGCCACATGCTTAAAATCATCTAAATTTAATGGCCTGCCTAAAAGCTTAGCAGCAACCCTATACAACTTGTTAATCAAAGCACGCTCTCATCTATTGGTGTTTTTTTGCACAAGCGTCACGCATTAAATCAATTAACTTATCAAAATCAGAAAAATTGTCTACAAAAAAATCTTGTTTTGTATGCCCAGGTGCACATACATAAAACCCATACTGACGCCCCATACTATTAAACACCCCTTTATCAATATCCACAAACCGATACGGTGGCTGTAGGTGCAATAATGCGCCACTTAAGGCCATAGGCCGTAAAGCATGCATATGCGCACTGCCTTCTACACAAATGACCATGGAAGCATCCCAAAGGCGACGATGCATCTCGCTTACGCTCATTTTTTCTGGATAAATCACATCAAAACCACGGTTCACCAAGTGGTCTATCACTTCAGGCTCATTGGTTAAACTACGCTTCATACCTAGCGCACCGCGGGCAATAAATACACCCGTATAAGTACAACTTTTTGGCTTCAGTTTTTCTTGTATTCTGCAACGCATGGTTAAATAGCGCCCAATACGATGAGAGTTTTGCGAAAAATCTCGTAGTAAATGTAGATTTTTCACACGTCCATTTTTTGCAAGCAATACGCGAATATCCATTAATTGATTATACTCTGCGGCATGCGCGTACTTGACACTTTGCATAAAAATCGGCGGCATGCTGTCATTGCCAATTAATGATGATGTCACATCATCGCGTAGCCAGTGTCCAAAATACTCATGTCCCTCGTCAGTATCGGCAATTAAAGCACGGTCTAAATCAATCGATTCAAAATCATCCTGACTGCTTACTCTACGCAAAACATAGTTGCGTTTATTTTTTAATATAAGGCCATTCCACATACGCACTTCACCCACATTATAAAGTAGCGTTGGCCCATGTACAGTATGCGTTTGATGGGCATGCTCATACGCCAATGTCAAGTCGGTGCTAGTATTAGTCGATTTAATGCGGTCAAAATGACCTGGCAGATAGATAGATGGCGCGACATCCGTTGACTCCCCTCCACACAAAACGTTCTTTTCTACTGCGTGTAACTCTAAATCAAGCGGAACACCTAATAACCTGACGGGCTTACGAATGAGCTTATCAATAGTGATAGCCATTTACCCATGCTCCTTTTTTAGGCCATGTATTGAATCATACTTTAGCATATAGCCCACCAACACTTAAAAGACCATTTTTCAAGACTATTGCCTTTAGACTTCAATAACGAGACTTAAAAACTATGACGACACACTGCGTTGCTCTAGAATTTCAACTGCGGGTAATGTTTTACCTTCAAGGAACTCTAAAAAAGCACCGCCAGCAGTTGAAATATAATCAATCTGACTTTCAATGCCGTATTTTTGAATCGCTGCAATGGTGTCACCACCGCCTGCCAAAGTAAATGCATTACTTTCTGCAATCGCATGCGCTAACGTTTTAGTACCTTCACCAAATTGGTCAAACTCAAACACGCCAACTGGGCCATTCCACACAATGGTACCCGCATTATTGAGTATATCGACCAGCGCTTGCGCTGACTCAGGACCAATATCAAAAATCATATCGTCATCATCCACATTTTCTGCCATTTTTTTAGCCGCAGGTTCATTTGCATCAAAATGCTTACCGCAAACAACATCCACTGCAATCGGTACCGCCGCACCGCGAGCATCCATCTTTTCCATTAAGGCTTTAGCAACTGGCACTAAATCATTTTCATACAATGATTTACCTACAGGTTTGCCAGCTGCTTTTAAAAATGTATTGGCAATACCGCCGCCAACGACAAGCTGGTCTACCTTATCAGACAAGCTTTCTAATACACTTAATTTAGTCGATACTTTACTGCCACCCACAATCGCCACCATCGGGCGTCTAGGGTTAAGCAATGCCTTAGTCAACGCTTCTAATTCGCCTGTCAGTAATATACCTGCGCAAGCGATTGGTGCGAACTTAGCAATACCATGTGTGCTCGCCTCTGCGCGATGTGCCGTGCCGAAGGCGTCCATCACAAAAATATCGCAAAGTGATGCATATTTTTTGGCTAAATCATCGTTGTTCTTTTTCTCGCCTACATTAAAGCGACAGTTTTCTAGCAAAATTAACTCGCCATTTTCGATAGTCATACTACCTGCTGGCGCTTCAGCACTTAACCAATTTTTAACCAAGCGTACGGGTTTGTCCAGCTTTTCACTCATCACATCAGCGACTGGTTGTAGCGAGTTTTCTTCACTATAAACACCTTCTTCAGGACGGCCTAAATGCGAAGTCACCATGACTTTTGCACCTTGCTTGAGTGCATATTCAATGGTTGCCATGCTGGCGGTAATGCGCGCGTCAGAAGTGACTTTGCCATGACTGACTGGCACATTCAGGTCGGAACGAATAAATACGCGTTTACCACGTAAATCTAGGTCTGTCATTTTGATGAATTTCACGGAGTGCTATCTATTTTGAAATATATTGAACAAGACGAATCAAATTACAAGTATAGCCATATTCGTTGTCATACCAACCAATCACTTTCACAAAAGTTGAATCTAGCATAATGCCCGCATCCGCATCAAAAACACCAGCAGCAGAATCACTACGAAAATCGGTGGAAACCACTTTATCTTCTGTGTAACCAAGCACGCCTTTAAGCTCGCCTTCCGATGCCGTTTTCATCGCAGCACAAATTGCTTCGTAACTAGTTTCTTGTTCTAGTTCTACTGTTAAATCGACTACTGAAACATCGCTAGAAGGCACGCGCATGGACATACCTGTGAGTTTTTTATTAAGTGTAGGTATCACCAAACCTACCGCTTTAGCCGCACCAGTGCTTGATGGGATAATGTTTTCAAATACACCGCGACCACCACGCCAATCTTTGCTTGAAGTACCATCCACAGTTTTTTGTGAAGCAGTTACCGCATGTATGGTCGTCATTAAGCCGCGTTTAATGCCAAAGCTGTCATTTAATACTTTTGCTATGGGCGCTAAAGCATTCGTCGTGCAAGAAGCCGCTGAAAGGATCGCCTGCCCTTTGTACTCTTGATGATTCACGCCATACACAAACATAGGTGTGTCGTCTTTACTCGGCGCGGATTGCACCACTTTTTTCGCTCCTTGATCAATGTGTGCTTGGCAGGAATTTTTAGTTAAAAACACCCCTGTAGATTCTACAACAACGTCTGTTTTACTGGCTTTCCAGTCAATCTTGTTTGGGTCGCGTTCGGCAGTAATGTGAATTTTTTTACCATTAATCATCATATGGCCGTTTTCTGCATGCACATCAGCATCAAAACGCCCATGTACAGAATCGTATTTCAACATATAGATCATATAATCTATATCATAAGAACTATTAACAGCCGATATTTCAATATCACCAAACTCAGTTTCTTGAAAAGCCGCCCGCAATACCATACGACCGATACGACCAAAACCATTGATGCCTACACGAATACTCATATTAATCCCTACAATTAATCATTCTGCCAATTTACCAGACCACCAGTTTACCAAATAAAAAGAGCCTCAAGTAGAGGCCCTTTTGGGTAGTTGCCTTACAAATTATAATACTGTCTTAGCGACTGCTATTACGTTTTCAACTGTAAAACCAAAGTGTTTCATTAACACACCACCTGGTGCTGATTCACCAAATGTGTCGATACCCACTACAGCACCGTCTAAACCAACATATTTGCGCCAGAAGTCTGGATGCGCTGCTTCAACCGCCACGCGTTTAACGCCAGCGGTTAATACACTGTCTTTATACGCTTGGTCTTGACGGTCGAATACATTGGTTGATGGCATTGAAACCACGCGGATTTTTTTGCCTGCAGCTGTTAATTCAGCAGCGGCTTTCACAGCTAAATCCAACTCGGAACCATTCGCGATGAAAATCAAATCTGCTTTACCAGCGCAATCAGACATTACATAACCACCTTTGCGAATACCTGCAAAGTCGCTTGCATTATGCTTAATCCCAGCTAAGTTTTGACGTGAAAGCACTAAGCTGCTAGGGCCTTCTGCACGCTCAACCGCAGCAACCCAAGCCACTGTTGTTTCTGTTGCAGAACCTGGACGCCATACATCCATACGTGGAATGTAACGTAGGCCAGAGGTATTTTCTACTGGTTGGTGTGTAGGACCGTCTTCACCTTGACCGATAGAGTCATGGGTTAATACATAAACTACACGTTGATGCATTAATGCAGACATACGCATACCGCTCTTCATGTAGTCTGAGAACATGTGGAATGTACCGCCGAATGGTAATAAACCACCGTGCAATGCCATACCGTTCATAATCGCCGCCATACCAAACTCACGTACGCCGTAAGAGATGTAGTTGCCTGGCTCTTTACCGCTTACATGTTTAAAGCTAGCTGCTGCTGTTAGGTTAGATCCTGATAAGTCAGCTTAGCCGCCTAAGAACTCAGGTAATAATGGGGCTAATGCTGTAATTGCGTTTTGTGATGCTTTACGTGAAGCGTTGCCTTCTGCTTTTTCGTTTACTGCCGCGATGATTTTGTCTGTTTCAGCTGTCCAGTTTGCTGGTAATTCGCCAGCCGTACGACGTTTGAACTCAGCCGCTTCTGCTGGGAACGCTTTTGCGTACGCATCGAATTTGGCATTCCAATCAGACTCAAATTTCGCACCTTTAGCGGTTGCATCCCAACCTGCATAAACGTCCGCTGGAATCACAAATGGCGCATGTGGCCAGCCGATTTCAGCGCGAGTTGCAGCAACTTCAGCATCACCTAATGCAGAACCGTGGCAATCATGAGAACCAGATTTGTTTGGTGAACCTTTACCAATGATTGTTTTACAGCAAATCAATGATGGTTTGTCAGTTACTTTTTTAGCTGCAGCAATCGCCGCGCCAATCGCAGCAACATCGTGACCATCGACTGATTGTACATGCCAGCCATATGATTCAAAACGTTTAGCTGTGTCGTCTGTGTACCAGCCTTCAATGTGACCATCGATAGAAATACCGTTGTCATCCCAGAATGCTGTTAATTTACCTAAACCCCAAGTACCCGCTAATGCGCAAGCTTCATGTGAAACGCCTTCCATCATACAGCCGTCGCCCAAGAACACATAAGTGCTGTGGTCAACAATATCGTGGCCAGGTTTGTTGAATTGGCTAGCCATTAACTTTTCAGCCATCGCAAAACCAACGCCGTTAGCAATCCCTTGACCTAATGGACCGGTGGTTGTTTCAACACCAGCGGCGTAACCGTACTCTGGGTGACCAGCACATTGTGAATGTAATTGACGGAAAGATTGCAATTGCTCAATAGCTAAATCGTAGCCTGAGAGGTGCAACAATGAGTAAATCAACATAGAGCCGTGACCGTTAGAAAGCACGAAGCGATCGCGGTTTGCCCATTTTGGATTTTTTGGATTGTGGCTTAAATGGTTATTCCATAATTCTTCTGCAATTTCCGCCATGCCCATAGGCGCGCCTGGGTGGCCAGAATTTGCTTTTTGTACTGCATCCATTGCAAGTGCACGGATGGCGTTGGCTAAATCATTACGCGTTGCCATTGTTTTCTCCCTCATGTTAGTGGCTTAAGGTCTCAATTTTTTAAATGCTATGAAACCCTGTTTGAATTCTTAAAAAAGCCAGCAATTAAACCGCTTTTTGGTAAAGGCTAAATTATTACTTAGATAGCCTATTTCAGCAAGAGCTTAGGTAAATATTGCGCGCAAGAATATGAATTTTTGCAGTTAAGAATTAAGATGGTCGGCAAGAATTAAAAACGGCAACCATTAGGCCTGCACCTAATAGATTGCCAAATAGATTGCCAAATTTAGTTTCAAACGTACTTTTAAAACTTAATATATGTTAAAGCTTAATGCGTGAATGTAAAATTAGACTTTTCGTCTGCTAGCACGTAATACGAATAAAGACAGCGCGGCACCCAGCAACCATAGACTTGCAAGTAAACCCCGATGTTCTGGCGCTTTTTGCGGCGCTTTTTCTACCAAACCTAACTGCGCATCATGGCTTTTCTCGTCTTGCGAAACCTCTTTTTTGCGCAATATTTCATGCGGAGATTGCAGCGCTAACATATCACCTAAAGCGATATTAATGTTTTGCCCCGTCGCTATTACTTTAACTTTAGCCGACTCATCGGCTGTAGCGTTGAATGATGCCACAGAAATCACACTAACTAAAACCCATACACCAACAGTCTTCAACATTATTTAGCATCCTTCAATTTTCAAATTAAACTTAAAATAATTAAGTATTTGCAAATTGAATGCCAATAATGAAAGTTAATTTAACTAATATAAATCAATATGTTATAAATATTACGCTGTTAAGTTGTGTTGAAATTTTGACACCTATGTTGATTAAACAGCTTAGAGTCCACCACTCTGTAGAAAATCTTGGCCTGTCCTTTATCTGATGAAACACTTTATATCACAGGCGGTTTACGCTAATAATAGATGCTCTGCGAGCCAATATCCACGGGGCTCGCAAGGCATCTGTTTTACAGAGAATTTCTCTGTAAGAGCATTCCTACACTAGTTTCAGAGATTGCCTTATTAAATGATTTTTTCATCTCTCTAGAATGGGGTCATGTGTTTTAAACACATTCAATTTCAATTACAGAAAAGGAATTATTATGAAAACGAATCTTAAAAGTCTTTTAGTTATTAGTGCGTTAGTAATGCCTATGGCTGCATTTGCAGCTGATGGTGACCCTGTATCAACTAAATTAAGCGATACGATGGTTACTGCTAAAGTAAAAGCAGAATTTGCTAAAGACAAAGCGGTTAGCGCAAGTGACATTAAAGTTGAAACAGATAGTAAAGGCTTAGTCCAATTGTCTGGTACAGTTAAATCACAAGCTGAAGCTGACCAAGCAGTACAACTTGCTAAAAATACCAAAGGTGTTACATCAGTTAAAAGCGACATTGTTGTAATTCAATAACGACTGCAGTACGTTTAAACCAGTAAACTTTATTCCAAAAGTTAGTTTACTAAAGGTTGTATTAAGCTAGTTGTAATAAAATAGATGCTCTGCAAGCCAATATTTATACGGCTTGCAGAGCATCTATTTTAATAGCCTTACTTACCTTTATTCTTAAAGAGTTTTTTCAAGTACGTGCCCAACTCACTAAGTTTTTCCGTCTGATTTACAAGAAGGTAAGAAATTAATTCTGGCACATCTCGAGTTTTCTTAAACTCATGGCGAGCTTCTGAGACATCCGTAAATATTTCTTTTAATATCTTTGCGCCATCTAATTTCGTAAAATCTGAAGCCTCAGTTACTCCTCGATTTTTTAATAATTCAGTAATTTTTTCTGTTGTTGCAGCCTCGCCAAGCGCATTAAGTACTGCGGCAATAGCTTCTGGAATTAATACATAATTTTCCAACATCCTACGCTCTAAAAACTTAAGATTGCTTTTCCTCTCAAGTTTGGCACACTCTTCCTTGCTATGTAGCTCCCTGTCTAGAAGTATTGCCACCATTGGTGGAACGAGTGCAGATGAGCCTGAAAGTCGAGTATATAGCTTGGAAACTTCTGCAGGATCAACTCCCTTCTTTTCAAAAGTACCCGTATGTTCAACGCGCAAAACAGCTGTGCCAGCGGCAATCTCAGGACAAAAAACTCTTAATAGTTCAGGCATTATAATTTCTTCAGTTTGTCCTTCCACCCAGAGTACACGGTCACGACCATGCAAGTCCGTCATGTGTATGCCAAGGTCTGATAAGTTTGTTCTTAGCAAAGAAATATCCTGTGCGCCAACTTGCTTAACTGCAGTAGTCGCCCCATCAAAATCAAACATCGTAATTAGACTTGGTTTAATCGCAGTTAAAACGTCAGCAGAGTGTGCTGTCAATATGATTTGATGTTGCGTTGCTTTAGTAGCAAGTATTTGTAACAACTCACGTAATGCGCGAGGATGTAAAAATGAATTCGGCTCGTCAATTGCAATCACTTGTGGCTGTCTTGAAGTTAAAACTACATAAAGCATAGCAATTACATTACCAATCCCAGACCCCATACGGTTAAGTGGTACAGCAAGGTCATCACGTCTGCTAATTGGTAGCAGCGGAAGGCAGCGTACTTCAAATTGTGTATTATTAATTGGCGGGGCTTGTACCCACTGTATATTAGGGAAAACACGGTTAACTAATTCGCAAAGTTGCTTGTGTCCTTCAGCATCATTTGACTGAAGGTGATTGAGGCAAAATGGGAGATTAGTTGCTACTCGGTCAAGCTTTGCATTGTCGTATGCTAGAGAAATACCTGCTGGCTGTCGTTGTGCAGAAAATCTATAAACATATGGAGTGTATGCATGAAAATAACCGCCAATGGTTTGGCTGGCACCATACATTTGTAACCCATTAAATATTGGCACATTAACTTCATTAAGAGTCGTATTTATCGAGTAGATAGCCTCGTTCCGTTGCTGTGATGCTTGCGACGAAACACCGTCTGCCCAACTAAAAACAAGATTGCTGGCTCCATTGCTGTGTTCAACTAATAAGTCAAATTGAGAATTTGCAACAAGGCCTTCGAAAGTCTTTCTGCTCCGTTTTTGCTGCGCAAAACCCAACAACGCTCCTGCGTTGGGATTACAAGGAGCCATTGGTTTC